>NZ_MNQF01000001.1:0-250626 GCF_001915285.1 Alistipes sp. 56_sp_Nov_56_25
TTTGCCGTCGAAGAGCAGCTGCCAGCCGTCGGCGATTTCGGCCTGGGTGAGGGTGTTGTGTTTGGGGCAGCAGGAGCAGAGGCCGGCTGCGAGGAGGCCCGTCGCGAAGAGCGTGCGGAACAGGGTGCGGCTTGGGTTCGATTTCATTAAGATAGAAATTTAAGTAGTAATTCTTTATCTCGTCTCGCGAAGTAAAAATAGATGAAAAGTTTTCCGCTGTACGATAAAATAGTACATATCGAGGCCAATAATCTGAATGGAAAGGAAAAATCGAATTGTCGCGTCATGAAACGTCGTCTTGCAACACCGAGATGTACGAAATTGGCCTTTTTCTGCATCATATTATCTTTGTAGAAAGTCCTGCATTTATTACATTTGTCAATAATCCAAATTTCTATGAAACGAATTTTCCGCTGTATTGCTGCATTTTTGTTTCTACTCTATATCTTGTTTCTGCCGGGGCGTGCCGAATCGGCGAACGCCTCTGTTTATCATAATCTGCGTAACTATACTGTGGATGACGGCCTGTCATCCAATCACGTCTATGGCATCGTTCAGGACTCGATAGGATTCATCTGGTTCGGAACCGACAACGGATTGTGCCGTTTCGACGGCTGTGAGTTCCGCAGTTACACCCATACCGATGGCGACCGGTCGAGCATTTCGAGCAACAATATCCGCCGGCTGATGCTCGACAGCCACGGGCAGATCTGGCTCGCACTTGATAACGGCGTGGACATTTACACACCCGCGACCGACCGTTTCCGACATTTCGATGTCAGAACTTCCGACGGAGCATGCGTTACGGGACAGACGACCGAAGTCATTGAGGACAGGGAAGGTGAAATTTGGATTGCGACTGTCAATTCGGGGCTTTTTCGCTGGAATCCTGTAACGGAATGCCTTACGGTTTACCGCCATGTTCCCGGTGATGACACCTCCATCGCGCAGGATTATATCTCTACCATTTACGAAAGCAAGGATGGAACCATATGGATTGGAACTTACAGCGAAGGGTTGTGCGCTTTTTCCAAGCAGACAGGATGCTTCACTCATTACCGGAAGGAAACAGACGGACGGAATTGCATTTCGGATAATTCGATCGATGCCATCACAGAAGATTCATACGGCACGTTGTGGCTCGGGACGGTAAGTTCCGGTCTTGATCGCTTCGACCGGAGCACAGGCCGTTTCACCAATTATGACGATAGGAATGGGGAGGGCCGATTGCAACGTATCCACTGCCTGGCAGAGCGGGCGCCGGGCGAATTGCTTGTCTGTGCGAACAGTGGTGCGACATTCTACCGTATTTCTGAATCGGAACTTCGTCCCATAGAGGACACTGAAGTTCCCTTCATGCGTACCAAGTGTTGCAACATCTTCTCTTTTCTATACGACCGCGAAGGAAATTTCTGGTTCGGATCTTGTTATGAGGGTGTAGAATTTCACCCGGCCCGTAACAGCTTCACTTGCTATGCCACACGAAAGAACGATAGTTCCGACCGGGGTAAGGTCGTCAGCGCGGTCTGTGAACTGAAAGACGGGCAGTATCTATTGGGAAACGAAAATGACGGCATCCTGCTCTTCGACAGACATGCCGGCATGGTCGTTCCGTACCGCACGGCTCAAAACGTTGGGACTGCCATTTACAACGTCTTTTCAATGCTTGTCGATGACCAAACGCTCTGGATCGCCGCTTTCCAACGGGGTATCGAAGCCGTGGACTTGAAAAGCCGAACCGTGAAATCCTATCTTGCAGATCCGTCGGATCCCAGTTCTCGTGTCTTCGTCCTATTCCGGAGCAGCAGCGGCCGCATTTGGGCCGGAACTTCCGTGGGGCTTTTTTATTACGACCGGTTTGAAGATCGTTTTGTGACACGCGACCCCAAGGTGCGTATTTCAGACATTACGGAGGATCATGCTGGCCGTCTTTGGATCGCGACGAACGAAGACGGCCTCTACTCCTACGATGCCCGTACCGACCTCCTGCAGCACTACCGGTACGATCCCGACGACCCTGCGACGATCAGCCGCAATGCGGTCAACACGCTTGCCGTCGACCGCACGAACCGGTTGTGGATCGGAACCAACGGTTACGGACTTTGCAGTTATAACGAAAAGGACGGTTTCGTTCGCCATGAAACCTTGCCTCTGCCCAGTAAGATCATTCAGCGGATCATCCCTGAAAACGACAGACTCTGGATCACGACGGACAGGGGGCTGATCGTCTTTTATCCCGCAACTGGACAATTGAAACGTTATTCGCGCGCCGACGGGCTTCACACCGAACAATTTATGTCCAATTCGGGTATCCTCACTTCCGACGGGCGCATCGTGCTGGGTACGACCGATGGTATATGTACGTTCACCCCCCCCCCATGACATCATGGGCAACTTGAACCTCTATCCGGTCATAATCACCCGATTTTCGCTTAACGGACTGCCTGTATCCCATGCGGAAGACGGAAGCTCGCCGCTTTCGGTTCCTGTCGAATACACCCGGAAGATCACGCTGTCGCACCGCCAGACCTCGGTGGGATTCCGTTTCGTTTCGCCAACCTACCTCTTTCCGGGAGATTGCCGCTACCGTTACCGACTCGACGGACTCGACGATCATTGGTCCATGACCGATAGCCGGAACGCTTCGGTCAACTACAATAACCTGCGTCCCGGAGAATATTGTTTTCGGGTGCAGGTTGGCAACGGCGACATGCAATGGAATTCTGATGAGACGAAACTCTGGATTCGTATCCAGCCGTCGTTTTTCCGGTCAAAAGGTGCTTTGGCAGGTTACGTGGTACTGACGCTTATCGTAATCGCTGTCGGTCTGTATTACTGGATGCGGCGTACCGAGCAACAGCAGCGAGAGAAGATCGAATCGGTCAAACGCGAGAACGAACGGAATCTCTACGAGCAACGCATCAGTTTCTTTACCAATATTACCCATGAGATCCGAACTCCTTTGAGCCTGATTATTGGGCCGCTGGAACAAGTCATGAAATCGCATCGGATTTCCGAGGAGGACGGAGAGTATCTGGCTGTTATCAAGCAAAATTACCACCGGCTTCATTCGCTGGTCAACCAACTGCTCGATTTCCGAAAGATCGATTCGAACAAATACAAACTCCGCTACGATATCTGCGATGTCGGCCGACTCGTCCGAGAACAATTGGCTATGTTTGGTCCCACGGCACAACAGCGGCGCATCCGTTTGATCGAAGAGATCCCTGATCGCCTGATGCAAATCACCGACCGAGAGGCGCTGACCAAAATCATAAGCAACCTGTTGTCTAACGCTCTGCGTTTCGCCGCAGAAGAAATCCACATTTGCATCGATCGCAGAGACGACGGTCTTGTGATGAAAGTGTGGGACGACGGTCCCGGTATCCCGGCTGAAGAGCGGGAAAAGGTTTTCGAAGCTTTTTACCAAACTCGGAACAACGGATTCGCGTCCGGAGTCGGAATTGGCTTGCATCTGTGCCGAATCTTCATCCGCCTGATGGGCGGAACAATTACGGCGACAGAACGTCCGGACGGCAAATCCGGAGCGCTGCTGACGGCATTCATCCCTGAACCTGCGAGCGAAAAGATGGATATTCGTGTGGAGACACGTCTCAATACGGAAACCGTCGGGCAATCGCAGCTTCAGAAAGAACCCGGAACGGACCTGGCGATACAACGGCCCTCCGATATGACGGTCCGCCATACAGTCATGGTTGTAGATGATGACAGCAATATCCTCGATTTTTTGGTCAAGGTGCTCGGAAACGATTATTTTGTTATCTCAACGGATAGCGGGAGCCAGGCGCTCAACCTGCTTCGAAACAACGATCCCGATTTGGTCGTAAGCGACATCATGATGGCCGATATCGATGGAATAGAGCTCTGTCGGCGTATCAAAAACGACATTTCCACAAGCCATATCCCTGTGATCTTACTCACGGCTCGGACTGGCATAAGCTCTAAAATCGAGGGTTTCGAATGCGGCGCTGACGCCTATATCGAGAAACCGTTCTCGCCTGACCAGCTCAAAGCGCAGATTTCCAGCCTGCTTCGTACGCGTGATGAAATCCGGCGCTTCTATGCAGGCAAATTCATGACCGAATTCGATACGGGTTCTCAACAGAACCGGTTGGACGAAGAGTTCATCCTTAAATGCCGCGACGTGATCATCGCCCATATGCGGAATCCGGATTTGTCCGTGGGACTTCTTGCTCGTGAGTTGGCGATGGGCCGCACGCTGATTTTCCGAAAACTGAAAGCCGTTACGGGCTTGACGCCAAACGATTTTATGAAACTCATTCGTTTGAACGAGGCGAAACGGATGATCATTGAAGGCCGATACCGCATTACCGAAATCGGATTTCTTACCGGTTTCAGTTCGTCGTCCTATTTCGCCAAATGTTTTGCCAAGCAGTTCGGGGTTCTTCCGACGGAATTCCTCGAAAAGCAGGACCCCGGAACGCAGTAGCCAGGGGCAGAATGAGCCATTTCTCAACTCCCGGGGCCTCCGAGCCGATTTTATCGTAAAAGTGAACGATATTTTTCAACACGGAATCCCGGATTCAGTAATTTTACATTGAATTCGGCAGGTCGCAGTATCAGCCGGCCAGGATTGACAATGCGGAATCAACCAACCCAAAATTACCCATATGAAACATTACTTACTTTTCTTGCTGGCTTCCTTGGCCTTGTTGACCGGATGCGAGAAGGATGACGATCCTACATCTGTTTCACTCCGAAGTATTACGCGTGAAAAATTCGACTACAAGGGCGGTCTTGCCAGTGCTATTGTAGATGCCGGTGGCCGGGATGTAACGGCGGAGTCGAGCGAATCGTGGTGTCGTACTGCAGTCATCGGCTCGATCGTCAATTTCAACGTTCTTGCGTATACGGGCTCAGAGGAGCGTTCAGCCACGGTCACCGTGAAGGCGGAAGGACTCAAGCCGTTGCTGATCAACGTTGTTCAGGATAAATTCAGGGGGCTTGTCGTTGTACCCTCGACGCTCATCTTCTCCGATACGGACCGCACGCTCTCCGTTGCGGTAACCTGCTCCGGAGTCTACGATGTAAAACTCACGGAGAACCCGAATAACGCATTCTCGTTCTCGAAGAGCGAAGACGGCGCGAGCGTCAGTTTCACATCGAACAAGGCGTCGAGCCGTGTCGAGGTGAAGGGGCGCGCGGAGTTTACACCTGAAGAAGGCGATCCGGTGATCGTTACGCTTATACAACCTAAAAAGAGCACCTATGATTTCCTGCTCGGCACGTGGAACGTAACCAAAACCGATATTTTTGCCGGGAGCATCCAGAATCTCTCGTCGGTCACATTCTCCGCCAAGGAAAATCAATATTCGTACAAGGTCACCATCAACGATCCCGCACTCAAGGATTATCCCTTTACGGCGGAGTTCGCCGATGGCAAAGTGGTCATTCAGACCGGTCAGGAACTGGGTTTTTCGGGAACAAAGTTCTACACCCTCCATTTCAATGGCCCGAATAACGGGCAAGGCAACTATATCTGGTCACAGGCGGGCGTGGTCGCCTGGGCGGCGGAACCTGTCTTCGATGAAAATGCAGGCACGATCCAGCTCGTGTTCAGCGATAACGGCCAGGGCAATGGCCGGGAGGCCAAGACGCTCTGTTTCTGGGAGAACAACGACCGGTATTGGTCGTTTACCGGGCAGCTCTGTTTAACCAACGCACTGGAACTTTCCAAAAACTACTAACCGACTCCGAATGCAGCGGGCAGGCCGCGACTTTTGCCGACCGCGGCCCTGCCTGCGCCCCGGAACCAAGAATTTCAATGACTGACCAATGAAAAAACTGACCATACTCATTCTGCTCGCCATGGCAGTGGTGTGCCGGGCTTCGGCACAGAACCGCGTGGTAACAGGCACGGTATCCGAAGAGGACGGTACGCCGCTGACGGGCGCCGTCGTCCAGGTCGTCGGCACGAACAATGCCGCCACGGCAGCGATCGACGGGCTTTATACACTCAAAAATGTCCCCTCCGGAGCCGTACTGCGTGTCTCCTTTCTGGGATACGATCCGGTCGAGAAGAAGGTCGATGCCGACCGCATGGATTTCATACTCAAAGCGAGCGCACAAGAAATCGCATCGGTCGTAGTGACCGGTATGCAAAAGATGGACAAGCGTATCTTCACCGGAGCCACGGACCAACTATTGGCCTCGGATGTCAAACTGGACGGCATCAGTGAAATCAGCCGCGGTCTTGAAGGCCGTTCTGCCGGCGTGTCCGTGCAAAACGTTTCCGGAACTTTCGGCGCCGCCCCGAAAATCCGCATTCGCGGCGCTACGTCGATCTTCGGAGACTCCAAGCCGTTGTGGGTGGTGGACGGTGTGATCATGGAGGATGTGATCAACGTCGACGCCAATTCCTTGTCGTCGGGCGACGCCACGACGCTCATCAGTTCGGCCATCGCCGGACTTAACGCCGATGACATCGAGAGTTTCCAGATTCTCAAGGATGGTTCGGCAACCTCGATCTACGGCGCCCGCGCCATGGCCGGAGTCATCGT
Source organism: Alistipes sp. 56_sp_Nov_56_25 (assembly GCF_001915285.1). Classification (NCBI taxonomy): domain Bacteria; kingdom Pseudomonadati; phylum Bacteroidota; class Bacteroidia; order Bacteroidales; family Rikenellaceae; genus Alistipes; species Alistipes sp. 56_sp_Nov_56_25. The sequence goes on from NZ_MNQF01000001.1 coordinate 6,543, forward strand.
CATCACCACGAAGAAAGGCACGCCCGGTATTACGAAAGTCAGTTACACCGGCGAATTCACGATGCGTATGGTTCCCAGCTACTCGAACTTCAACATCATGAATTCGCAAGAGCAGATGGCCGTCTACCAGGAGATGTACGACAAGGGATGGCTCAACTATGCCAATACCGTTTACCGCTCGGAAAGCGGCGTCTACGGCAAGTTGTCGCAACTGATCAACACCTACGACCCTGCCACGGGGCAGTTCGCCGTGCTGAACACCCCCGAAGGGCGCAACGCCTACCTGCGACAGGCGGAGTTTCGCAATACCGACTGGTTCAAGGAACTCTTCCGCAACAGCATTCAGCACAGCCACTCGGCCAGCATCTCCTCGGGCAGTGAAAAAGGCTCGTATTACGCTTCCGTCGGTGCGATGGTCGATCCGGGATGGAGCATCCAAAGCAAGGTGAACCGCTACACGCTTCTGGTCAATACCACGCAGCACATCCTCAAGGACAAGCTGACGCTGAACCTCATCGGCAACGCTTCGTACCGCGAACAGCGTGCACCGGGATCGCTCTCGTCGGAGGTAGACCCTGTGTTCGGAACCGTCAAACGCGATTTCGACATCAACCCCTACTCCTATGCATTGCGTTCGTCGCGCACGCTCGACCCTGATGAATTCTACACACGCAATTACACTCCGTTCAACATCAAGGACGAGTTGTCCAAGAACTATATGGACCTGAATGTGAGCGACGTGAAATTCCAGGCTGAACTCAAATGGAAGATCACTCCGAAAGTCGAAGTTTCGGCCCTTGGGGCAATCAAATATCAGGCTTCGAGCACCGAGCATCACATCGAGGACAGTTCGAACCAGGCGCAGGCCTACCGTTCGATGGCCACCTCGATCATTCAGAGCAACAATCCCTACCTCTACGACAATCCCGATGAGCCGAACCGTGACAAATACTCGATCCTTCCCCAGGGTGGTATCTACAAACGGAGCGACTTCCGCGCCAAGAGCCGCGATTTCCGGGCTTCGATCAGCTACAACGACACGTTCAACGACAAGCACATTCTGAATCTGTTCGGCATTGTGGAAGTCAATGCCATCGACCGCCGCGCCACCTCGTTCCAAGGCTGGGGCCTGCAATACGACATGGGCGAAACGCCGTTCTACATCCTGGATCTGTTTAAGAAACAACTGGAGGAAAACACCCAGTATTACAGCCTGTCCAATACACGGGAACGCAACGCCGCCTTCGCCGGCACATTCTCCTATTCCTACGACTACCGCTATACGATCAACGGTACGCTCCGTTACGAGGGTTCCAACCGGTTGGGCCGATCGCGTAAGGCGCGCTGGTTGCCGACCTGGAATATCGCCGGCAAGTGGAGCATCGACCAGGAGTCGTTCTTCGAACCATTGCGTCCGGCCTTCTCCAGCCTTGCGCTGCGACTCTCTTACAGCCTCACTGCCGACCGGGGCCCCACATGGGTCAATAACTCCACGGCTACGATCTATCCGCTGAACCCGTGGCGTGGTGCGACTGAAATCCGGGAACCTGCATTGAGTATTTCAGCTCCTGAGAATTCGGAACTGACCTATGAAAAAAAGCATGAGTTAAATGTCGGCCTCGACATGGGATTCCTCGACGACCGCATCACTCTTTCGATGGACGCCTACCGACGTAATAATTTCGACCTGATCGGCAACGTTGTAACAATGGGTTTGGGCGGTGCCGTGGATAAGCAGGGTAATGTCGCGGAGATGAAATCGCAGGGTGTGGAACTTTCGCTTTTCACCCGCAATATCGAACGTAAAAACTTCAAATGGCAGACCAATTTCATCTTTGCCTGGATGGACAACGAGGTAACCAAACTCAAAACCATGACGCGCATGATCGATTATATCACCGGCACAGGTTACTCGATGGAAGGTACGCCGCGCGGTTCGCTCTTTTCCTTGAAATTCAAGGGACTTAACGAGATGGGCATCCCGACGTTCCTCGCCGCTGACGGCAGCATTACCTCGACGAACATCCAGTTCCAGGAGACTGTGAATATGAGCAACCTCGTCTATGAAGGTCCTGTCGATCCTACCATCACGGGCAGCCTGGGTAATATCTTTAAGTGGAAGGGATTCACGCTCAACGTCTTCATGACCTATTCCTTTGGAAACGTCGTCCGTCTCGATCCGATTTTCTCGAACGGTTATTCCGATCTGACGGCCATGCCCCGGGAATTCGCCAATCGTTACCTCAATCCCGGCGACGAACGACGGACCAATGTCCCGGTTATCGCCAGCACGCGACAGAATAACGATATTTCCAATCTCTATGTCGCGTACAGCGCCTACAATTACTCTGATGTACGGGTCGCCAAAGGCGATTTCATCCGCATGAAAGAGATTTCGCTCTCGTACGATTTTCCGCAATCGGTCTCTTCGAAATTGCGCATGAGCGGATTGTCGCTCAAATTCCAGGCAACCAACCCGTTTTTGATCTATTCGGACAAAAAACTGCAAGGCCAGGATCCCGAGTTCTTCAATACGGGAGGTGTTGCAGTACCGATGCCCAAACAGTTCACGCTGACGCTTCGTGTCAGCTTCTAAACCCGCTCCGCCATGAAAATCAAACAACTGATATCACGCATAATGCTTCTCGGCGCCGGTTCGCTCATACTCGCTGCCTGCAACGATTTCCTCGACGAACTGCCCGACAACCGTACTGAGCTCGATACGCCGGACAAAATCAACCGGCTGCTCGTGTCGGCCTATCCTTCACGCAGTTTCACCCGCATGTGCGAAATCGCATCGGACAACTGCGACGACATGGGAGCGAACAATCCTAACACCAGCCTGCTGCTGGAGCACAACAGCTACTGGATGGACATGAACGAGGCCGAGAACGATAGCAACAAAAATACCTGGCAGGCCTACTACTCCGCGATTGCCGCAGCCAACACCGCTCTGGAAGCGATCGAAAAACAGGGTACGCCCAAAGAATTGCTTCCGGCCAAAGCCGAAGCCCTGCTTTGCCGGGCCTATTCGCATTTTTGCCTCACGATGCTCTATTGTCTCCCTTATCATCCTGAAAAAAGTGGCGAATACCTGGGAGTCCCTTACATGGAAGCTCCCGAAACGACGCTCAATCCGGTTTATCACCGGGACAATCTCAAGGAGGTATATGAGAAAATCGACCGGGATATCGAGGAGGCGCTTCCTCTGGTCAGCGATGTCAACTATGCGGTTCCGAAGTACCACTTCAACCGCAGCGCCGCCTATGCCTTTGCCACGCGCTTCAACCTCTATTATCTGAAGTGGGAAAAGGTGGTCGAATACGCCTCCGAGGTCCTCGGCAGTGCCCCTTCGACCGTCATGCGCGACTGGGCGGCAGTCAAGCAGCTGGCCTGGGACGGCTCGGTCCGTACCCTCGACTACATCAGCGTCGGACACTCGTTCAACCTGCTGATGATTCCCATGGTGACCGGTAACGGATCGCTTTTTAACGCCTGGAGCAACTCCGGCGCGCGCTTCACTCACAACTACCGCGTCGCCAAGAGGGAGACCTACCGCGCGAAGCGGCCGATGGGCGGTCCGTGGGACCGGTGGAAGGACAACTGCATCGAAAAGGTCTACCAGCATCCTCCTTTCATTTGGCAGGACAACGATGTCAACAAGATCTACATGCCCAAATGGCCCAACCAGTGGGAGGTAACCGACCCGGTAACCGGCGTAGGAATCGGTCGTTCGACGATGGTGGCGTTCACAACCAATGAAACGGTGTTGAGCCGTGCAGAGGCCTATGTCCATCTCAAGGAGTACGACAAGGCAGTTGCCGACCTCAATGCCTGGATCGGCTCTTTCTATCTGGTCGGACAGAACGGCATCGAATCTCTGACCCGCGAACGCATCGCCGAGGTCTACGGTGATCCGTCATCGAATCGATACATCGCCGAATACACCGCTTTGGAGCCGACATCGCGCAAGCCGCTCCATCCCCACGGCTTTACAGTCGAGGCTGGTGAACAGGAGCACCTTATTCAGACCACGCTCTTTTGCCGCCGCATTGAGACCATCGCCGACGGACTGCGTTGGGGGGACATCAAACGCTACGGCATCGTGATTGATCGTTTCGACGACTCGGCCTACAACGATGACAATACAACCGGATTCACTGTTGCGGCCACGCTCGGCGAGAAAGATCTTCGACGTGCGCTCCAACTGCCTCAAGAGGTTATCACAGCCGGATTGGAAGCGAATCCCCGCAATGAGAATCGTCCTGACCATCCGTTCTGCCAATAACCAATTCACTAAATATTTATATTGAATTATGAAACCGACAATCATATCCCTGTTCTTGCTTCTGCTTGTCTCAGGCGCTACGACCTCATGCGACAAGGACGAACCGGACGGCAAAAGCATCTTTGTCGATCCCGCCGAGGAAAAGACCGAGTTCGATTTCTGGCTCGACCGGCACTATACGGAACCTTACAACATTCGTTTCGAATACCGCATGCCTGACCGCGAAACCCACTTCAACTACTGGGTCTCGCCGCCGCCCGTGGACAAATCGATCGAGGTGGCCAAACTGATCAAATACTCGACGCTTGACGCCATGGCGGAACTGATGTCCGATCAGAAAGATCCATTGCTCTTCGCAAAGAGTTATTTCCCGCGGGTACTCTATTTGGTGGGCAGTTTTGAGATCAGCAGCACCGGGAACACCGTGCTGGCATCGGCTGAAAATGGCCTTCAAATCAATGTTCTCGGCGTAAAATTTTTCGACCGGGAAAAGGACAGCGAACGAATCGCCGGAACGATGCTTCACGAGTTCATGCATATCCTCGATGGTACATATCCCGTACCGAGCGACTACGATACCATTACGCAAAGCGATTACGTGGGTGACAAGTATGCCCAAAGCGGTAATGACTACATGGAGCTGGGCTTCGTTTCGAAGTATGCACGTTCGAGTCCCGCAGAGGACATCGCCGAAACGGGCGGACGCCTGATCAGCATGAGCGAGGAGGAGTGGGAGGCGATGCTCTCCTCGATCGAAAGCGCGGACGGCCGCGCCAAAATCGAGAAGAAGCGCTCGATTCTCATCGCATGGCTCCGCGACGATTTTGGCGTGGACGTTGCGAAGTGGAGCGACATCTACCTGCGCCGTCTTTCCGAACTCGGAGACATCGACTGGACGAATCTTGAAGATTAAACTGAATGTATGAAAAAGAGAATCAATATATTAATACTGGCTGGGCTGCTGTTCTCAGCCGTTGCATGCGACGATTCGGAAAATAACTTCAGCGAGTCGACCTCGACCCGGATCGAGCAGACGCTTGAACGCTACAAATTCGCATTGCAGGCCGGGAAGACATGGGTGATGGAGTATTTCCCTGACGAAAATCTCGGTTATGGCGGTTGGATTTATATCGTCGAATTCCAGGATGACCGTATGGTTAAGGCCTGGTTCGAGGGGAGCACTTTCGTCGAAGCCGATCCGCTGCGCACGGAATCGGAATATCGGATCGAATTCTCGACCGGTCCCATGCTGAAATTTGCAACCCATAACGATTATCTGCATTTCTTCTCGTTTCCCGGAGACAACGGCGCCGGCTACCAAGGATGGAAAGGAGATTACGAATTCACGTTCATGTCGCTCTCTCCGGCTTTCGACGAAATCATTCTGCGGGGCATTAAAACCGGCAACCGGATTCGCATGACGCCGCTTTCGGGACAATACACTCCGGAGAGTTACCTCGAAACCATCCGCAGCAGCCAATTGGCGATCACCGAGACCGAATTCAAGGTAATGGCCAATGGCGAACAAATCGGGACACTCACGCGGCCCAACGCGACGCTGACGACCAATTTCCGGCAATATGCCGCCAGCAAAGTTTGGTCGTTCCGCTACAGTTATCGCCAACAGGCCTTCGACGATTATGGACGACCGAAGGTGGACGAACATGGGAAACCGGTCTACGAAACGGTCGAAGCCAATGATCCCGTCAGCGTCATCTACCTGCCAGACGGCATCATGCAGTTTTATGCCCCCTACACGTTTCGGGGTGAATTGTTCGGACTTCCGAACCAGACGGTGCAAACCTTCAAATGGCAATTGGGGCCTACCTCGGCATCGGATTGTTACGTTTGCACCGACTCGTTTCTCGACATCAAATTGGTTCCGTGATCCTTAAGAAATGTTTATTCGGTCCGGATGCCGTCTGCCGGCTCCGGACCTTTTTCCTTTAAAACCGATGAAACACTTCTCTTTCTTTCTGACGCTCCTCCTGCTGACGGCCTGTACCAGAGACCCGGAATCCGGCCCGGCTCCCGGCGTCGGACAAACCCCGATGCAGGAGTTTTACATACCCGGCGTATTCCGTATTAAGCTGCGCGAAACAGCAGCCGAACTCGACACCCGTGCCTTTACCCGCAGCGGTTCCGGCTCGGGAATCGCTGCATTCGATGCCGCCGCCACCCGTGCCGGGGCAACTGCCGTACAGCGTGTCTTTTCCGATGGCGACCGTTTCCGCGAACGCCGCCGCAGGGCCGGACTTCATCTGTGGTACGACGTTCATTTCTCCGGGGCGATTTCTGTCGCCGAGGCCATGGAACGCTTCGGCCGGGTGGACGAAGTCGAGTGCATCGAACCTGTTCCGCGTATGGTTCCCGCCGGGGCGACGGTCTCGCAAGCTGATTTCAGCCGCACCTCAGGTTCGGACAATGTCGCAATCCCCGGATTCGATGATCCGCTGCTGGTCAATCAGTGGATTTACCACCGGGTGGGCGCTGCGGTCGGATCGACGGCCGTGGCCGACCTCAACATTTTTCCGGCATGGAGCGTCAGCACCGGACATAAAGACGTCGTCGTCGCCGTGGTGGACGGCGGCATCGACTATACGCATCCCGATCTGGCAGCGAATATCTGGCGCGACGGACAGGGCGCCTGCGGCTACAACTTCTGCCGCCATAATACGGAGATCACTCCCAGCAGCCACGGCACGCATGTCGCAGGTACGATCGGCGCCGTCAACAACAACGGCATCGGCGTCTGCGGCATCGCGGGGGGCGACGGAACGCCCGGAAGCGGTGTGCGGCTGATGAGTTGCCAGATTTTCGACGAACCGGGACGCGATGCCGCGACGATCGAGGAGATCATGGTCTGGACGGCCGACCATGGGGCCGTCATCAGCCAGAACAGCTGGACTTATGTCCCCGGTCTTCCGGACTTGTCGCAGTCGGGTAAAGCGGCCATCGACTATTTTATCGAGTATGCCGGGTGCGATGAGAACGGCAATCAGACAGGTCCCATGAAAGGCGGCATCGTCATTTTTGCCGCGGGCAACGACGGCATTTCCGACCCGGTGTTCCCGGGAGCCTACGAGAAAGTGGTGGCCGTAGCGTCGCTGGGCATCGACGGCCGTAAGGTCGCCGGGTCCAACTACGGTCCGTGGATCGACCTCGCGGCTTTGGGCGGCCATGCTACCGGTGACGAACGATTTCGCGTTTTCAGCACCACGACGAACGGCGGTTACGGTTACTCCGCAGGAACCTCGATGGCCGCGCCACAGGTTTCGGGCATTGCGGCCCTGGCCGTTGCCGCATTCGGTGTGCAAAGACCGGGGTTCACCAGCGAGAAATTGCGGGAAATACTCGTGGGTTCGGGGCGAAAGCAGTTTACGGAAACGATCAATCCCGAGTATGCCGGAATGCTCGGTAACGGACTGGTCGATGCCGAATACGTTCTTTTCCATGATACCCGGCCGGATCCGATTGACGAACGTACGATTGCGGTTTCGGGATACCGCACCCATGCGGAACTGTCGTGGCGTGTTCCGCGATGCTATCTGGAGCGTCCGGTCTCATCATTCGACGTTTACATCGACACCCGGACATTTTCGGCCGCTACGGTCGACGACATTCCTGCTACGGCCGTCAGACACACTTTTGCTTCCGATGCGGGTCTCGGTGAAACTTTTGCCTGCCGAATCGAGGGGCTGGAACCGCGGCAAATTTATTGCTTGGCAATCGTCGGCCGAAGTCCGTCGGGCGTTCCGTCCCGCCCGGCCGTCATCTCCGTTCGGACCGGAGAAAATACCCCGCCCGAGGCAACCGCTTCCATTCCGAACCTCTTTCTGCAAAGTGACGACAAAGCGGGCAGGAGCATCGATCTTCAACTTTATTTTGCCGATGCCGATGCTCCAGGCGATCGGCTCTCCTATTTCGTTTCGCCTTCCGCGGAAAAGGTCGTGGAGTGCCGCGTACAGAATTCGGAACTGCTTGTACGGCCCTGCGCCGCGGGCTGCACGACGCTGACCGTAACGGCAAGAGACCTCGACGGCGCCGCGGCGACTTCGGAATTCCAGGTGATTGTCGACGGTACGGGTGTTGCGATGGAACTTTTTCCCAATCCATGCCGCGATGTACTCAACGTACGCATTCCGGACGCCGAGGGCGATTTTTCCATTCGGTTCCACAATGCGGCGGGGCAGCAGGTGCTCGCTACGCAGGTTTCGATCCGCGCCAGCGACAACGGTAACACGGGGCGCATCGACGTATCCGGGCTTTCTCCCGGGACTTACAGCTGCACGGTCGAGTGCCGCGGCCGCAAACTCAACAGCCATATCATCAAACGATAACCGCAAGCACCATGTCTATCTGCCAATCAATCAGATACTTTTCCGCGACATTTCTTTTCGCGACAGGCGGTTATGCGGCGCAAGCCCAGACCACTGATGCCGGGATCATGCCGTTCCTCGGTCTGGAAACCAATGCCCGCACAGCCGGTATGGCAGGGGCCGCGACAGCAGTTACGGACAATCCGTTGGCCGTTTACACCAATGCCGCGTTAAGTCTCATCGGCGAACGACATGCCGGAGGCACTCTGTTCTCCGGACCTTGGAATACGGCTTTCGACAGCGCCAATGTGCTTTACGGCGTGGGGGGATTTTATACTCCCGACTCGCGGAACGCCCTGTTGGCCGGAGTGCGTTATTTCCGCGGACCTTCGGTCGGGTTGACCGACGAACAGGGATTTCCCGCCGGAACAGCCCGTCCGCAAGACCTTTCGGCAGAGGTCGGTTACGGCCGTCGGATCGGCCGGAATCTGGCGTTTTCGCTGACGGCCCGTTACGTCCGTTCCGATCAGGGATTCGGGGAGAAACCGATGCAAGGCGTCTCGTTCGATATCGGTGCGGCCTATCGCGGGACGCTCCGCGCTGTGGAGGGTGCCCGCTGGATCGTCGGGCTGCGGCTGGCCGACATCGGCCCCGATGTGAAAGCCTCCGACGGAGAGCGCTGTGGCCTGCCGATACGTGGGTCGCTCGGAGGTTCGCTCCATCTGCCTTTTCGCTCGAACCACATGCTCTGCGTCGCCCTCGATTTGAGCCACCAGTTCCGGGGAGGGATCACCGGTCTGGCTGCAGGAGCCGAATACACCTTTTTTCGGCACGGTGTCGTGCGTGGCGGATACCACTTCGGTCATAAGAACAAAGGAACAGGCAATTACGCTTCGTTGGGTTGCGGATTCATTGCAGGCCCCGTGCGGTGCGACGCCGCATGGCGCTTGGGCAGCGATAGATTCAACCCGCTCAACGACACGTTTCTCTTTTCGGTCGGATTTCTGTTGTAAACGGCGGTCGGCATCCATACGAAAGCAGCGGCATCTTCCGATGCCGCTGCTTTTTCCGTTGCAGGTCTGCTACTCGTCAATCCGGATGCAGCGGATCGCCGCACCTCGGTCGGAATAGGTGTTCTGCGATTTGCAGGTAACACTCCGTTTGGTCTCATCGCTCGGGAATCCGACATCCGTTACGAAAGCTCCGACGTGCCCCCATGGGTTATAATCCGGCCCATCGACATAATAGGTCGCACAGGAACCTCCCCACGTATTTCCGTTGCAGGAGCCGTCCGAATTGTGCCAGTGCTGCGCACCTCCCGTCAGTGGGAAGAACCACTTGCCATCCAGCCAGATACCGCGTCCGGTCTTCGAAACGTCGACCACAGCGTTAGGCTTTTCATTGTCGGTCAGCGCCATCCAGGCCTGCTTGCTCATCACCTTCCAGCCCCGGGGACACGGGTCGTAAATCGTCTTTACCCCGTGCGCATCCTTCGACGGATTACCCCAGGCAGCCAATCCGGCCTTATCGGTCAGGTAATTTTCATTCTTGTAAAGCCAGAGGTGGGGGTTGGCCCGGCCCAGGTCGAATGCATCCTGCGACACATAACCCGTTCCGAGCGCCGTGTTGATGTCGATGGCGACCGTCGCCTTCGTATTGCCGATAATCTGGTGATGCGCCTCTCGGCCCCATGCTTCAAAAGTACCTCTGTCCAGCGCGGGAATTGGCGTATAGGCCGGAGCGAACCACAATCCGGTCATGTAATAGGCATTGCCGCTCATATAATCCGGCAGACCCGGGAACGGATCTTTCCGGCCCCACTGGTAACAGTTGCCCGAGGTCCAGGCCAGGTTGACGGACTCCTGCTGCTGGTTAGGCTTGATGTCGGCCTGCGACCAATCGATCACGGCGCCCAAATTGCGGCCCATGAAGGTATAGCCGCCCTTTACGATGCAATTCTCCGCTGCATCGGGGTCATAGCCCTCTGAGAACACGATATTCCAGCTCCAAAGAACTTCTGCATTCAAGATGCGGTTATCCGCGTCGGCCTCGATCTGGTCGTAGTTAAGTTCTTTGTCAATGGCCACAATCACCACATTGCCGTTGACGAATGTTTCGGGCGTATCGAAATGGATATAGCCGTCCTTCTTGAGTTTCACACTGTTGAGCACCACGGGAGACGCCTGTATCCACGGCAGATAGCTCGTCTGCAAACAATTGTACCACAGTACGAGGGCGGCTTTCGGTTCGATTTTGAGATCCTCCTCCGTGTAGGAGAGGTCGCCGCAAGTCAGCGCCTTGCCGTTACCTTTCACGTCGGCACGGAAGCGATAGAACGTATTGGCCGCATTGACATAATAGGTGTTGGCTGTACCGTCTGCGCTCAAATCGATGACGGGAAGCGCATCCTCAGGGTCGAGCGTAGCTTCCCCTTCGACAACCACCGTTTTGCCTGCGGGAATACCTCCGTCGGACGGAGCCTTCACGGTGGCGAAGATGTACTCTTTGCCATTGACGAGAGCGACGGCTTCGAATGTTTCACCGGCATGTCCGGGTGTTACGACCAAATGCAGCACCAGTGCCTCGGTGTCGGACGTATTGCCTGAACAGTCGAGTCGCACGGCATTGGAAACCACAGCTTCGGAGACGTTCACTTCACCCGTGCGCAGATCGACCGTGGCGTTTTCCATCGATACGGCGGCATTTTCGTTCGAGACGCAACGGAAAATCACGCCCTCGAGTTTTGCCCGCAGGTCGGTCGTCAGCCGGATTTCGAGTGCTGAAAAAAGATGCTTGAATTGCAGGTTGACGGCGTTGTCACCCTTTTTGATCCCGCACGTAACGGCATAGAGAAAATCATGGGCTGCCAAAGTCGCCAACGGATCGCTTTCCGAACGAGTCTGCACAGCGGGCACCGACACCGGGATGGCCGTTACATCGACTGCGGCTCTGTCCGTATAGGGATAGCAGGCATAGAAATCGTGATCGGACGTTTCATCAGCCCAGCGAATCACATTGAGCCGGGAAGCAGCTGTAAAATCGCTCGTCGCTCCCGACACAGCCGCCTTGTAGGCGAAATTGGCTCCCAGGTTCTTGCCGCCGGACTCGGCGAAAAGGCCGATCAGATCGTTTTTGACCCAGTTCACCCGGAGCGCTGTTTCCGTATCCTCATAGGAGGTCCGGACTTTGGGACCGACAGTTGATCCCGAGAAAAGGATCTCGCCCTCCTGCGGTGTCGGCGACATGATGTCGCCGTTTCCGGCGCATGCGACCGTCAGCAAGGCGGCCAACAGAATTATATAGTTTCGTTTCATCGTGTTCTAAATATTTTAAGGTTACTCCCAGCCTTCCCATTTGTCGAGGTCATCAATTTGTCCGTCGCCGTCAGTTGCATTTGGATCGAAGAGTGCTTTGTCGACGGCTTTCTTAAGGATTTTCTCCATTACGGCATAACCTGCCGCACTGGGATGCACACGGTCGTCCGGTGTCCAGGAGTATTCGAGTTTCAGTCCGTTCTGATCGTCTTTGAGCGCAGAATGGTAGTCGGCATAAACGAAGCCCCTCTCTTCGGCATACTGTTTCAGCAGCCTGTTTAACTCGACAACACGCTGTCCAAGATCGGCATGAGCGGCATTCCACTCCTCGCTCTGCCACCAGATCCGGTTGGCCGGGGGCGTCGAGCCAATGACTACCTTGAAACCTCTTGCAGCGCCTGTTTCGGCCATCAGCCGGATGTCTGCGAAAACTCGTTCGATCGAGCAGGGCTGGCCGTCGTTCTCAGCCAGGTCGTTGACCCCGCAGGCGATGACCACGCACGCCGGATCGTTGACAATTACGTCGTTATAAAAACGCGCGCTGATCTGGAGCGAGGTCTGACCGCTGATGCCCTTGGGCAGGTAGTCGTTGTCGGAAAAGAAGGTCTTGTTGTCGGTACGTCCCTGCCATACTTCCGTAATGGAGTTGCCGATCAGTACGGCTCGCGGACCCTCCAGACGCCCTTTGGGCATTGCCGTCGTCTGCTCGCGAACGCAGCGCAGCTGGTAGCCGGCTCCCGTATATGAGTTGTAGGACGAATATCCGCCCAGACTACCCTGGACCGGGTAATAGTTGCCGCTGGCACTGGAACTGGTCAGCACGAGCATCTTGTTGGTGAGCGAACGGATATGGCTGCCGTTGAAGGCCGACTGCCGCTGTCCGGTATAGGGGAAATAGAGATCGTATGCACGAGAGTAACGCCCGAACGGTTTTTCATCGAGTTCCGCAACGCTGCCGAGGGCGAAATCGAGGGCTTCGGGCGGCGCCACTTTCCAGCCCGCGGGACACGGGTCGTAAATGCTCTTCAGATTGTCGCCAACGTATTCGCTTCCCCACAACCAGAACCATCCGGTCTGATTCTCGGCCGAACCTGTATTATTGAACCACGAATAAGAAGGGGTGTACCAGTTGTCGGCCTGAACACCGCTGACCTCTTTGGCCATCCAACGGTAGGGATATTTCACCGACAGGGCAACGGCGTCATCGACGGTCTTGTCACCCACGGCATAGGCGTTATTCGCACCGATCTTGCCGAACATCATGTTCCGGGCGCCCCAACTCTCGGAGGAATAATCCTGTTGCAATTCTTCGATAGGCGTATAAGTTGGAAGTCCCCAGTACATCTCGCTGCCGAATCCCGTGTCGTCGTACTCCGCAGCTGCCGGGAACGGGTCCTTGCGCCCCCACTGATAATAGTTGCCTAAAGCCCAAGCCGCAACGCGTTTATCCGAGGAGTTCATCGCCTCGCGTCCCGCCATGGCACCCAGATTACGGTCCATCATCATATAACGGCCGACCTGTCGCGCTTCGGCGTCGCAATCGTAATTCTCGACAGCCCAGATATTCCAGCTCCAAAGGACTTCGCCGCCGGCATCATAAGCTGCAATCAGGGCATTGCCGGGAACGAACTCGGCCGGGGTAGTGAAGTAGACGTTACCTTCCCAGTCGTCATACTCTACGGATTCGATAGTCACGGGGCTTTCGCGTACCCAGCCGTCGGCCGTTTTCGGCGAATTGTACCACACGAGTTTTGCCGCCATAGGCTTGATAGCCAGATCAGTCTCGGAGTAGGATTTGGTTACCGGATGGCCGTCTACCGAGTACGAGTAGGTGCGCGGCGCCCCGTTGCCCTTGGTCGTTGCACGGAACTTATAGGTCGTACCGGGTTTGGTTATCAGATAAGTGTTCGCCGTACCGTTAGCGCTCAAGTCCTCCGCGATGCGCTGTGGAAATTCGTAACCCAATGAGAATATGGTCAACCGTCCGGCAGGAATTCCGGTTTCGGGAACGGTCACCGATCCCAGCGACAGATGCTTTTCTCCGTAATCGACCAGCACTTCCAGCGTTTTTCCAGCTTCTACGGGATTCACAGCCAGGAAAAAGCTCGTCGGCGTGCGTGAAATCGTCGCTTGTCCTTCGATTTCATAGTTTATCTCGGCTGCCGTCTGCTCTCCGGGTGTTACCGCCCCGTTCCGCAGATTCAGCGACCCCGTTTCGAAAGCCAATATCCCGCCGTCGATACTGCGCAACGTTATGTTCTTGACATCCGATAATGTCCGGTCGGCGGCAAGTCGGAGTTCGATGACCGCAGCAACGCTTTCGAATGGCAAGGATACGGTTTCGACAGGATCTTTCACTCCCTTGCTCACGGCATATAAATTGACCAGTTTTTTCAGATGCTTCGTAGCGCCCGCCGCTCCTTTCTGTTTCGCAGCAATCGCCACCGGAACAGCCGTCAAATCATCGTATGTCGTACGATAAGGATAATAGGCGTAGAAATCGCGTGAGGCAGCACCGGCGCTCCACACGATTCGCCGGTCCTGCGAAGGACAGACGAACTGCGTATTTGCCGCCGATGAAAAGGCCGCATAATAAATATTGGCATGCTCGACGGTCTCGCCGTCTGCTGCAAACAGCCCGATCCGGTCTACATCGGCATTCCAGATCAGATCAAGCCCTTTTTCAGCCGGGTCCACAGTCTTGAATGAAGCCGATCCCTGGAATGAGACCACATCCGGATCAGACGATCCATTCTGCGTGGGATCTTTTTGACAGGCCGCGATAACCACCGTCAAAAATAAAAGTGTTAAGAGTCGCAGTTTCTCCATAATTTGAGGTTGAAATTTAAGGTTGGTGTCATTGGAACCCTCTCGACGTTCAAAAATACCAGATACGGCAAGTTCCAAATGATATTTCAAATATACGCAGACCTCATTCCTCACAGGGCGAAAATCGTACATAATAAGGCCAATTTTAGTTACCGGACTATAGGAGACACCTCGTCCGTATCCCGAATTGCTCTGTTTCATAGTCCTTAATACGGAAAAACTCCGTAAAATAATCCACTCTGAATATTTTGTCTCTGTGTAAAAGATCGAAATCTTAATTAATCAGAGCTGTATTTTTAGGGACCTGATTGGACCCTTTTTTGTTAATAGCAATATGAACAGAACGGAAGACTTTCCCAAATTATGGATCGGCTCTTTCATCAAGATATGTCTGGTTAATTTCCTCATTTTCGTTAACTTTCATGCACTGTTGTCCACGTTCCCCTTTTTTATCTCCTCTCTGGGCGGAGATATCGTGGCCATAGGTCTGGCAACAGCATTGTTCAGCATCGCGCCCATCCTGTCGAGACCCTTCGTGGGATGTCTCGTCGACACCCAAGGCCGTCGCCTCGTCCTTATATGCGGACTGGCAGGAATCGCGTTCGTCCCGATGGGGTATTTCATCTAGGCAGGCATCGCCACAGTCGACACGCCGTTAAAGCTCGGCGAATTGTTCGAACCGATGTCCGTACCGGCCGCTGTTACACAGCTCTCCTTCATGATGGTATACGGAGTAGTCGAGGTATATGTCGCGATCTATGCCATACTCCACTGTCTGCCCAGCGAAGGTATTTATTTCATCGGCATTGCCGTAGCCACGGTCGCCACTCGGATACTATTGGGGCGTGTGGTGGTAAGTCCGGTGAGGCGCGACTGGTGTACACAGGAAATGCAGCCATTATCACCGGGATACTTCTGCTGGTATTCGCGCACAACATACCGTGCTACCTGCTGTTGGCAGCACTGCTGGGATACAGTTTCGGAGCTGTGCAGCCTGCCCTGCAGACCATGGTCATGCCTGCCGAAAGACGAGGTGCCGCAAGCTCTACGTTTTTCGTGGCTTTCGATTTCGGGATTGCATTGGGAGGATTTTTCGCAGGATTACTCGTGAAATACCGGGAATATGACGACATGTTCCTCGGCATGCTCTTGGTATTGCTTCTTTCTATAGTATTACATTACTTGTTCGGGCGTCGACCCCCTTCGTCTTCCCCCCCCCCCAAAAAAAAAGAATACGGCATGAACCGGATAACGCGTAAGTCAGACATCTTCGGTCGAATATGTTTCAAACCGACATACTTGTTTTAATTTCAAGGATTTATACGATAAACAATATGTTATTGATGCGGTTTTCGTTTTTTCGCCTCTGTATTATCCTTTGCTGTTCCTCATACGCCTTCGTATCAGCCAAATCCAATAGGGTGTCGGCAGCTTCGGTCAGGGGATTGGTCGTATGACTTTGCGGGTCGAGTTTTCGTTCCGAATATCGCTGTTCTGCAACCTGACATCCCTCTTTCGGTGCCGGATACAAGTCGTTGAAGACATTGGCTGAAAACTCCTTTCCCAGTACCGATCCGTTGGCGACGATACCTGCATTGTGGTCGATAAACGTCACGCCGTAGATTCTGCCAATCGGATTGATGCGGAAGATTGCGTCGATGTTTTCCGTTTTGAGCAGCCGCCGGAACTCTTCCCGCGTGTTATGCGGGCTCATGGCATCTTTGACTGTTTGTCGCCGTTGGTCGAGCGCTCCCGGTTCTTTCAGTTTGTCTTTCGACATCCCGTAATACTTTGAAGGCCTTATAGCCGATATCCTTTCCGATACGACTCGACTTGAACGGCGTTCCGACACCATAGCCGTCATCGGTCAGGGCTCCATAGAGAATACCCGCCATGTGCGAAACTTTCCATAGGATGAGCATTTGTAGCTCCGCAGGCACGACCTGACGACAGGCGAAATTTGTAGTTTAACGTTCTCCGCCTTATAGTTCACCTTTCGATGTCCGGGGGTATCCGTCAGCTTCTGTCCCTTGACGCTCGGATGCAGGCCGTATTTCCACTCTAAGTCAGGCAAAATCTCCATCGAGCACCGGGCCTCGAAATCATGCGGGAGTTTGCAGTTCTGCTCATCGACCCGTAGCGACATGATATAGAGATGCTTTCTGGAAATGTTCTTGTGCTTAAAAACGATATAGGCTGTTCGCCGCAACCCATGTGCTCCATGTACTCGCAGGCGATTTCCCGGAGCTGTCCGTCTGATAGCAGGACGGGGTGAAATCCCGTCGAACGGGCAGGCTGATCGTGGCTGAACATCAGAACTGGATCGTCAGGAGCCGCAGAAGGCCGCCCATTCCGACGGTAGCGACCAGCAAAACGCCGGAGCTGAAAATACGCAAGGCTCACTCTTTAGTAGATTCGCATGGCCTTGCGTATTTTCAGCTCCGGCGTTTAATTCCCTGCCGGCGGGAAAACTTACATCGAAAATTACCCTGCTATTGACGAAGCAAGATCGGAAATTGAATTAGCTGTAAGATAGCAGGTCATTATTGTGCGACCTTGAAGATACCGTTCAACTTCTCGCTCAACGCCGCCATATCCTGCCCGATCTTGTCATTGGTGATTTTAGCATAGATTTGGGTCGTGGTGATCCGTTTATGTCCCAGCATCTTGCTGACGGTTTCCAGAGGTACGCCCTGCGCAAGCGTGACCGTCGTGGCGAAGGTATGCCGCGCGCAATGCATCGTGGGGTTGAACGACAGACCGGCATGTCTGGCAACATGACGTAACGACATGTTCAGCGTTTTATAAGTGCCTTTAAGCGGAAAAACCTTTTCCCCGGTGCGGTATGTATCCTTATAACGCTTGTAGAGCATTTCGGCTACGGGAAGGAGTTTGACACGGAATTGCGTACCCGTCTTCTGGCGTCTGTCGATAATCCACCGCTCTCCGTTGTCGTCCGTATGGATGTCCGCGTGGGTGAGTTTCACTACGTCCGCGTGGCTCAGGCCCGTAAAGGCGCAGAAGACGAAGGCATCCCGGTTAATGCTTGTTCGGTAATTGGGGAGCTTGACATTCATCACGGCCTGCAATTCCGATGCCGAGAGGTAGCGACGTTCCGAGTATTCCGCTTTGACATAGAACCCCGCGAAAGGATTGACGGCAATCCAGCCGTTTTTATACGCCGTGTAGGTCATCAGCTTCAGTTTCTTGACCGGAGTGGCAATGCTGCCCGGAAGCATATTTCGAACACAGGAAAGATAGGCAACGAAAATCCCGATTCAGTTTCTTGAAGAACATATTCTCTACCTTATATTCGTATTTCATATTTCAGGAAAGAGGCGAGGTAACGGCGGGTATTGTTGCAGTTCTCGAAGGTCGAAACACTACGATCCTTGCCCACACGTTTGAGAAAGCCTGCGAGGTATTCGTCGAAGGTCTGCAACAGCAGGCGACAATCATCACCCATACCCAGGAAGGCATTGCGGACCTTTTCGGCCGTGACATACGAATCCCGGTCGCAGAGCCGTTGGTACTGCTTGCCGATATTGGGTTTGATATTTTCCAGCTTCTCGTTGATGCGCAGCGATTAGAGGCTTTTGCCGGAGGCTTTGTTAGCTTTGGCATCCCAAAGAGATGAACGAACGGTGAGTTTGCAGCTGAACTGCGACATCGTGCCGTTGATTGTAATACGGCCCATGACGGGAACCTGACCATGTTTTTCCGACTGCCTTTTTACGTAGAAAAGGACTTTGAACGTGCTGCGTTGCATAATAACTTGAACTTGTTGGATGGGTTAAACGTTAAGTCAAGTTATTTGTTATGCGGAAATTCGATGCAACGGGCTGAAAACAAATATCTTAATGCAAATTAGAGCATTTCGGGCAGGTAACGGATAAGTAATGAAATTCTCCGTCAAACCTGCTCGATTTTGCTTTTTTATTGCTCGGAACATATGCAGAAGATAGAATTAAATACTTGAAAGCAAGATATTTACTCTTTTTCATACTTCACTTTACCTACAAATACCGAACCCGCAAGGATTCGGTATTTCCCGATAGCGCTATTGTCGTAGCTTATCAGGCGTTTCTGTTTGCCCCTCTCCGGGCGGCGGATCGGAGGCGGGACGTCCGGTCGTGGAGTTCCGGCTGCCGCTACCTGTTCGCTTCGCGGATCAGTTCGCCCAGCACTTCGATGCTGTCGGCCGTGATATGGGGCTGCGGGTCGGCCTTGTCGGCCACGTCGAGCGTCGTTTCGCCCGAGAGCACCAGCACGCCCATCGCCCCGGCGTTGTGGGCCATCTGGACGTCGGTGTAGATGCGGTCGCCGACCATGGCGATCTCGTAGGGCTGCAACCCGTGGCGCGAGAGGATGCCCGAAAGCATGTTCGGATCGGGTTTGCCCAGCGTGATGTCGGGGCGGCGTCCCGTGGCGTGTTCGAGGCAGGCGCAGATCGAGCCGCAGTCGACCAATACGGTCGGCTGATCGGTGGGGCACACCCGGTCGGGGTTGGTGGCGATATAAGGCACTCCCTGTTTGATCCACCAGGCCGCGCGGCAGAGCCGTTCGTAGCGGAGCGTCATGTCGAACGCCGCCACGATCACGTCGGGCACGTCGTCGGCCGAGTCGGCGCACGACTCGAAGCCCGCAGCCTCGAATTCCGAGATCATCGACGGCGTGCCGAGCAGGAACAGCCGCTTGGCCGCAGGGTGATGGGTCTTGATGTAGTCGATGGTGGCCAGCGCCGTGGTGTACATCTCGTCGCGCGAAGCCCTGATGCCCAGCGTGTCGAGTTTATGGAGGTAGTCCGCGATGCTTTTCGACGGGTTGTTCGTCAGGAACGAGTAGCCGATCCCCTGTTCCTTGAGTCCGTGCAGGAAGGCCTGCGTGTAGGGGAACAGCGACATCCCCATGTAGATCGTGCCGTCCATGTCGAGCGCCACGTGACGGATGCGGCACAGGCGTTCCATCAGTTCGGCGTCTTCCCAGACGGATCGGTACTTGTGAAAGGGTTTATTTTCCATCGTATCAGTCTTTTAAAGGTAAATCGTAGCGGAAAATGGTTTGCAGGCGGTCGTCGCCCGAGGTGTTTGCGTTGCGGGCCGTGAAACCCAGGTAGAGCTTGCCGTCGTGCCACTTGACGCCTTCGGCTTCCAGCGATCCCACCTGCGAGATCGAGTTCGATTGCAGGGCTTTGCGGTCGTCGAGCAGTCCGACACGGGTCCGGGCGCAGCGGATGCCGCCCTGAAAATCGAACACCGTGAGGTAAGCGTTCGACGGCAGGAATGTGTTCCCGAGGTTGTTCTCCCCTTCGTAGTAGAAGACCCTGCCGTTTTTAACGTCGAAGCCCTGGAAGGCGTATTTGCCGATCTGGTCGGGGTTGCTGCCTTCCGTCAGGCTGAAGCCTCCGAGCCGCGTGAGCCTGCCGAGGTTGCGCACCTGGACCGCGGGGCTTTCCGTGACCGGCGTTTTGTTCGGGTCGGTTGCGCCGCCGCCCCAGGTGCGCTGTTCGAGTTGTTCGGTCGTCGGAGCGAGGGCTTTGGCGTCGCTCAGGCGGTAAAAGGCGAAATGCCGGGTTCCGCCGCCCGAATAGGTGACGCCGAGCACGTCGTTTGCCGGGTCGAGAGCCGGGTGGATATGGCGTACGCCCGGCAGGAAGTAATGTTCCGTGCATTGTTCGGGCTTACAGTCCGTTCCCGGGACGAATTTCACGCGTGCGATGGTTTGCGAAAAGGAATAGCCGTCCGATCCCGATTCCTTCGAGCCGTAGCTTCCGGCCCAGATCCAGCGGTCGTCGCCCTCTTCCTCGACGGCCATGTTGGTTCCGTGTCCGAAGTAGGTGAGCGTCATCAGTGGTGCGGCGAGCTGCGTTTTCTCCGCGCCGGGGGCGGGAGCGCCGCGCAGCACGTTGAGCGAATGGGCGTCGGTTCCGGCGATCTGGATGTAGAAAATGTCGCCGCCGGAGTCGATGTCGAAACTCTGGAGTACGCTGTTGCGTGCCAGCCGGACGTTGCGGCTGTAGATAATCGCGGCGGAGAGCGGCCGGGCGAGCTGTTCGGTCAGCAGGTTTTCTTCGGGGCTGACGCCTCCGTCGACGACGATCGTCGCGGAAACCGGCGCGGTGTAATACGGCGTGGCGACGGTCACGGTGGCCGAGCCGCGTTTCAGGGCTGTCAGCATGCCGCCCTGCGTGATGCTGGCGACCGAGGGATCGTCGATGCCCCACGTCATGTCGTAGGGGTTGAGCTGGTTGTTGTAAACGCTCTCCGCCCCGCCTTCGGGTTTGATGAGCAGGTTAAGGCGTTTTACCGCGCCGCTGCCGACTTCGTAGGAGGTCTGCTCGAAGGTCAGGCTTTCGATTTTCGGCAACGGAGCTTCGGGTTTGTCGTCGCTGCCGCATCCGGGCAGTAGGAGCATGAGGGCTGCGGCGCAGCCGGCGCGGAACAGATGGGAAAGGAACATATTTAATTCGTGATTATTTTTTGTCGATGCGGTGTTGTTTGATCACGGCGCCCGCGGTGTTGACCACCTTCAGGTCGATGCCCTTCGCGTCGGCCGACACGCGGAGGCAGTCGTTGTTCGAGTTGACGAGGATCGGGAAGTCGACCCCGCGGCTGCCGTCGTCGATCCAGTGGTAGCGGTGGTAGTGGCCGCAGAGCATCAGGTCGATGCCTTTGCCGGCGAGTTCGGGTACGAACAGCCTGCGGATCTGCTGCTCGCCGTACCAGCTGTCCTCCTTGCCCGGGATCATGTGCATCAGCACGATGCGCACGGGGGCCGCCCGGAATTCGTCGCTGTTGACGACGCCTTTCAGCCATTCCGCCTGCTGCCGGCGGTATTCGTTCCAGTCGCCCATGCCGTAATAGCGGGGATCGTTGTCGGGCTTGTCTTCACAGCCGTCGAGCACGATGAAGAAGGCCGGGCCGCGGCGGAACGTGTAGTAGGTTTCGCCGGTCGGTGTGGGGAAATAGTCGAGCCAGTGCTGTGCATAGGCGCCGCGGTTCTCGTGGTTGCCGCGCGTCACGGCGAGGGGGATGCCCGCGGGCGTGAGTATCTTCGATGCCGACCCGAGGCAGGCGTCCCAGAGCGTCTGCTCGGTCTCGGTCTGGCTGGCCAGGTCGCCGTTCAGGCAGACGAAGTCCGGCTGGGCTTCGGGGGCCTCCTTGATCAGCAGCTGGAAAACGGAGTCGCGGGCGTGGATGTCGTTGACCATCCAGAAATCGACCTTTTCCTGTGCAGGGTCGAGGGTTCTGATGGTGTAGGGCTTGCGCCGGTACACTTCGCTGCCGTCCCCGTCGTCGAGGATGACGCGCCGGTTGCCCTCGTTCAGGACGATTCCCCGCTGCATGATGCGGTAGCGGTAGGTCGTGCCGGGTTGGAGCCCTTCGATCCGCACCCGGTGCATGCGTCCGACGCGACAAAGTCCGAGATGCGAGTCGTAATACCTGGGCCGTTCGGCCGAGTAGAAGTGCGATCCGTCCATCGGGGCGAGTTCGACCCAGCCGATGGCGTCGGCCTTCGCGTCCCAGACGACCGTGAAGCCGTCTTCGGTGACATTCAGTACATAGGGTCCGTGTGCGATGCGTACCGTAGGCGGCACGGCGGTTTGGGCGAGGGCGGCGGCCGTCAGCAGGAGCGCGCCCAGCAGTAGGGTAAGTCGTTTCATGGTGAAAGTTGTATCGGTTCGAAATCCAAAGGTATGTTTTTATTTTCTTTTATCCAATTTTTCGTTTTATTAATCCGAAAAGAAATAAAATGCATCGTGAAAGGAAAATTTTTTCGTCGCTTTTGGCTGTCGAAAGGAAAATAATATCTATATTTGCCTTTGTTTTGGGAAACCCGGGAGTTTTCCTGCGGGTTTCGTTTGTGAAAAATTGGAAACGGTAAAATCAAGCAGATATTCTATGAATAAGGTAGAGAGCGCCCTTCAGCGCACGACCGACACCAAAGCGCTGGTGATCGGCGTCGGAACCCTTCCGCGGACGGCGGAGATGTTCAACGAGTTGTTTCCCGGCTGCCGCGCCGTCGTGGTCGCCGACACCAATACGTGGCGCGTCGCCGGCGGCGAGGTGCACCGCATCCTCGCCGATGCGGGGATCGGGCAGGACGAACCGCACGTGTTCGCCGATCCGAAACTCTACGCCGAATGGTCGTTCGTCGAGGAGCTGGACGGTGTGCTGGCTGCGACCGATGCCGTTCCCGTGGCCGTCGGTTCGGGCGTGATCAACGACCTGACCAAACTCTGCTCCCACCACAACGGCCGCCGTTACATGGTGGTCGGCACGGCGGCTTCGATGGATGGTTACACGGCCTACGGAGCCTCGATCACCAAGGACGGCAACAAGCAGACCTTCGACTGTCCTGCGCCGCTGGGCATGGTTCTCGATCCGTCGATTTCGGCGGCTGCGCCCGCCAGAATGTCGGCTTCGGGCTACGCCGACCTGATCGCCAAGATCCCTGCCGGGGCCGACTGGATGCTTTCCGACGCCGTGGGGTCGGAGCCGATGGACGATTTCGCCTTCGGATTGGTGCAGGACGGGCTGAAAGAGGCTCTGTCCGATCCCGCAGGCGTGCATGCGGGCAATGTGGAGAAGGTCGAACAGCTGGCCGAAGGGCTGCTGTTGAGCGGTTTCGCCATGCAGGCCACGCAGTCGAGCCGCCCGGCTTCGGGCGCCGAACACCAGTTCAGCCATCTGTGGGACATGGAGCACCTGAAATACAACGGCGCTTCGGTGTCGCACGGCTTCAAGGTCGGTATCGGCACGCTGGCCTCGACGGCCTTTCTCGAAATGCTGCTCGACGCCCCCGTGGAGCAGCTGGACATCGAGAGGTGCGTCGCTGCGTGGAAATCGTGGGACGAGACCGAGCGGGACATCCGGGCCATTTTTAACGACGATCCCGAATTCGTGGCCCGCGGCCTGAAGGAGACCCGCGACAAATATGTCGACAGGGAGGGGCTGCGCGACCAGCTCACGCGGCTCAAAAAGGCGTGGCCCGAACTGCGCGAACGCATCCGCCGGCAGATCATTCCTTTCGACGAGGTGCGCCGCCGCCTGGAACTCGTCGGGGCGCCTTATGAGCCCGAACAGATCGGCGTTTCGCGCACCCGTTTCCGCGAGGCGTTCGGGAAGATTCCCTACATGCGCAGCCGCTATACGGTCATCGACACCGCCTTCCGCTGCGGCTGGATGGAGGAGTGGCTTGACCGGCTGTTCGGCAAGGGCGGCGTCTGGGAGGTCGGAAGCCCTGCGCCGGGTTCTGGCGAACCGGCTCGCTCCGCCGCGGCTCCGGTCCCGGGCGCATAGAGCCGTGTGCGGCTTCCGGGCGATAAAACGGAAAAATCACGAAAATAATTTAGAATATCGCTCCGAAAGTTGTATATTTGGCTTCTGAAACTACTAACTTTCATTTCGAAATGACATCTGAACAAACCAAGCGCTTCAAGTATTGGCAGATGCGTACGATCATCGCGACGATGGTCGGTTACGCGCTCTTCTACTTCGTGCGCAAGAATTTTTCGCTGGCCATGCCCGGCCTGGAAGCCGATCTCGGCATTTCGAAGACGAGCCTCGGCATCTTCCTCACCCTGAACGGCCTGATCTACGGCTTTTCGCGTTTCGCCAACGGCATTCTGGCCGACCGCATGAACGCCCGCTGGTACATGGCCGTCGGTCTGGCGCTGTGTGCGCTGGCCAACTTCGCGTTCGGATTCGGCGAGGACGTCTCCTACTGGATCACGGGCGAGCATTCGGGCGACCAGTTCGGCAACACGATGATCCTCTTCATGGGCGTCATGTGGGTCGTCAACGGGCTGTTGCAGGGTACGGGATTCCCGCCCTGCGCGCGTCTGCTGACCCACTGGATTCCGCCTACGGAGCTGGCGACGAAAATGTCGGTGTGGAATACCTCGCACTCGATCGGCGCGGGCCTCGTGGTGATCCTCTGCGGTTACATCATGGGTACGCTGGGCACGAACATGGCGGGCGATCCCGACGCCGTGGCTTCCATCGCCGCCAACCTGGGCGTTTCGCCCGACGATGCTGCGGGCATGGAGCGCGTGATGACCTCCGCGGCGCATGTCGGGGCGTGGAAATGGTGTTTCTGGATTCCGTCGGCGATCGCTTTCGCCGGAGCCATCGGGCTGGTGGTTTTCCTGCGCGACACCCCGACCTCGGTGGGGCTTCCCGAACTGGAAGGAACCGAGACCAGGCAGGTGAAGACCGAAAAGAAGGGCGCCGAGCACAAGGCGTTCCTAATGAAATACGTCTTCAAGAATCCGCTGATCTGGATTCTGGGCTTCGCCAACTTTTTCGTCTACATCGTCCGCTTCTCGGTGCTCGACTGGGGGCCTTCGCTGTTGAGCCAGTCGAAGGGCGTCTCGATGTCGCACGCCGGATGGCTCGTGGCGATGTTCGAGATTGCCGGCATCCTCGGCATGCTCTTCGCCGGCTGGGCGACGGACAAGTGGCTCAAGGGCCGTGCGCACCGCACCTGCGTCTTCTGCATGGCGGGCGCCGCGCTGTTCGTCTTCCTGTTCTGGCAGCTGCCTGCCGACGCTCCGATCTGGCTGCTGTTCACGACGCTCTGCGCCGCAGGGTTCTGCATCTACGGCCCGCAGGCGCTGATCGGCATTGCCGCCGCGAACCAGGCCACGAAGAAGGCCGCCGCCACGGCCAACGGCCTCACGGGGCTGTTCGGCTACGCTTCGACGCTCGTTTCGGGTGTGGGACTGGGCTTCGTGGCCCAGCACTACGGCTGGAATTGGGCCTATGTCGGCATCCTGGGCATGGCCGTCGTGGGCATGCTGGTCTTCCTCCTGATGTGGGGCGCCAAGGCCGACGGCTACGAACCCGAGGCGGAATAAGGGAATCGAAGGTTCTGTTTTAGATGATGATACGGACTTCGGTCCGGAAGGGTCCGGCCCGTCACGGGTTGCGGACCTTTTTTTGCGAAATACGGAATCTTTTTTTATCTTTGGTGGCGTAATGATACTTTTATCAGTCGGAAGGTTTTGCCGAACCGTTAGTTAATCCGGGTGTGCGCCCGTCCGACTTTTTTTGTATATTTGCTTTTGTAACACTTTAAATATCCGACCGATATGCTGAGCATTGCCGAACGGCACAAATACATTCTCGACAGTCTGAACAAGCACGGTTTCGTCCGGATTACCGACGTTGCCAACGAACTGGGCGTTACGAAGGTGACCATCCGCAAGGACATCAAGATTCTCGAAAGCAAAGGCCTGTTATATAAGGTGCACGGCAGCGCGCGTCCGGCCAATCCCCACGTTGCGGACCTCGACGTGCATGTGAAGGACAACATCAACCGCGACGCCAAGCGCCGCATCGCCCAGCGGGCGGCGGAGATGCTCGGCGAGACCGACTCGATCATCATGGCCTCCGGCTCGACCGTCTACGCCTTTGCCGAGGAGATCAAGATGCGCATGTGGCATCACCTGAACATCGTCACGCCGTTCCTGCGGCTGGGCGTGCTGCTGAACGAGTCGGAGAACGTCAACGTCGTGCAGCTGGGCGGCTCGGTGCACAAGAAGTCGCTGTCGGTGCTGGGCGAAGAGGCCGCGCGCGAACTGGACGACTGCATCTGCTCGAAGGTCTTCTTCGGGGTGGACGGCATCGACCCCGAGCACGGCATCACGACTTCGACGATCGACGAGGCGAAACTCACGCGGCGGATGATGCACGCCGCCTCGCAGGTCATCGTGCTGGCCGACTCGTCGAAATTCGGACAGCGCGGTTTCGGCCGCATCTGCGCGCTGGAGGACATCGACGTGATCGTCACCGACGAGCGGATTCCCGAACAGATGATCTCGATCATCGAGGAGGCGGGCGTCGATCTGATCATCGTCCGATAGTCCGCTCTCCGGGGCGGGCGGTTCCGGGAGCCGGGGCCTGCCGCGCCGGAAATCCGCGGACATGCGCCTTCCGGTCCGCCGCATGCGGAGTGCGTGCGGCAGGGCGTATACGGCATGTTGAAAAATTTTTCCGGAAAAAGTGTTGCAGAGGCGGCGAAAATGCCCTATCTTTGTGCACAATTATAGCGACACCTGAATCCTATGAATTGTAAACCCAACATAGCATCGGCGCAAGCGTTCTGGCAGCAGGATTACTGGTCGGGTTTCCAGTCTCCGACGGATTCGGGCATTATTGTTTTATTAGGGTAACTGTTTTGGTTGCCCTATTTTTTTGTGTCCAGCGACGAATGAAGACATTTTACACCAACGCGAAGATTTTCCGCAACGGTCGTTTCGAACCGGGGCTGATCGCCGTCGAAGGGGGCCGCATCGCGGCCGCCGGGGAACCGCGCCCGGGCGACCGGGTGGTGGACCTCGGGGGGCGGCACCTCGTGCCGGGGCTGGTCGACGTGCATGTGCACCTGCGCGAGCCGGGCTTCCCGCAGAAGGAGACCATTGCGACGGGTACGGCCGCCGCGGCCCGCGGGGGGTATACCACGGTCTGCTCGATGCCCAACCTGAACCCTGCGCCCGATACGCCGGCGACGCTCGGTGAGCAGCTGGAGATCATCCGCCGCGACGCCGTGGTGCGCGTGAAACCCTACGGTACGATCACGATGGGTCAGCGCGGATGCGGCGAACTGGTCGATTTCGCGGCCTTGGCCCCGCAGGTCGTCGGCTTCTCGGACGACGGCCGCGGCGTGCAGTCGGCGGAGCTGATGGAGGAGGCGATGCGCCGGGCCGCGGCTGTCGGTAAACCGATCGTGGCTCATTGCGAAGTCGATGAACTGCTGCGCGGGGGCTATATCCACGACGGGGTTTACTGCCGCGAGCACGGACACAAGGGCATCTGCTCCGAGAGCGAGTGGCGGCAGGTCGGGCGCGACATCGCGCTGGCGGAGAAGACCGGTTGCCGGTATCACGTCTGCCACGTCTCCACGAAGGAGAGCGTCGAACTGGTGCGCCGCGCCCGGGCGAAGGGGCTGCGCGTGAGCTGCGAGACGGCGCCGCACTACCTGCTGCTGTGCGACGAGGATTTGCAGGAGGAGGGTCGCTTCAAGATGAACCCGCCGCTGCGGAGCCGCGCCGACCGCGAAGCGCTCGTCGCGGGCATTCAGGACGGCACGATCGAGGTCATCGCCACGGACCATGCCCCCCACACCGCCGCCGAGAAGGCGCGCGGACTGGCCGGGAGCGCCATGGGCATCGTGGGGCTGGAGACCGCTTTTCCGCTGCTTTATAAATACCTGGTGCTGGAGGGGGTGATCACGCTCGAAAAGCTCGTCGCCCTGATGTCGGCGAATCCCCGCCGGATTTTCGCGCTCGAAGGAGGCGTGGAGGAGGGCGATGCCGCCGATTTTACGGTGCTGGACCTCGGGGCGGAGTATGCCGTGGACCCCGGGACGTTCCTTTCGAAGGGGCGGGCCACGCCCTTCGCCGGATGGAAGGTGCAGGGCCGCGCCGTGCTGACGGTGGTGGGCGGCAAAGAGGTTTATGACGATAACTACGAATCAAACAGATAAGGATGAAAGCTTTTACGAAAAAAATTGTCTTGGAGAACGGCCGCGAGTTCTACGGATACGGTTTCGGCGCCGACCGCGAGGCCATCAACGAGATCGTCTTCAATACCTCGATGGTGGGGTATCAGGAGATCATGTCCGATCCGTCGTATACGGATCAGATGGTCGTGATGACCTACCCGCTGATCGGCAACTACGGTATGGCCGACGAGGATTACGAGACCAAAACGCCGACCATCGGCGGCATGATCGTGCGTGAGTACAACGACTCGCCCTCGAACTTCCGCTATACGAAGACGCTGAACGAGGTCTTCGAGGAGCACGACATTCCGGCCATCTGGGGCGTGGACACCCGCGCCCTGACGCGCATCATCCGCGACGAGGGGTCCCAGAAGGTGCTCATCACCGACGTGGCGACGCCGCGCGACGAGGCCCTGCGCAAGCTCGGCGAATACGTCATGCCGCGCGACATGGTTTCGCGTGTGAGCTGCAAGAAGCGCTGGATGTCGCGTGTCCCCAACCACAAGTACGACGTCGTGGCCGTCGACTGCGGCATCAAGTACAACATCATCCGTCTGCTGAACCGCGTGGGGTGCAACGTGACCGTCATGCCCTACAACTCCACCGTGGAGGAGATCATGGCCTTCCATCCCGACGGGCTTGTGCTTTCGAACGGACCCGGC
Organism: Alistipes sp. 56_sp_Nov_56_25; assembly: GCF_001915285.1. Classification (NCBI taxonomy): domain Bacteria; kingdom Pseudomonadati; phylum Bacteroidota; class Bacteroidia; order Bacteroidales; family Rikenellaceae; genus Alistipes; species Alistipes sp. 56_sp_Nov_56_25. The sequence goes on from NZ_MNQF01000001.1 coordinate 35,464, forward strand.
AATCCCGAGGACGTGACGCCGGTGATCGAACTGGTGAAGCAGCTCCGCGGCAGGCTGCCCATCTTCGGAATCTGCATGGGCCACCAGCTGATTTCGCTGGCCTACGGCGCCCGGACCTTCAAGATGAAGTTCGGCCACCGCGGCGCCAACCACCCGGTGAAGAATCTCGTGACGGGGAAACTCGAAATCACGAGCCAGAACCACAGCTACGCCGTGGATGTCGATTCGCTCGCCGGCACGGGGCTTACGCTGACGCACGTCAACCTGCTCGACGGCACGGCCGAGGGCGTGGAGTGCGCCGCCGACCGGGTTTTCTCGATGCAGTACCACCCCGAGAGCGCTTCGGGTCCGCAGGACAGCGCCTATTTGTTCAAGAAGTTCACAAAAATAATGGAGGAGCACAAAAATGCCTAGGAGAAAAGATATCAAGAAGGTTCTGGTCATCGGTTCGGGTCCCATCGTCATCGGACAGGCCGCCGAGTTCGACTATGCGGGTACGCAGGCGTGCCTCGCGCTCAAGGAGGAGGGTTACGAGGTGATCCTCGCCAACTCGAACCCCGCTACCATTATGACCGACACGCACATTGCGGACAAAGTCTACATGGAGCCGCTGACGCTGGAATACGTCGCCAAGATCATCCGCTTCGAGCGTCCCGACGCCATCGTCCCGGGGCTGGGCGGACAGACGGGTCTGAATCTCGCCGTGCAGCTGGCCAAGAAGGGCATTCTGAAAGAGTGCCAGGTCGAAATTCTGGGCACGTCGTTCGAGTCGATCGAGCGCGCCGAGGACCGCGAGCTGTTCAAGGAGCTGTGCGAGTCGCTGGGCGAGCCGGTGCTTCCTTCGCACATCGCCATGTCGATCGAGGAGGCCGTGGCGGTGGCCGAGGAGATCGGCTATCCGGTGGTGCTGCGCCCTGCCTTCACGCTGGGCGGCACGGGCGGCGGTTTCGCCGACGACGAGACCGAACTGCGCGAGATGATGCGCAACGCCCTTTCGCTCTCGCCCGTGCACCAGGTGCTCGTCGAGAAGAGCATCAAGGGCTATAAGGAGATCGAGTACGAGGTGATGCGCGACCGCAACGACACGGCCATCTGCATCTGCTGCATGGAGAACATCGACCCGGTGGGCATCCACACCGGCGACTCGATCGTCGTTGCCCCGAGCCAGACGCTCACCAACAAGGAGTTCCAGATGCTGCGCGACTCGGCGCTGAAGATCATCCGCGAACTGAAGATCGAGGGCGGCTGCAACGTGCAGTTCGCACTCGACCCGCTCTCGTTCAAATACTACCTGATCGAGGTCAATCCCCGCGTGTCGCGCTCCTCGGCCCTGGCGTCGAAGGCCTCGGGCTATCCCATCGCCCGCGTCAGCGCGAAGATCGCCGTGGGACTCACGCTCGACGAGATCCGGATCGCCAATACGCCGGCTTCGTTCGAACCGACGCTGGACTACATCGTGACGAAGGTCGCCCGCTTTCCCTTCGACAAGTTCTCCGACGCGTCGAACAAGCTCGGCACGCAGATGAAGGCCACGGGCGAGGTGATGTCCATCGGCCGCACGATGGAGGAGTCGCTGCTCAAGGCCGTGCGTTCGCTCGAAACGGGCGTCTGCCACATCTACCACAAGAAATTCGACAAGTGGTCGAACGACGACCTGCTCGCCTACATCAAGGGGGGAACCGACGACCGGCTCTATGCCATCGGCCAGCTGATCCGTAACGGCGTCGACCTGGCGCTGATCTACGACAAGACGAAGATCGACATGTTCTTCCTGGAGAAGTTCAAGAACATCGTCGAGTTCGAAAACGTCGTCCGCGCACACCCGATGGACGTCGAGACGCTCCGCGCTGCCAAGCGCATGGGTTTCAGCGACAAGTACATCGGTCAGCTGTGGGGCCTTTCGCAGAACGAAATGTACCGTCTGCGCGAGAAGAACAACGTCTTCCCGGTCTACAAGATGATCGACACCTGCGCCAGCGAATTCGCCTCCTACGTGCCCTATTTCTACTCGACCTACGAGGAGGAAAACGAGTCGATCGTCAGCGGGAAAGAGAAGATCATCGTGCTCGGTTCCGGCCCGATCCGCATCGGCCAGGGCGTCGAATTCGACTACTCGACCGTGCACGCCATCTGGTCGATCCGTGCGGCGGGCTACGAGGCCATCATCATCAACAACAACCCCGAGACCGTCTCGACCGATTACACCACCAGCGACAAGCTCTACTTCGAGCCGCTGACCGTGGAGGACGTGATGAACGTCATCCATCTCGAAAAACCGAAAGCCATCGTGGTGTCGCTCGGCGGACAGACGGCCATCAACCTCGCCGAACCGCTCGCCGAGCTGGGCGTGCCCATCATCGGCACGGACACGCAGGCGATCAAGAACGCCGAGGACCGCGGCTGCTTCGAGAGGATCATGGAGGAGCTGGGAATTCCGCAGCCCGAGGCCGAGGCCGTGACTGACATCGAGTCGGGCGTCCGGGCCGCGGCGCGCATCGGCTATCCGGTGCTGGTGCGTCCGAGCTACGTGCTGGGCGGCCGCGCCATGCAGATCGTCTCGAACGAGGAGCGCCTGCGCCACTACCTGCAAACCGCCGTGGAGATCGACGTGGACCAGCCGGTGCTGGTCGACCGCTATATCATGGGCAAGGAGCTGGAGGTGGACGCCATCTGCGACGGCAAGGAGGTCTTCATCCCCGGCATCATGGAGCATGTCGAGCATACGGGTATCCACTCGGGCGACTCGATCAGCGTCTATCCGACCTTCAGCGTGAGCCAGAAGGCCAAGGACAAGATCATCGACTATACGGTCAAGCTGGGCCTTCGGATCGGTATCGTCGGCCTGTACAACATCCAGTTCATCGTCGCCGGCGAGGACGACGTCTACGTCATCGAGGTCAACCCGCGCTCGTCGCGCACCGTGCCCTTCCTCTCGAAGTCCACGGGCGTGCCGATGGCCCACATCGCCACGCAGGTGATTCTGGGCAAGTCGCTCCGCGAGCAGGGCATCACGGAGGTCTACGGTCGTGAGAAGGAGCGCTGGTACGTCAAGGCCCCGGCCTTCTCGTTCGCCAAGATTCGCGGCATGGATTCGTACCTCTCGCCCGAAATGAAATCGACGGGCGAGGCCATCGGCTACGACGACAAACTGACGCGCGCGCTCTACAAGGCGTTGCAGGCCACGGGCATGCACGTCTCGAACTACGGAACGATCTTCGTGACGATCGCCGACCACGACAAGGAGCAGGCGCTTCCGCTGGTGAAGCGGTTCTACGACCTGGGCTTCAACATCGAGGCGACGACCGGGACCGCCGAGTTCCTGCGGGCGCACGGCATCCGCACCCGTACGCGCCGCAAGCTCAACGAGGGCAGCAACGAGATCATCGAGGCGCTGCGTCAGGGGCATGTCAGCTACGTGATCAACACCATCGACATCAACCAGCACAACACGCGCCTCGACGGTTACGAAATACGCCGCACGGCCGTCGAGAACAACGTGACGGTCTTCACGGCGCTGGAGACGGTGAAGGTGCTGCTGGATGTGCTGGAGGAGATCACGCTGCGCGTTTCGACTATTGATTCGAAATAAAATTCCGACAAGACGCCGGAGCCGTCAACGGAATGCGGACTAAAAGCGCGAGAAACGGGGCCGGTTTGCTTACAAACCCGCGAATAGGCGCCCGTTTCCAGCGTTAGGTCGCATGAAGTAGGCGAAGGCGATCGTCGGCCGGTTTTGTGGCACTTTTGCCGGATCAAAAGTGCTGAAAAAATTATGTATAAGAAAGGCATCTATAAGATTCTCACGAACGAGCCGCTGACCGACGCGGTGTGGCGCATGACCCTCGCGGGCGATACGCAGTGGATCTCGGCGCCGGGGCAGTTCGTCAATATTGCGCTGGAGGGCAAGTACTTACGCCGCCCTATCTCGATCTGCGATTACGATGATCGCTCGATTGCGCTGATCTACAAGGTCGTGGGCGGGGGAACGGAGCAGATGAGCCGCATGCTGCCGGGCGAAACGCTCGACCTGCTGACGGGTCTGGGCAACGGATTCTCGACGAAGAACGACGCGCGGAGACCCCTGCTCGTCGGGGGCGGCGTGGGCGTGCCGCCGCTCTACAACCTGGCGAAAAGACTCCTCGCCGAAGGAAAGCCCGTGCAGGTGGTGCTGGGCTTCAACACCGCGTCGGAGGTCTTCTACGAGGAGGAGTTCCGCGCGCTGGGCTGCGAGGTCACCGTCTCGACGGTCGACGGTTCGCGGGGCGTCGGGGGCTTCGTCACGACGGCCATCGCCGAACGGGGGCTGGATTTCGATTACTTTTACGCCTGCGGGCCGCTGCCGATGCTCCATGCGCTCTACAACGCCGTGGAGCAGGACGGCCAGCTGTCGTTCGAAGAGCGCATGGGGTGCGGATTCGGCGCCTGCATGGGCTGTTCGTGCAAAACCAAATACGGCTACAAACGTATCTGCAAGGAGGGGCCGGTCCTTACCAAGGATGAAATCATCTGGTAAGAACAATTCACAATTCATAATTCAAAATTCACAATTATGACAGATACTTCGGTTGAACTCTGCGGCCTCAAATTGGACAATCCGGTCGTGCCGGCCAGCGGAACCTTCGGCTACGGCAACGAGTTCCGCGAGTTCTACGACATCAACATCCTCGGGTCGTTCTCGTTCAAGGGTACGACGCGCGAGGCGCGTTTCGGCAATCCCACGCCGCGCATCGCCGAGTGCGGTGCGGGGATGATCAATGCCGTGGGGTTGCAGAACCCCGGCATCGACGCCGTGATCCGCGAGGAGCTGCCGCGGTTGAAAACCTTCTTCCGAAAACCCGTCATCGCCAATATTTCGGGTTTCTCGGTCGAAGAGTACGCCTATTGCTGCGAGCGCATCGACAGGCAGGAGCAGGTGGGGCTGATCGAGGTCAACGTCTCGTGCCCCAACGTGCGGCACGGCGGCATGTCGTTCGGGACCTGTCCGGACGCCGCCGCCGAGGTGACGCGCGCCGTGAAGGCCGTGACGACGAAGCCCGTCTTCATCAAACTTTCGCCCAACGTGACGGACATCGTCGCGATCGCCCGGGCGTGCGAGGAGGCGGGGGCCGACGGCATCTGCCTGATCAATACGCTGCTGGGCATGCGTATCGACATTGCGCGCCGCCGTCCGGTCATCGCCAACACGATGGGCGGATTCTCGGGCGCCGCGGTCTTCCCCGTTGCGCTGCGGATGGTCTACCAGGTGGCCCGGGCGTGCCGGATTCCCGTGATGGGGTGCGGCGGCGTCACGACGGCCCGCGACGTGATCGAGATGATGATGGCCGGAGCCTCGGCCGTGCAGGTCGGGGCTGCGAACCTCGTGAATCCCTATGCCTCGAAGGAGATCGTCGAGGCGCTGCCCGGCGAAATGGAGCGGCTGGGCATTGAAAAGTTGAGCGACATAATCGGCTGCATCGAGTGATCGCGCGGCACCTTCGGCGTTTCCCTCGTCGGCTCCGACAGCCACATGCGTCGAATATGTTCTGCGAAACTCCGAATTTGCCGCACGCTGACCCGATGTGAAAAATAAATGCTAAATTTGTATATTATGCAACACGATGTAATCATAGCCTGCGACTTCAAGTCGGCGGAAGACACCTTCCGGTTCCTCGACCTCTTTAAGGACGAGGAGCGCAAACCCTTTCTGAAAATCGGCATGGAGCTGTTCTACGCCGAGGGACCCGCCATCGTGCGGGAGATCAAGCGCCGGGGACACCGGATTTTCCTCGATCTGAAACTCCACGACATTCCCAACACCGTGAAAAAGGCGATGGCCGTGCTGTCGCGGTTGGACGTGGACATGTGCAACGTCCATGCGGCCGGGACGATCGAGATGATGCGAGCCGCGCGCGAAGGCCTTACGCGCGAAGACGGCACGCGGCCCCTGCTGATCGCCGTGACGCAGCTCACCTCGACCAGCGAGGAGCGCATGCGGGAGGAACTTCTGATCGACGCCTCGATCAACGACACGATCGTGAAATACGCGCAGAACACCCGGGCCGCAGGGCTGGACGGCGTGGTCTGCTCGCCGCTGGAAGCCGGCATGGTGCACGGGGCGTGCGGCGAGGAGTTTCTGACGGTCACGCCCGGCGTGCGTTTTGCAGATGGCGACGTGGCGGACCAGGTGCGCGTCACCACGCCCGCCCGCGCCCGGGAGATCGGTTCCGACCTGATCGTCGTGGGACGCCCGATCACCGCGGCGGAGGACCCTGTGGCGGCTTACCGCCGGTGCGTCGCCGAGTTCGTCGGATAGACCGTGTTCTGGTTGCCTTGTGGTCGCGATGCGACAAGCCCCTGCTTGAGGCGGGGGATCGGATTTGTAAACGCCGCCATAGGCGGCGAATACGGCATTCGGCTGCGTGAGATGGAACGATATTACAAAAATTGTTAATTCTATGAAACCGGTAAAACTTTTCTACCTGCGCTCGTGCCCCTTCTGCAAGAAGGCGCTGCGTTACATCGACGAGGCGCGTGCCGCCCATCCGGAGCTGGCCGCCGTCGGGATCGAGATGATCGAGGAGTCGGAGCAGCCCGAAGTGGCCGACGCGTTCGACTACTATTACGTGCCCACGTTTTACGTCGACGGCGTGAAGGTCCACGAGGGCGGCATTTATCCCGAGGAGGTGGAGAAGATTTTACGTTCGGCGCTGGAATAAATGAGTGTCTTGCTGCGTGTTCTGCCGCTTGTCGCGGCCGTTGCCGGGCTGTTGTTGCCTGCCGGGGCGCAAGTCCCGGTGAAAGGCGGCGAAGTCTCCGATTTCGACTTCGCCGTCGGCGTCGTGGAGCGCGCCTATGCGGGCTATCCGGACAAGACGGCGAACCGCGCGGCGGAATACGGGGCGCTGAAAGAGCGGCTGCGGAGCGGGATCGCTTCGGGGCGCGACACGTATGACGCCGTTGCCGAGTATCTCGGCTGGTTCGACGATTCGCACCTCGGAACGGAGGGCGTGAGGGCTTACCGGCCCAAATCAATCCGCCGACCTTCGGATTACGCGGCACGGATGGAGCGTTATGACCCGCAGTTCACCCATTGTCGGGTGGACGGCGAAACGTATCTGATCCGTTTCCCGTCGTGCGACCTGAATGAAGAACAGACCGCTTGGGTGCGGACTGCCGTGCGGGCTTATCTGGCTTCGGGGTGTGAAAACCTGATCCTCGACATCCGCGGCAACGGCGGCGGGAGCGACAGCGCCTATGAACCGCTGCTCCGGCTGCTCTACGACCACGAAGGGGCGGAGGATGCCATGGAGTACCGCGTTTCGGACCTGGCCGTCGCCCACGTGCGGGAGTTTGCCGGAGATACGGAGCGTGGACGCGGGAAGATCGCACGGATGGAACGCACTCCGGCCGGGGAGTTCCTGACGGACGGACCGAAAACCTACCGGATACACTACGATTCCGTCTCGCCGCGGCCTCGCCGGGCGGGGCTGCTGATTGATGGGAAAGTCGGCTCCTCGGGTGAACAGCTGGTGCTCGAAGTCAGGGCCAGCAGTCGCCGCACGACCGTTTACGGGCAGGATAACACGCTCGGGTGCCTCGATTTCTCGAACTGCGAAATACTTTATTTTCCGCAGGACCCGACCCGGTGGATGATGCTCCCCACGACCCGTTCCTGCCGGGTTCCGGAAGGCCGCGGGATCGACTCCGCGGGCATCGCGCCCGATGTGCGCATTCCGCTGCCGCTGCCTGAAGTCCTGACCGACAACGTCGATACATGGACGTTGTGGGTCGCCGAAGATATGAAAACTGAAAAACGAAAAGAATAAATGGGTTTCCGCCCCGAAGTCTCCCTTTGCCAAAGGGAGATTTAGTGGGAATGTCAATATGAAATCGGCATCGCAGATGCCGTTAACGCAGGTTCGGCGGATTTCATGGTTGACACTCTTCCCATGGGGAGGGGAAAGAATGAAGAATTTTGCCGAACCTGCGTTCAAGTAAGATGGAGAAGAAAATTGCTAAAGACCTGCTGTCGATCGGCGCGGTGTTCCTGCGCCCCGAACAGCCTTTCACCTGGGCGAGCGGCATCAAAAGCCCGATCTACTGCGACAACCGGCTGACCCTGACGGCTCCTGTCGTCCGCGGCCATGTCGAGGCGGGCCTCGCCGAAATCGTCCGCACGAAATTCCCCGAAGCCGAGGTGCTGATGGGAACCTCGACCGCCGGAATCGCCCATGCGGCCATCACGGCCACGATCCTCGACCTGCCGATGGGCTATGTGCGCAGCGGCTCGAAGGACCACGGCCGCGGCAACCGGATCGAGGGCCGGCTCGAAAAGGGCCAGAAGGTCGTCGTGATCGAGGACCTCATCTCGACGGGCGGTTCGTGCATCGAGGTGGTCGAGGCTCTGCGCGAAGCCGGCGCCGAGGTGCTGGGCGTGGCTTCGATCTTCACCTATGGGATGCAGAAGGGGCTTGACCGCATGCGGGAGGCGAACGTTACGAATTACAGCCTTTCGAACCTCGACGCGCTGGTCGAAGTGGCCGCCGAGGAGGGGTATATCAAGCCTGAGGACAAGGCGCGGCTGATCGCCTTCCGCAACAATCCGTCGGACGAGAGCTGGATGCAATAATTCCGATTTTAGCGGGCGATTTTCGTCCTTCCCCGCTCGTCCCGAATGGGCAGTGCCTCATGTACAGCCCATCCGTGCCGATCACCGGGCAGGCTAAAAATCGCTCCCCTAAAATCAGAATCAGGGTTTGCCGCGATCGCCCGGCGCCTTCCGCCGATCCGTTGCGTGCCGCGAGCGGGAAATACCGACGGCGCAATGAAAGCGGAACAATGCGGATACCCGCGCAGCCAAAGTCTCCGCCGAGGCGGGGATTTAGGGGCGGGTCCGGTTTGCAAACACGGCGGAAGGCCGTGAATCGGGACCGACCGAAAAGAGGGACCGTTGAAGAATTTAAAATCCGAACTTCTATAAATAACTTATGCGACATTTGATTGATCCCACAGACCTCACGGTTGCCGAAACCGAGCAGATCGTAGCTCTGGCCGAGGACATTATCGCCAACCGCGTCAAGTACAGCGAGGCGTGCAGGGGCAAGAAACTGGCCACGCTCTTCTACGAGCCTTCGACCCGCACGCGGTTGAGTTTCACGGCGGCGATGCTCGAACTGGGCGGGCAGGTCATCGGCTTCTCCGACGCCAACTCCTCGTCGGTGTCGAAGGGCGAGACGGTGGCCGACACCGTGCGCGTGATCCGCTGCTTCGCCGACATCATCGCCATGCGTCACTTCAAGGAGGGTGCGCCGTTGGTGGCCTCGCAGTATGCGGGCATCCCGGTCATCAACGCCGGCGACGGCAGCCACGCCCATCCCACGCAGACGCTTACCGACCTCTTGACGATCAAGCGCGAGAAGGGCCGTTTCGACAACATGACGATCGGTTTCTGCGGCGACCTGAAATTCGGCCGCACGGTCCACTCGCTGATCAAGGCGCTGTCGCGCTATTCGAATATCAAGGTGATCCTGATCGCTCCGCAGGAGCTGCGCCTTCCGGACTACATGCTCGCCGAGATGGCCGAGAACTCGCGTCTGGAGTTTCGCGAGGTTGAGACCATGGAGGAGGTGATGCCCGAACTGGACATCCTCTACATGACCCGCGTGCAGAAGGAGCGGTTCCTCGACGAGGAGGAGTTCGACCGCGTGAAGAACAGCTTCGTGCTCAACCCCGAGAAACTGAAGACCGCCAAGGAGGATATGATCATTCTCCACCCGCTGCCGCGCGTCAACGAGATCACGCGCGCCGTGGACAACGATCCCCGCGCGGCTTACTTCCGCCAGGTCGAGAACGGAAAGTTCGTGCGCATGGCGCTGATCTATACGCTGCTGCGCTGGGCCGACGAGAACAGGCCCTTCGAACGCACCCCGGTCTTCAGCGAACGGTATGTCGTGAACGAATACGAGTGCCCGAACCGCCGCTGCATCTCCGCCACGGAGGATGTCGACCGGCTGTTCCATCGTCAGGCGGACGGGACCTGCCGCTGTGCCTACTGCGAGGCGAAAGCCCGGTAGCTTGTCTTTTTACTCAATCCGGTAATTTGGAATAAAAAAAATGAAGAACCTCATACTGTTGTTTTTTTCGGCTTTGGCCTGGGGCTGTTGCGAAACCCCGAAATACGAAATTTCGCTGCGCCCTTCTGAATACGTCACGACGCTCGTGGGCACACAGTCCGACTACTCGCTTTCGACGGGCAATACCTATCCGGCCGTGGCCCTGCCGTGGGGCATGAACTTCTGGACGCCCCAGACGGGCAAGATGGGCGACGGCTGGGCCTACACCTACGGATCGCACACGATCCGGGGCCTGAAGCAGACGCACCAGCCCTCGCCGTGGATCAACGATTACGGACAGTTTTCCATCATGCCCGTGCGCGGCAAAGACAAGGTTGATGAAAATGCGCGCCAGAGCTGGTTCTCCCACCAGTCGGAGACGGCGAAGCCCTATTATTACTCGGTCTATCTGGCCGACCACGATGTCGTGGCCGAAATGGCTCCGACGGATCGCGCCGCCGTGCTGCGCTTCACCTTTCCCGAGTCGGACGAATCGGGCGTGGTGATCGACGCCTTCGACCGGGGTTCCTCGGTGAAGGTCCTCGACGAGCATACCGTTGCGGGCTATACCACGCGCAACAGCGGCGGCGTGCCCGACAATTTCCGCAACTGGTTCGTCATCCGCTTCGACAAGCCGTTCAGCGGCTTTCGGGTATTCAACGGAAAGAACGAACTGAAAGGTTTCGAGGCCGAAGGCGAACATGCCCTTGCGGCGGTCTATTTCACCACCCGCCGCGGCGAGCAGGTGACGGCGCGCGTGGCCTCGTCGTTCATCTCCGGAGAGCAGGCTTTGCGCAACCTCGAAACCGAGGTCGGCGATGCCGATTTCGAGACGGTGAAAGCCCGTGCGCAGGAGCGCTGGGACGAGGTGCTGGGGCGGATCGAGGTCTCGGGCGGCACCGAAGAGCAGTACCGGACCTTCTATTCGTGTCTCTACCGCTCGACCCTGTTCCCTCGCAAATTCTACGAGATCGACGCCAAAGGCAATCCGGTGCATTACAGCCCCTACAACGGCGAGGAGCTGCCGGGCTATATGTATACCGACACGGGTTTCTGGGATACGTTCCGGTGTCTGTTCCCGCTGCTGAACCTGGTCTACCCGTCGGTCAACGCCGAGATTCAGGCCGGGTTGGCCAACACCTACCGCGAGAGCGGCTTCCTGCCCGAATGGGCCTCGCCGGGCCACCGCGGCTGCATGGTGGGCAACAATTCGGCATCCGTAGTCGCAGATGCGATCCTGAAAGGAGTGACGCCCGCAGAGGATGTCGCCACGCTCTACGAGGCGATGCTTGCGGGACGCGACAAGGTGCATCCCACGGTAAGCTCCACCGGTCGCCTCGGACACGAATATTACAACACGCTGGGCTACGTGCCCTATAACGTGGGCATCAACGAAAATGCCGCCCGGACGCTCGAATACGCCTACGACGACTGGTGTATCGCACAGGTGGCGAAAAAACTGGGAAAAACGGACGACGCTGCGATGCTGGAAAAGGCTTCGCAGAACTATAAAAACCTGTTCGATCCCGAAACGCGCCTGATGCGGGGCCGCAACGAGGACGGCACGTTCCAGTCGCCGTTCAGCCCCTACAAGTGGGGCGACGCCTTCACCGAGGGCAACTCGTGGCACTACACCTGGTCGGTGTTCCACGATCCGGAGGGCCTTGCAACCCTAATGGGAGGCAAAACCGAATTCGGAAAAATGCTCGATTCGGTGTTCGTCGTGCCGCCGATCTACGACGACAGCTACTACGGGTTTCGCATCCACGAGATCACCGAGATGCAGGTGGCCAACATGGGCAACTACGCCCACGGCAACCAGCCGGCGCAGCACATGATCTACCTCTACAACTACGTCGGCCAGCCGTGGAAGGCGCAGTGGTGGACGCGCGAGGTGATGGACCGCCTCTATTCGTCGAAGCCCGACGGCTACTGCGGCGACGAGGACAACGGACAGACCTCGGCGTGGTATGTCTTCTCGGCTCTGGGATTCTATCCCGTGTGCCCGGGATCGGACGAGTATGCGGTCGGCTCCCCGCTGTTCCGGAAAGCGGCGATCCATCTGGAGAACGGCCAGACCGTGGAGATCGACGCCCCGCAGAACTGCGCTGAAAACCGTTATGTGGGACGGATGACCGTCGACGGCAAGGTCACCGGGAAGACGTTCCTCGAATACGGCGAGTTGCTCGGCGGCGCCAAGATCGCCTTCGGGATGCAGCCGGAGCCAGACAAAGACCGGGGCGCGAAGCCCGGGGATGCGCCCTATTCGATGAGCCGGGAGGATTGTCGATAAATTGTCGATAGAATCTGTCCGGGAATTTTGAAAGTATGTCGAAAAGCGCTATTTTTGTAACGTTGTTTTTACAACTGTTAGGTTAATTCTCATGAATTCAGGTTGCAATATCGACCAACGCGAACGAAAGAAACAGCAGGGCCAGGCCGCTGCCTTCTATTCGCGGGCGTGTCAGCAGCAGATGCGACGTGCAGCGTCCCTGGGGCAGCAGATGCCTGCTCGTGGGGTGCTCGGATAGATACCAGACCGCCATGACATGCGATGTCGTGGCGGTCTGCTTTTTTCACCCGTCCGAAAGACGGGATTCAGGGGCGGTGGCAGGTCGGGGCGTTCCGGCGCCGGTTCTCCGTCCGCTCAAGAGACGGGTTTTAAGTGATATAAAAAAACGAATTCATATGAAAGTAGGCGTGATTATGGGCTCTGTGAGCGACTACGAGGTGATGGCCGAAGCCGTCGCCATGCTCGAAGCGTTCGGTGTCGATTTCGAAAAACGGGTGGTCAGCGCTCACCGCACGCCCGATCTGCTGTGCGAATACGCCAAGACGGCCAGGGAGCGCGGTATCGGCGTGATCATCGCCGGGGCCGGCGGCGCGGCGCACCTGCCGGGCATGGTGGCCTCGATGACTCCGCTGCCCGTGGTGGGCGTTCCCGTGAAGTCGCGCGCCCTGAACGGGCTGGACTCGCTGCTGTCGATCGTGCAGATGCCCGCGGGCGTTCCCGTGGCCACGACGGCCATCAACGGGGCGAAGAACGCCGCGCTGATCGCCGTGTCGATCCTCGCTTTGCAGGATGCCGCTCTGGCGGCGAAACTCGACGCCTTCCGCACCAAACAGACCGCGGATGTGCTGAAGGCTGAAATATAGTTGGGAAATTTCCAACCGCGTGCGACAAACTCCTCCCGAGGGAGGGGGTTGGGATGGGGCAGACTGGTAAACGCGGCGGCACGCCGCGAATGACAACGGTCGAAAGTAAAACAACGAATGACGAATAAACAACATAAAGCCGGATTAATGAAGACCATCGGTATCATAGGTGGCGGCCAGCTGGGGCTGATGATCGCCGAGCAGGCGCGGGAACTGGGCGTGCGCACCGTGTGCCTCGACCCGGCGGCCGACGCTCCGGCGTTCAACGTTTGCGACGATCATATCGTCGCGGCCTACGACGATCCCGCGGCGCTCGAGGAACTGTGCCGCCGCAGCGACGCGGTGACCTATGAATTCGAAAACGTACCGGGGGATATTCTGATTCCGCTGTGCGGGAAATACAACATCCCGCAGGGCTACAAACCCCTTTACGATTCGCAGGACCGCCTGCGCGAGAAGTCGAACGCCCGCGACCACGGGCTGCGCACGCCCGGTTTCGAGGCCGTGGACGACGAAGCGTCGCTGCGCGAAGCCGTGCGGCGGCTGGGGCTTCCCGCCGTGCTGAAAACCCGCACGCTGGGCTACGACGGCCACGGGCAGCGGGTGCTGAAGACGGAGGCCGACATCGCCGGGGCGCTGCCCCTGCTCGCGGTTCCCTGCATCCTGGAGGAGTTCGTGCCGTTCGATTCCGAGGCCAGCATCGTGATGGTGGCGGACGGCGAGCGGGTCGTGAGTTTTCCCGTGGGGCGCAATGTCCACCGCGACGGGATTCTGGATTTGTGTATCGTACCTGCCGAAGTCGACTCCGGGGTGCTGGCGCGGATGAAGGCCCAGAGCGAGCGTTTCATGCGCGATTGCGGCTATCGGGGCATCCTGGCCATCGAGTATTTCATCAAGGGCGGTGAAATCTACTTCAACGAGATGGCCCCGCGCCCGCATAACTCGGGTCACTACACCATCGAAGGCGCGACCACGAACCAGTTCCGCGAACTGGTCCGCTATCTGGTCGGGGAGCCTTTGCAGGAGCCGCAGCCGGTGGCTCCCACGGTGATGAAAAACATTCTGGGACAGGATCTCGAAGCCGCGGAGCGAATCGCCGCGGAGAACCTCCCGGGCGTATATGTCCACCTCTACGGCAAGACGGAGAGCCGTCCCAAGCGCAAGATGGGCCACATCACGTTCGTGGGGATGGATGCCGCACGGTTCGAGGCCGAATGGGCCGGACGTTTTGTGAAATAACCGATCGAGCCGTCCCGCAGGCAGGTCCCCTCCGGGGGGCGCTTACGTACACGGCCGAAGGACGTGATAACGGCGTATTGAGCCGCTGAACGATGAATGAAATACAAACAGAGATAAATGAATAATACGACCAATTACCGCATTTTTGTCGAGAAATTACCCCGCTTCCGGGTCGAGGCCGAGAGCCTGCGCCGCGAGCTGAACACCAATCTGAACCTGTCGCTGGGCGAGGTGCGCCTGCTCTGCGTCTACGACCTTTTCGGCTTCAGCGAAGAGCTGCTGGAAAAGAGCCGCTATACGGTTTTCGGCGAGGTGGTGACCGACTCGGTGACCGACACGTTCGACCTCGCGGGGCGCAAGTATATCGCCGTGGAGTATCTGCCCGGGCAGTTCGACCAGCGCGCCGCTTCGGCCGTCGACTGCGTGCGGCTGATCGATCCCGAGGCCCGGGTCGACATCCGCTCGTCGAGGCTGCTCGTTTTCGATGACAAGGCGACCGACGGGGAGCTGGCGAAGATCCGGCATTACTACATCAACGCCGTCGAATCGCGTGAGAAGGACCTCTCGGTGCTCAGCGACATGGAGCAGGCCGAAGTGAAGCCCGTCGGGGTGCTCGAAGGGTTCCGGGAGATGGCGGATTCCGAACTGGAGCCTTACTGCAAGACGATGGGTCTGGCGATGAACGCCGACGACCTGCGCGAGGTGGTGAAATACTTCCGTTCGGAGGGGCGCGATCCCTACGAAACCGAGCTGCGCATCCTCGACACTTACTGGAGCGACCACTGCCGCCACACGACCTTCACGACTGAGTTGGAGGGCATCACCGTCGAGGAGTCGTTCGTCAAGGAGGAGATCGAAGATTCGCTGGCGCTGTACCTGCGTATCCGCCGCGAACTGGGCCGTGAGCACAAGAGCCTCTGCCTGATGGATATGGCGACCATCGGCGCGCGCTACCTCCGGCAGAAAGGCCTGTTGGACGATCTGGAGGTCTCGGAGGAGAACAACGCCTGCTCGGTCTACATCGACGTCGATGTAGACGGGCGGACCGAGAAGTGGCTGTTGCAGTTCAAGAACGAAACCCACAACCATCCGACCGAGATCGAACCTTTCGGCGGGGCTTCGACCTGTCTGGGCGGCGCCATCCGCGACCCGCTGTCGGGCCGCAGCTACGTCTATCAGGCGATGCGCGTGACGGGCGCGGGAAACATTTACCTGCCTGTGTCGGAGACCCTTTCCGGAAAACTGCCCCAGAGCGTCATTTCGAAGAAGGCCGCGGCGGGCTATTCGAGCTACGGCAATCAGATCGGACTGGCTACGACCCATGTCCGCGAGATTTATCACGACGACTATGTCGCCAAACGCCTCGAAGTGGGGGCTGTGGTGGGGGCCGTGAAGGCTGCGAACGTCCGCCGCGAGCGTCCCGCACCGGGCGATAAAATCATCATGTTCGGCGGCCGCACGGGCCGCGACGGCATCGGCGGTGCGACCGGCTCTTCGAAGGAGCACGACGCCAAGTCGCTCGAAACCTGCGGCAGCGAGGTGCAGAAGGGCAACGCCCCCGAGGAGCGCAAGCTCGAGAGGCTGTTCCGCCGTCCGGAGGTGACGCGCCTCGTCAAGAAATCGAACGATTTCGGAGCGGGCGGCGTCAGCGTCGCCATCGGCGAACTGGCCGACGGGCTGGACATCTACCTCGACCGCGTGAAGACCAAGTACAGCGGTCTGAACTCCACGGAACTCGCTATCAGCGAATCGCAGGAACGCATGTCGGTGGTGGTCGAGGCGAAGGACATGGAGGAGTTCATGGGATACTGCCGCGAGGAGAACATCGAGGCGGTGCACGTGGCCGACGTGACGGACACGGCGCGCATGCGGATGTTCAACGGGGACAGGAAGGTCGTGGACCTCAAGCGCGAATTCATCGACAGCGCCGGGGCGAAGCATTATGCCGAGGCGCGGATCGGCGCGGTGGAAAACCGCGATCCCTTTGCCCGTGAAGTGGCGGGGGAGACCCTCGCCGAGCGTTTTACGAACAACCTCAAGGATAACAATGTCGTCTCGCAGCGGGGCCTCGTGGAGATGTTCGACGCGACGATCGGCCGCTCGACGGTGCTGATGCCCTTCGGCGGCCGCATGCAGCGCAGCGAGACGCAGGTCTCGGTGCAGAAACTCCCCACGGACGGCTATACCGACACGGCCAGCATCATGGCCTTCGGCTACAACCCCTACGTGGCTTCGTGGAGTCCCTACCACGGCGCGGCCTATGCCGTCGTGGAAGCTGCGGCGAAGGTCGTGGCCGCGGGTGCGCGTTACGAGAGGATGCGCTACTCCTATCAGGAGTATTTCGAGCGTATGACCCGGAATCCCGAGTCGTGGGGCAAGCCGCTCGGCGCGCTGCTCGGTGCGCTGAAGATGCAGGTCGAACTGGGCCTGCCTTCGATCGGCGGCAAGGACTCGATGTCGGGCACGTTCCAGGACATCAACGTTCCGCCGATGCTGATGGCCTTCGGCATCACGACGGTCGACGCTTCGAAGGTCATTTCCACCGACCTCAAAGGCGCAGGACATCGCATTTACCTCGTCCGCCATACTCCGCTGGAGAACCGGATGCCCGACACGGCGCAGCTGAAGGAGAACTTTGCGTTCGTCAGCGGGCGGATCGAGTCCGGGAAAATCCTCTCGGCGTGGTCCGTGGGCTTCGGCGGCGTCGGAGAGGGCCTTGCCAAGATGGCTTTCGGCAACGGCGTCGGCGCGGAGATCACCCTCGACGAGCCGAAATTGTATGAATACGCCTACGGCTCGATCCTCGTCGAGTGCGAGGGCACGTTGGAATATCCGCATGCCGAACTGCTGGGCTTCACCGTCGCCGAGGAGGCGCTGACGGTCAACGGGGTGAAGATGCCGCTCGAAGAGCTTTACAAGGCCAATACGGAGAAATTTGCGGCCGTTTACCCCGACAAGGGCCGGAACTCGGCGGAGGTGATGACTTCCGCACCCGCCCCGAAAACGTTCGTTTATCCCGGCGAGGCGGTCGAGACCCCGGTGGTCTATATTCCGGTGTTCCCCGGCACGAACTGCGACTACGACACCGCCAAGGCGTTCCGCGCGGCGGGGGCCGAGGTCCGGACGAGCGTCTTGTGCAACATCGCCGGCGACGACGTTCTGCGCTCGATCGCCGAAATGAAGGAGCATATCCGCCGGGCGCACATCTTCGTGCTCGCAGGCGGCTTCTCGGCGGGCGACGAACCCGACGGAAGCGCCAAATTCATTGTCAATGTGTTGAACAATAAGGATATTCGCGACGAAATCCACGCTTTGACCGACCGCGGAGGCCTGATCCTGGGCATCTGCAACGGTTTCCAGGCGTTGGTCAAGTCGGGCCTTTTGCCTTACGGACGTCTGGGCATGGTCACCAAGGAGTCGCCGACGCTGTTCCGCAACGACGTCAACCGTCATATTTCGCAGATCGTCTCGACGCGCGTCGCGACGACCGCTTCCCCGTGGCTCCGCGGCTTCCGTCCGGGTGAACTGCATTCGATTGCCGTCAGCCACGGCGAGGGTAAGTTCGTGGTGAGCGAGGAGCTTGCCCGCGAGCTGTTCGCCAACGGGCAGGTGGCCTTCCAGTACGCCGATGCCGCAGGGAACCCCACGGCAGAGGCTCCCTGGAACCCCAACGGATCGTCGTACGCCATCGAGGGCATCATCTCGCAGAACGGGTTGATTCTTGGAAAAATGGGCCACACGGAGCGTTACGAAAACAACCTGTTCAAGAACATCGCCGGCAACAAGCAGCAGTCGTTGTTCGCCAATGCCGTGGCCTATTTCCGCAAAGTGCAATAACCTTAAAAAAACGATAACCGATGAAAACCTCCCTGTTCCGATTTTGCGGCGTGCTGCTTCTTGCGGCGATGCTCGCTCCGGTCTGCGTTCATGCCCGGAAAAACCCGAAGAACCCGAAAAACAACATGCGCCTGCTGTACTGGAACATTCAGAACGGAATGTGGTCCGGGCAGGGCGACAACTACGACAAGTTCGTGGAGTGGGTCAGGGCGTACGATCCGGACGTCTGCGTCTGGTGCGAGGCGCAGTCGATCTACAAGACCGGCACGGCCGACAAGATGGATGTCGCCGACCGTTATCTGGTCGGGAACTGGGGCGAACTGGCCGCCCGTTACGGCCACAAATACTGGTATGTGGGCGGACACCGCGACAATTACCCGCAGGTGATCACGTCGAAATACCCGATCGAGAACGTCGAACGTATCGTCGGCTCGAAACCCGACAGCGTGGTGACGCACGGAGCGGGCTGGGCGCGCATCGAGAAGAACGGCAAGACGGTCAACATCGTAACGCTTCACACCTGGCCGCAGGGGTATGCCTTCCAGGCTAAGGACCGCGATGCGAGCCGTGCCGAGAACGGCGGCGACAAATACCGCCGCATGGAGATGGAATACATCTGCAACCATACGATCCATTCGGTTCCGGGCGCCGAAAAGCAGTTCTGGATGATGATGGGCGACTTCAACGCGCGTTCGTCGCGCGACAACTGGTTCTACAAATATCCGGCGGGCGACACGCGTTTCCTGGTGCACGACTACATTCTCCGGCACACGCCTTATGTGGACGTGATCGCCGGGAAATATCCCGGGGAGTTCAAGACCACGACGGGCGGCAAGTCGCGCATCGACTTCGTTTACTGCACGCCGCCGCTCTACGAGCGCATCACGCATGCCGACGTGGTGACCGACGCCTACACCGAGCCGGTCCGCGATCCGGCCAAACTTTCGAATTTCTGGCACCCCTCGGACCACCGTCCGATCGTGGTGGACTTCAATATGAAATGAGACAACGAATCAAATAATCAAAAAACACCCAAACAACATGAAACAGCTCGAAATGCTCTACGAGGGCAAGGCAAAACAGGTTTTTCGCACGGACGATCCCGATAAGATCATCATCCACTACAAGGATGCCGCTACGGCTTTCAACAACATCAAGAAAGCTACGATCGAGAACAAGGGCGTGCTGAACAACGCCATTTCGACCCTGATCTTCAAGGAGCTGCATAAGGCCGGCGTGAAGACCCACTATATCGAGACGATCAACGACCGCGATCAGGTCTGCCGCCGGGTGACGATCATTCCGCTGGAGGTGATCGTGCGCAACGTCATCGCCGGTTCGATGGCCCAGCGTCTCGGCATCGAGGAGGGCACGCAGCCCTCGAACGTCATTTTCGACATTTGCTACAAGAAGGACGAGCTGGGCGACCCGCTGATCAACGACCATCACGCCGTTGCGCTGGGCGCCGCTACGTACGAGGAGCTGAACGAGATGTACGCCATGACGGCCAAGATCAACGAGGTGCTCAAGGAGCTGTTCCTGAAGATGAACATCAAGTTGGTGGACTTCAAGATCGAGTTCGGCAAGACGTCGGACGGCGAGATCGTGCTGGCCGACGAGGTGTCGCCCGACACCTGCCGTCTGTGGGATGCCACGACCAACGAGAAACTCGACAAGGACCGTTTCCGCCGCGACCTGGGCAAGGTCCGCGAGGCTTACGAGGAGATTCTGGCGCGCCTGCAAAAAATCGTCGGGTAGTATGATGGAAGTGATCCGCGACCGTGAATTGCACGAGGAGTGCGGGGTGTTCGGCATCTACGGAGTGCCGAACGCCGCGTCGCTGACCTATTACGGTCTCCACGCCTTGCAGCACCGCGGGCAGGAGGGGGCCGGCATCGTCTCGGTGGACGAGAGCGGCACGTTCCGCCGCATCAAGGGCGGAGGGCTGGTGACGGAGGTTTTCGACGAGGCGAAACTCGCCACGCTGAAAGGTTCCACGGCCATCGGCCATGTGCGTTACACCACGGCCGGAGGCGGCGGCATGGAGAATGTCCAGCCGTTCCTCTTCCGCCACAACACGGGCGACTTCGCGCTGGCGCATAACGGCAATATCGTCAATTCGGAGTTGCTGCGCCGCCACCTCGAAAACAAGGGCAGCCTGTTTCAGTCGACTTCCGACAGCGAGATCCTGGCCCACCTGATCAAGAAGGAGACGCGCTACCACGACCGGCCGCGCATCTTCTCGATCATCGACGCGCTGAACATGCTCGAAGGCGCTTTCGCCTTCCTGATTATGACGGCCAACCGCATCTACGCCTGCCGCGACAAGTACGGCCTGCGTCCGCTGTCGATCGGCAAGCTGGGCGACGGATGGGTGGTGTCGAGCGAAACGTGCGCGTTCGACGTGCTGGGCGCGGAGTTCGTGCGCGACGTCGAGCCGGGCGAGATCGTGACGATTGACAGGCAGGGCATCCGCAGCCGCGACTACTCGATGTACAAGCGTCACGAAATGTGTTCGATGGAGTACATCTACTTCGCACGCCCGGACAGCGACATCGACGGCTGCAACGTCCACGCCTACCGCAAGGAGTCGGGACGCCTGCTCTGGAAGGAGGCTCCCGCCGAGGCGGACATCGTGGTCGGCGTGCCCGATTCGAGCCTCAGCGCCGCGATGGGTTACGCCGAGGCGAGCGGACTGCCGTATGAAATGGGACTTATCAAGAACAAGTATATCGGCCGCACCTTCATCCAGCCCTCGCAGGAGCTGCGCGAGAAGGGCGTGAGGATGAAACTTTCGGCCGTGCGTTCGATTGTCAGGGGCAAGCGCGTGGTGCTGGTCGACGACTCGATCGTGCGCGGCACGACCTCGCGGCGCATCGTCACGATGCTCAAGGAGGCGGGAGCCACCGAAGTGCACGTGCGCATCGCCAGTCCCCCGATGACCGATCCCTGCTTCTACGGCGTGGACACCTCGACACGCGAGGAGCTGATCTCGGCCCGCAAGAACACGGCGGGGGTCTGCGAGGAGATCGGCGCCGATTCGCTGGTGTTCCTCTCGCCCGAGTCGCTGTTGAAGGCGGGCAGCCGCAAGGAACTTTGCATGGCCTGCTTCACGGGGCAGTATCCCACGGCGCTCTACCAGTCGCCCGAGGAGGCCAACAAGGACGTAAAATGTTAGCGGACGCGAAGCGGTCATTGCGAGGAGGACGCAGGTCCGACGCGGCAATCTGAACCGGTGTTGTGACGTTACGGCATTTTTCCCGGATTGCCACGGCATCTGGCGATGCCTCCCAATGACGGGCCCGGAGAATGGGGATAAAAACAGGGAATTTAAATTATTTAAACCATATATTGCTATGGCTCAAAGTTATGAAAAGGCCGGCGTGAATCTCGAAGCCGGATACGAAGTGGTGCGGCGCATCAAAAAGCATGTGGCCTCGACCTCGCGTCTGGGTGTGATGGGCAACATCGGCGCCTTCGGCGGTATGTTCGATCTTTCGGCCCTCAAGGTGAAGGAACCGGTGCTCGTGAGCGGGACCGACGGCGTGGGAACCAAACTCAAGCTGGCCTTCGAGATGGACAAGCACGACACGATCGGCATTGATGCCGTGGCCATGTGCGTCAACGACGTGCTGGCGCAGGGCGCCGAACCGCTGGTGTTCCTCGACTACGTGGCCGTGGGGCGCAATGAACCCCAGAAGATCGAGGCCATCGTCGCGGGTGTCGCCGACGGCTGCCGTCAGGCCGGCTGTGCGCTGGTGGGCGGCGAGACCGCCGAGATGCCGGGCATGTACGCCGAGGGCGAATACGACATCGCCGGATTCACGGTGGGCGTTGTGGAGAAGTCGCAGCTGATCGACGGTTCGAAGGTCAGGGCGGGCGACGTGCTGGTGGGCGTTGCGTCGAGCGGCGTGCACTCCAACGGCTTCAGCCTCGTGCGCAAGATCGTCGCGGACAACTGCCTGAACCTGCGCGAGTCCTATCCCGAACTGTCGAACAAACAGCTCGGCGAGGTGCTGCTCACGCCGACGAAAATCTATGTGAAGCAGGTGCTGGAGGTGGTTCGCAACTGCGACGTGCACGGCATCAGCCACATCACGGGCGGCGGTTTCGACGAAAATATTCCCCGCATCCTCCGCGAGGGGCAGGGGCTTGAGATCGACGAAGGGTCGTGGGAGATTCTGCCCGTGTTCCGCTTCCTCGAAAAGTACGGCAAGGTGGCCCACCGCGAGATGTTCAACATCTTCAACATGGGCATCGGCATGGTCATCGCCCTCGATGCCGCCGAGGCGCAGAAGGCCATCGGCATCCTCACGGAGCAGGGCGAGCGTGCCACGGTCATCGGACGCGTAACCGACACCGAGGGTGTCGTCATCCGATAGAGGGATGCGGCGCCTTGCGGTTTTCGCCAGCGGCAGCGGCACGAACTTCGAAGCCATCGTCACGGCCTGCGAGCGGGGCGTGCTGGATGCCGAAGTCGTGCTGATGGTCTGCGACAAACCCGGTGCGAAGGTGGTCGAAAGGGCTGCCGCTCACGAGGTCGGGGCGTTCGTCTTCGCGCCGAAGCAATATGCCTCGAAGGCCGACTACGAGCGGGAGATCGTCGCGCGGCTGGATGCCGCGGGCGTGGAGCTGGTCTGCCTGGCGGGCTACATGCGCATTGTGGGCGACGTGCTGCTGGGGGCCTACGGCGGGCGGATCATCAACATCCACCCCTCGCTGCTGCCGGCCTTCCGCGGGGCGCATGCCATCGAGCAGGCGCTGGAATACGGCGTCAAGGTCTTCGGCGTGACGATCCATTACGTCGACGCCGAGCTGGACGGCGGACGCATCATCGCCCAGCGGGCCTTTCCCTACGAGGGCGATGACATCGGGGAACTGGAAGCGATGATTCATGCCGTGGAATATCCGTTATACATTGAAACTATTAAAAAACTGATCGAATAATGCGCGCATTAATTAGTGTAAGTGACAAGACCGGTGTCGTGGAGTTTGCCAAAGGGCTGCGGACTCTGGGCTGGGAGGTGATCGCCACGGGCGGTACGATGAAGCTCCTGGCCGACAGCGGCGTGGAGGTAATCAACATCAGCGACGTGACGGGATTCCCCGAGATCTGCGACGGCCGCGTGAAGACCCTGCATCCCAACGTGCACGGCGGACTGCTGGCCCGCCGCGACGATCCGGAGCACCTGAAAGCCCTGAAGGATAATCATATCGAGTTCATCGACATGGTCTGTGTGAACCTTTATCCGTTCCGGGAGACGATTTCGAAACCCGGCGTGAAGATGGAGGACGCTATCGAGAACATCGACATCGGCGGACCTTCGATGCTTCGCTCGGCGGCCAAGAACTGGGCCGACGTGACGGTGGTGTGCGACCCCGCGGACTATGACGCGATTCTGGACGAGATTCGCGCCGGCGGCAATACCGAAAAGGCCACGCGCCTGAAGCTCTCGGCCAAAGCCTATACGCATACCGCCGAGTACGACGCGATGATCGCCGCCTATATGCGCGCGCAGGCGGGTCTGAACGAGAAGCTTTTCCTCGAGTTCGACCTCGTGCAGTCGCTGCGCTACGGCGAAAACCCCCACCAGTCGGCCAAATTCTACCGCGAGGGGAAGGAGGTGCCCTATTCGCTGGCATTCGCCAGACAGCTCAACGGCAAGGAGTTGTCGTACAACAATATCCAGGACGCCAACGCCGCGCTGTGCATCGTGCGCGAGTTCGACAAGCCGTTCTGCGTGGGCCTCAAACACATGAATCCCTGCGGCGCCGCGACGGGCAAGGATGTCGTCGAGGCGTGGACGAAGGCCTACGAGGCCGACAAGGTGTCGATCTTTGGCGGCATCGTGGCGACGAACTGCACGGTGACGCGCGAAGCGGCCGAGCTGATGAAGCCGATCTTCCTCGAAATCATCATGGCCCCGAAATTCGACGAGGGGGCGCTCGAAGTGCTCTCGGCGAAGAAGAACCTGCGCCTGCTCGAGGTCAGCATGGACAAGGGCGACGTGGACCCGAAACAGTATGTGAGCGTCAACGGCGGCCTGCTGGTGCAGGACCTCGACGTGGCGACGAAGGCCGTTACGGCCGATATGTGCGTCACGAAGGCGAAGCCCGCTGCGGAGCAGATGGAGGATATCAATTTCGGCTGGCATATCGTCAAACACGTGAAGTCGAACGCCATCGTGGCGGTGAAGGACGGCCGGACGCTGGGCGTCGGCGCCGGACAGATGAACCGCATCGGCTCGGCGGAGATCGCCCTGAAGCAGGCGCATGCCGCAGGCGTCACCGAGGGTCTCGTGCTGGCGTCGGACGGTTTCTTCCCCTTCGACGACTGTGTGACGCTGGCCGCCGAATACGGCGTGACGGCGATCGTGCAGCCCGGCGGTTCGGTCCGCGACGAGGATTCGATCCGGAAGGCCGACGAGAAGGGTATCGCCATGGTATTCACCGGTGAGAGGCACTTCAAGCATTAGTATCACCGGCGTTACCATTTTGGGGTAGTACAGAAATCCGACCGGATACCGGAGCCGTTGGCAAGGGACGGGCTAAAAGCGCGAGCGGAGGGGACGGTTTGTTTACAAACCCGCGAATAGTCGCCCGGAGCCAGCGTTAGACCGTTCCGGGCAGGCGGAGGTATCGTCGGAGAGTTTTTGTGGCACTTTTTGCGGAAAAAAGTGCCGGAATCTGCGGAGTTTATTCTGCGATAAAAAGGAATTTTGTTTATGAAGGTACTGGTTATCGGCGGCGGAGGCCGCGAACACGCCATTGTCGACGCGCTGTCGCGTTCGCCGCAGGTTGAAAAAATTTACTGCGCACCCGGGAATGCGGGCATCGCCCGGCAGGCCGAGTGCGTGGCCATTCGTGAAACCGAGGTGGAACGCCTGCGTGACTTTGCCGCGGAGCGGGGCATCGGCCTCACGGTCGTGGGTCCCGAAGTGGCGCTGGCGGCGGGTGTCGTCGACTGCTTCAGGGCCGCGGGGCTGCGCATCTTCGGTCCGACGAAGGCTGCGGCGCGCATCGAGTCGTCGAAGGAGTTCGCCAAACGGCTGATGGCTAAATATGCCATCCCGACAGCCGGATTCCGCGCATTCAACGACTATGCCGGGGCGCTGGCCTATGTGCAGGGGCGTCCTCTGCCCGCAGTGCTGAAATACGACGGACTGGCCGCCGGAAAAGGCGTGGTGATCGCCCGGACGATGGCCGAGGCCGAAGCGGCGTTGCGGGATATGTTGCTCGACGATAAGTTCGGCGAGGGCAAGGTGGTCGTCGAGGATTACCTCGAAGGTCCCGAGTTTTCGTTCATGTGCTTCGTTTCGGGACACAAGGTGTGGCCGATGGCGCTGGCGCAGGACCACAAACGGGCCTACGACGGCGATGAGGGTCCCAATACGGGCGGTATGGGCGCCTATTCGCCCCTGCCGTTCGTGACGGCGGAGGACGAACGCTATGCCCTGGAGAAGATCATGCAGCCCGTGGCCGACGCGATGATCGCCGAGGGGTGTCCCTTCGAGGGCGTGCTCTACGGCGGACTGATGAAGACTGCGCGGGGTATCGAGGTCATCGAGTTCAACGCCCGTTTCGGCGATCCCGAGACCGAGGTGGTGCTGCCGCGCCTGAAGAGCGACATCGTCGACATCTTCTGTGCCGTGGCCGAGGGACGCGATACGCAGCTGGAGTGGCACGATTTCGCCGCGCTGGGCATCGTGCTGGCCTCGAAGGGCTATCCGGGCGACTACGAAAAAGGACACGAAATCAAGGGCCTGGACCGCGTCGAAGGGGCTGTTTATCACATGGGAACCCGGGCCGACGGCGGGCGGATTCTCACCAACGGAGGCCGCGTGCTGTTCGTGGTGGGCAAGGGCAGGGACCTGGCCGAAGCGCGGAGGAATGCGCTGGCCGACGTGGCCCGCATCGACTGCGACAATCTGTTCCACCGCACCGACATCGGCCACCGGGCTTTCGACGATTTGGAAAGATAATACGAGCGATATATGGCAAAAATAATCAGCGGAAAAGAACTTTCAGCGAAACTGAAACTTGAAATGGCGGACGAGGTGAAGACCTTCCCCGCGAAATACGGCCGTGTGCCCCATCTGGTTGTCATCCTCGTGGGCGAGGACCCCGGCAGCGTGAGCTATGTGACGGGCAAGGCCAAGGCTTCGGCCGAGGTGGGCATCCGCAATACCACGATCCGAAAGCCCGAGTCCGTTTCCGAGGCCGAACTGCTGGACATCATCACGGCCCTGAACCTCGACGACGAGGTGGACGGCATTCTGGTCCAGCTGCCCCTTCCGAAACATATCGACGAGGACAAGGTGATCGCCGCCATCGACAAACAGAAGGATGTCGACGGCTTCCATCCCCTGAACGTTGCGGCGCTGTGGCAGAAACAGCCCTGCACGCTCCCCTGCACCCCGAAAGGCATTCTCAAGATGCTGCGGGCCGCAGGCGTGGAGATCGCCGGCAAGCGCGCCGTGGTGATCGGCCGCAGCAATATCGTGGGGCTTCCCGTGTCTAAACTGCTCTTGGACGCGAACGCTACGGTGACGATGGCCCACAGTCGTACGCGCAACCTCGCCGAAGTGACGCGCGGGGCGGAGATTCTGGTGGTGGCCATCGGGCGGCCGAAGTTCGTCACGGCGGAGATGGTGTCGCCGGGCGCCGTGGTGATCGACGTGGGGGTGAACCGCGACCCGGAGACGGGCAAACTGTGCGGCGATGTCGATTTTGCGGCCATCGAACCCAAGGCCTCGGTGATCACGCCCGTGCCGGGCGGCGTCGGGCCTATGACGATCTGCTGCTTGATGGAGAACACGATCGAGTGTTTCCTCCGGCGAGCGGGCCGGTAGCCGGCGGAACGGAGCGAAAACTTCGGTTTTTTTTGCGCCTCCGCTGAAAAAAATCAGCCGTTGACTCACGGGTCAACGGCTGATTTCGTTTTACAGGGTTCCTGTTATCAGAGTTTGATCGGTTCGGATATTTTGATATTGTCGAGGAACCAGCGGTTGGCTGTTCCGACTTCCCACTGCGTCTGCGTAATGGTGATCTTCGTATCCTTGTTGACCGTAATGCCCTTCAGGCTGACTTCGGCGCGAACCCATTCGAGCTTGTGACCATCCTCCCATCCCAGTTCGGGTATGTCGATCTGCACTTTGTCGCTGCCGTTCTCGAAGATGACGATCAGATTGACGGGGTCGATCTTGCCGGACCCCTGGCGCATTCCGCACCAGTCGAACGAGAGTGTCACATTGTCCTTTGCTTCGGGAACCCTGTCTATCGGAGGAAGAATGATACCTGCGTGATTGCCGGTCTTGCCGAATTTGAGGTAGTTCTGCTGGAGGTAGATGCGTTTGTTGTCGTTCTTGTCGTAGATAAACTTGTAACCGAGTTTTTCGACAGCGTCGAATGCAGTCACTCCATCGACAGTTATGGAGGTAAGCGCTGTCGCTTTTGCATCGAGGTTATCCGTCTCGACCGTTTGGCCGACACCGCTTGCTACGGACCACGGTTCGAGCCATTCGAAGTTCTCCAGGAAATAGACGATCTCGTTCAGGCCGTTGTCCTCGACATCGGTGGCCATGATGCGCTGTACAGGCTCGGCCAAACCGGCGTAGTAGCCGGTGACGGTTACGATATGGCCGGTCAGGGCGGAAAGGCCCAGACTCGACGGGGCGTCCACGACGCTGACCGAGTACTTGGCATCCTCCGAAACGGTGAGGGTGCTGCCGTTGAAAACGCCCTTGACGGTGACGTATCCCCGTTTGGAGGAGGTGTAGTCGTCGATCTTTGCGCTGATGTCCTCCGGTTCGGGGTAGTTCACCGCTCCGCCGGACAGAACCGTCACCTCGTCGCAGTCGATTACCGTAGCGAGTTTCTGCGAGTCGGATGACTTGGTGCCCAAGAGCGAAATCTTGTCGCCGACGGCAACCGTCGTGGCGTCCGAGACGAAGATATTGTCCGTGTTTTTGTCGTCGCTGATGACGAAGCCTTTGGTCGTCACGGCCACGACGATCGCCGACGGTACGGAAATGACCGTTTCGTCCGCCAGGGCGGCGAGTTCACCTGCCGTGTACTCCTTCACATCGCGGTATTTGTCTCCGTTCTGCGTGATGAGCACCTGTGCGCGGCTTGCAAGAGTCCGTCCCTTGAAGACGAGGGTGGCCTTGCGGGGATTGTCCTCCGCGCCGTCGCGCATGTTGTCGGTCACCGAAATCGTCACGTCCATGACGCCGGTTCCCGAGTTGGGCGTGACCGTCACCCAGTCGGGGACTTCCGTCACCCAGTCGGCGTCGGCATAGATGGTGATGATCTTTTCCGCCGCTCTTTCCGCTTCGAAATTCAAGGTGTTGGCGCTCGCCAGAACAGCTTCGGAAAGGTGGTCCTCATCCTTGTCGCAGCCCCAGAAGGAACACAGGGCCGCCATGAGGATCGGGGCTGTCATATATTTTACAAATCTCATAATCTTGTTTTTTAGGTTATTTCCGACTTAAAAATCGAGTCCGTCGCTCCATCCCGGATTCTGCGTGAGGTTCGGGTTGAGCGAACGCTCGCCGCTGGGAATCGGGTAGAGGTAATCGCGTTCCTCGTTGAACGGAGTGCGCAGATTCTCTACGGTTTTGTGATAGTAGACATAGCCTTTGTTCCCCTCGGAGAGGATGATGTCCGAACCGAGTTCGTATACCGAAACTCCTTCGCCGCCCTGGGGTTTGGTGCTTCCTGCCGCATAGAGAATCAGATCGGCCGTTTCTTTGCCCGCAAGCTTGTATTCGCCGGGGCCCGGGAAATACATGCCGGAAATGGCCTGGTCGATGCAATAGCCGGCTTTCCAGCGATACAGATCCTGAAGACGGAAACCCTCCTGGATCAGCTCGACGGCCCGTTCGCGGCGGATTTCCAGAATGGCGTTTACGATTTGGTTGGGGCCGGTCACGTTGGGATAGCCGTACTCCTCGGACGAAAGATACCAGTCGGGTTGTTTGTCGTGGAGATACTTCATGGTGAGGGCTGGCATCCCCACCCGGCTTCGGATTTCGTTGATGGTGATATTCAGATCATCATCCGAGAGCGATCCCAGTTCGGCCTTGGCTTCGGCATAGTTGAGCAGCACTTCGGCATAGCGGAAAACCGGCATGTCGCAGGTCGAACGGTCGTTGCGGTCGATCTGTCCTCCCGAGGCCGTCGTGTCCTGAACGAATTTGATGGGTTGGTAGCCGGTGATCGTGACGCCGAGATCGGGACCCTGTACTCGCTTGGCGCCGATGCGTTTGTAACCCGGGGTGCGGATCGACTGCGCCAGGCGCGGGTCGCGGTCCTTCACCTCCTCGGTGAAAGGCATTGTTTGCCACTCTGTCTTAAATTTGTCGGTGAATGCCGTGCCGTCCTTCATCAGGTACATGTTGATGAATTTGCGGGTGTAGCCCGGGCGGCCCTGTGTCGGCAGCAGCGTGTAGGCCGTCGCATTGTGGTAGACCTGGGCCTCGTAGCTGTTCCGGATGGCGAGGATATACTCTTCGGTGCTGGCATTCTCCTGTGCGAAGAGCATCATGTAGTCCTTGTCCGGAGTTTTGGTGGAGTAGAGCTTGTAGGGACCTTCGTCGATGATCGTTTTGGCGGCCTTGGCGGCTTCCTCCAGATAATAGGTGTAGTCATGTCCTTCGAGGTTGATGCCGTGGTATTTGCGGTAGGTTCCCTCGAAGAGGCAGAACCGCGCTTTCAGCGCCAGCGCCGCCCATTTGTTGACGCGGTAGGTCGATATATCCTCCGTAAGACCGCCGCTGTTGATGGCTTCGTCGATATCCTTGATCATATTGGTCATGATCAGTTCGCGTGAATCGCGCGGTTTGTAGAGCGCTTCGTCTGCCGAGCCGAGCTGCACCTCGTACCAGGGCACGTCGCCGAAGCGTTTCACCTTGTCGAAATAGAAGGCGGCGCGGAAGAATTTGGCCAGGGCCGTATACTCGGTCACAGCCTTCTTGTCCTCGCATTGATCGACATATTCCAGCAGGGTGTTTATGCGGCGCAGGTTGCCCCACGACCAGCCGCCGCCGGTGTTCGGAACGGTGCGCTTGTCGCCTCCGTAGAGAACATCGGAGAGGGTCATCTGAACGAGCAGGTCGTTCTGCTCATCGTAGGGCGTCTTGTCCAGCAGGTTGTCGTAAAAGGGATTGGAGAAGAGTTCCAGGTCGCTTCTCGTCTTGAAATAGTCGAACTGCGTCACCCGATCCAACGGTTCTTTGTCCAGCAGGGAGTCGCAGGCCGATAATCCTGCAATCAGCGTTGCTG
Organism: Alistipes sp. 56_sp_Nov_56_25; assembly: GCF_001915285.1. Classification (NCBI taxonomy): domain Bacteria; kingdom Pseudomonadati; phylum Bacteroidota; class Bacteroidia; order Bacteroidales; family Rikenellaceae; genus Alistipes; species Alistipes sp. 56_sp_Nov_56_25. The sequence goes on from NZ_MNQF01000001.1 coordinate 66,072, forward strand.
CCAGTATGATTAATCGCTTCATGGTATTCGGATTTTGAAATTATTAGAAGGTGATGTCGATGCCGAACATGAACGTCTTGGCCCACGGATAGTAGGCGTTGTTGTTCACGCCGGAACGGTTGATAGCCGCTTCGGGATCGACGTACTTGGAGTTCTTTTTGAGCGGCGACCAGTAGCAGAGGTTCTCGCCCGAGAAATAGATGCGGATCTGGTCGATGCCGGCCTTCTTGGTGAGGGTCGCGGGGATCGTGTAGCCGACGGTCAGGTTTTTCAGGCGCAGGTAGCGGATATTTTGCAGGTAACGGTCGTTGACCTTGCTCAGATAACCTCCCGATGAAGAATAGGCTCTTGCGCGCGGGAAATAGGAGTCGGGATTGTCCTCCGCCCATACCTTGCCGAGGAAATCCGTCGGGAGGTAGGAGAGGTAGGGATAGGAATAGCAGCCCCAGAAAGGCATCATTTCTCCGTGGGGATACCAGTAGTGGTTGCCGGTTCCCTGGAAGAAGACCGAAGCGTCGAAGCCCATCCAGCGGATCGAGGCGTTGATACCGTAGGAGAGCGTCGGGAGCGAGTTGCCCAGGATCGTCCGGTCGCCCGGCTTGTCGACGGTGTCGTTGCCGACTCCCCAGACGCCGTTGCCGTCGAGGTCGACGAACTTCAGGTCGCCGGCCTGCCAGCCGCCGGTCAGACGGCCCGTGCTGTAACTCAGGTCGACCTCTTTGGCATAGGCCTGCGCCTCTTCGGTGGTCTTGAAGAACCCGTCGGTCTTGAAGCCCCAGATTTCGCCGATCTCCATGCCGACGTAATAATCTCCCTTTGTCAGGTTGGTCAATGACTTGTTCGGGTTGTTGTCGTATTTGGTGATGACGCTCTTGTAGTCGCTGAGGTTGAAACCGACGCTGTATTCGAACGGTTTGCCGGCGAGTTTGAACTGGTCGCGCCAGCTGACGGAGAGTTCATAACCCTTCGTGCGCAGTTCGGCGGAGTTCATGCTGGGCGAATCGGCCCCGTATACGCCGGGCAGCGCCATTCCGTCGGTCAGCATGTCCTTCGTGTCGCGGATGTAGACGTCGCCGGTGAAGTTGAGCCGGTTGTTCAGCATGGTGAGATCCAGACCCAGGTCCCACTGCTGGGCGGTTTCCCAGGTCAGGTCGGAGGCTACGGGGGCGCCCAGCGAGGAGTATTTGCCCTTTATGCTGCCGTCGAAGGTGTAGTTGCTGAAATCCTTGTTCGTGATCAGGCGCATGTAGGTGTAGTAGGACGACACGTTCTGGTTGCCCAGGCTGCCGAACGAAGCGCGCAGCTTGAGGTTGTCCACCAGGTCTTTGGCGTTGCCGAAGAACGGCTCCTCGGAGATGCGCCATCCGGCCGATGCCGAGGGGAACAGGCCCCAGCGGTTGCCCGGTGCGAAACGCGACGATCCGTCGTAGCGTCCGCTCACCTCGAAGAGGTAGCGCCCTTTGTAGTCGTAGTTGATACGGGCGAAGAAGCCTGCCAGGGCGTATTCGTTCTGGCCGCCGCCGTAAGCGCCCTCCGTGGGAGAGCCCGTTGCTAGATTCAGGTCGTCGAGGTTTATGGAGGAGAGGTTGATGCCTGCCACCGAGACGTTCTTGCTGGACCACGTTTCGTAGTTGAATCCGGCGGTTGCCGACACGTGGTGCGCCTCGCCGAACGTTTCGTCGTAGTTGGCGTAGACATTGGCCGAATAGTAGTTGCGCGTCTGAACCACTTCGTCGAGCTGGTTCATGCCGGCGCCCGTGTCGTAGGCGAGCAGCGGCCCGTCGGGGTATTCGCGGTAGTTCATTGCGGAACTGCGGCTCGTATTGCGGTTCTGGTAGAGGCGGTAGGTGAAGTCACCCGTGATGCTCAACGTCTTGAACGGCGTGATGACCAGGCGTGTCGTGTTCGAGAAGTCGTTCGAGCGGTCGACGTTGCGGTGCGTGCCCTCGTTGAGCAGGATGTGGCGTCCGTTGGCGATCTTGTAATCGAGATACGGCGTGCTGTAAAGCCACGATCCGTCGGGGTTCTTCATGGGGAAGTTGGCCAGTGCGTGGCGGGCGCTGTAAGCGATGGTGTTGTCTACGCTGCCGTCTCCCAGAGACTTGTAATTCGACGAGAAGAACGACGTGTTGTTCGAGAGCGTTGCCCACCGGTTGATCCGAAAATCGAGTTTCGCACGCAGGTTGTATTTGTTATACACGTCGGGATGTGCGCGCTGAATACCTTCCTGGCGGTCATAGGCGCCCGAGACGAGGTATTTGATGTCCTTCGTGCCGCCGCTGAGCGAGATGTTGTGCTGCTGCACGGGCCGACGCTGCTGGAAGAGCATGTCCCACCAGTCGTAGTTGCCGTAGTAGACCCACTGTTTGCGGCCGTTGCGGATCTCTTCGACGACCCACGGACGGTCGGGATGCTCGGTCCTGTCGTTCACGCGCGCCAGCAGCTGCTGCATGTCGTGATCGTTGTATTTGACATAGTTCGTTCCGGAGTCGGCCTGCCAGAACTTGTTGACCGTATAGACCGACCAGTAACCGCGGTTCTCGTAGTCGGTCGAGGTCGTGGCCTCCTCCCAGCCGAAACGGCCGCTGTAACGCACCGTCGCCTTGCCGTCCTGGGCCGAGCCGTTCTTGGTGGTGACCAGGATGACGCCGAAGGCTGCGCGGGCGCCGTAGACGGCTGCCGCCGAAGCGTCCTTGATGACCGAGATCGACTCCACGTCGTTGGGGTTGACGCGGTTCAGGTCGCCCACCACGCCGTCGATCAGCACGAGCGGGTCGGCCGAGTTGATCGAGTTGACGCCGCGGATGTTGATCGCCGGCGTGCTGCCGGGTTTACCCGAGGAGGTGGTGATGTTGAGACCCGCTACGGAACCCTGCAACATGCTGCCCAGCGAATGGGTGACGCGGTTTTCGAGCTCCTTGCTCCCTACGGTCGCAACGGCGCCGGTCAGGTTGACTTTTTTCTGCGTGCCGTAGCCGATTACGACGGTTGCATCGAGCATGATGGCGTCCTCTTGCAGGTAGATCGTGATGCTGTTCCGGCTTGAGGGAACCGTCACTTTCTGGGGCAGGTAACCCAGGCAGGTGACCTGGAGAACGGCTTCTCCCGACGGAACCTGGATTTTGAAGGTGCCGTTTTCAGAGGTTGTGACGCCTTTGGTCGTACCATCGACCAGAACGGCTACACCCACGAGCGGCTGTTGATTGGCGTCGAGGACTTTTCCCGACACCTCCCTGTTCTGGGCCGAAAGGGCTGTTATTCCCCCTCCCAATACCAGAAGAAGAGATAGAACCAGTGGTCTTAATACTCTCATAAGATCTGTGTTTGTTGGTTAGTAAATGATGATTGTGGTTGGGTATGTAGCGAAAATCACTTGCGTCGGTAGGCATCCGTGGAGAATGCTTTCGGCCGCTGCATGTTTTCGGTCCACTCGTTTCCGAATTCGTCCTTGACGGTGATCACAAGGTCGGTGTCCGCATCGTCCGCCTTCACCTTGAAGAAGTGCGTGAACTTGTCGGTGATGAACGACGGGGTCGACTTGAGTCCCGCGTTGTTGAACCGCTTGACCGAGAGCGCCGCGATATGGAGCGGGTCGTAGGCCCAGACTTCGGTGTAGGGCAGCGTCTTGCGGTTTTCGTCGACGACGCTCAACGTCCAGTCCGAATTCCAGTTCCAGATGTTGATCAGCACCTCGTTGTCGTTGTTCTGCGGATAGGCGTTGACATATTGCATATAGGCGTTCTTGACCGAAGCGGAGATGTCGGAAGGCATCAGCGGAACGTCGGCCATCGAAAAATGCACGTTGTTCAGGTCGTAGCTGCGGAACTGGTACTCTTCGGGCCATCCGGTCGATTTGTAGAGACATTGGAAATCGGTTCCCGTGACATCCCAGATGCCGTAGCCGCCCGGAGTTCCGTCGGTTCCGATGTGGATTCCGGGCGTGAGGTTGCCGGACCACCACCACGAAGCGCATACCGAGCCGGAGTTATACTCCCGGAAGTTATGCCCGTCCACGATCGGAGCGTCGGGCGTCACGTTGAAAAGTTTGTGGGTATGCCCCGTCACGAAGCGGACGGTATATCCGTCGAGGATGTCGAAAAGCCGCAGGGTGTTGACCTGATCGTGGTCGATCTTGAATCCCGATGTGGTCGGATAGAACACCTGCGCATGCATGGCAACGACGACGGGGGTCGTCTTGGCCACGTGCGACAGGTCTTTCGCCAGCCAGTCCAGCTGCTCGGCGGAGAGGCTCTTGACATAGTTGCGGGAAGTGCTCCCGTCGTAGCTGCTGCAATCAATGTCGTCCATGACGACGTAATGGACCTTGCCGATGTTGAATGAATAGTAGGTCGGGCAGATCTGATCCACATATTTGACCGCCGCATCGTAGTCCGACCTGGTCTGGAAGTCGTTGTCATGGTTGCCCATGGTGTGGAAGATCTGCAGATTCTTGATCTGGCTGTTGACGGTGTTCAGGTACTGGGGGAAATAGTAGCTGTTCGAATACCAGTAGAGGTCCCAGGTCATGTCCCCGAGGGTGAGCGCATACATCTTCTCGCCCTTGTGGCGGGTCATGTAGTCCGTAAGGTCGGAGGTGAACTGGGCGAACTGTCCCAGGTCGCCCGTTCGGTTGGCGAGGTGCATGTCGCCCAGCATGAAGATCTTGTAGGAGTCCTGTCCGTCGACCTTTTCGAGCTTGAAGTCGGCCCGTTCGACGACGTCGGCGCTGTTTTTGAGCGCGCGGTGGAACTGCGGGAGCACCCCGACGGACGGAACTTCGTAGCCGCTCGGGACGGAGATGAAGACATATCCCCACTTTTTGGCCGATTTGAGCTGGTAGATGCCCTTCTCGTTCGTGACGGTCACCTCCGCGCCGTCGGAGACCACGACGTTCTCCACGCCGACGCCGGCCGACGACACGATCCCGTAGACCGTGGTGCCTGCATCCGGTTTGAAATCTATGTCTTCGACGATGTTGATGTAGATTCTTCCGAACGATTTTTTGCGCGCGTCTCTTTTGACGAAGACTTTGTAGTAACCCGTTTCACACCCGTCGGCCAGGCGTACGGTGAAACTGTCGGAAGAGGTGTTGACGATGGGGCAGACGTAGGAGATGCCTGCGTCCGACTCAAGAATGAATGTGTCTGTGGTCAGGGGCGATTTCCCCCCCCCACTTACGGCGAAAGTGCACTCGCCGCCTTCGGTGACGTCTACCGACCCCGGAACCGTGAATTGCACGTCGAAATTATCCGCGGGGGTCTTTTCGTCATCGCTGCCGCCGCAGGCGAAGAGTTGCGAGACGGCGATGAGTGCCAGTAACAGATACTTTAATACGTTTTTCATTTTAAGTTCTTCGATTATAATTTTTTTATTTGTCCGCGTTTTGTAAATCCGGTTGTTTGGACACCTCGAAGGCCCGGAAAGACCCGGTCGGGGACTCCGTCCCGAAGTCTCCGTTTGCGGCCCTGCCGGCCTTCGCATCTTCCATTATATATATGGTAACCATCTGTTTACCGTGTCGCTTCTGTCTGAAAAACTTTTCAAATATAACTTGTTTGTGTTTCGATTGTGTTTCGAATACATTTCAAAATTAAACTTATTTTATTAAAAAACAAAATCGGATGATTTTTTTTGCAAATAAAAAATTTTAATTTTTAGTCGTGTTTCGTTTGGTAGATTTGCCATTTCCCTTTCATCTCTTTTTCGTTGCCATTGATTCGTGGAATGGTTGTGAAGCGAAACTGTCGGGCGTCTGTTTTTCGGTGACGGCAGCTCGGAAAACGGCATGGCGGAGAAGAGTGGCGGGCGGAACCGGAGGTGTTGTCGGAACCGGTCCCGGCCGCTCGGGGCGGGCTGTCGCCTGCGCCGGGAGCGGCAGTGTGGCGGACGGATTCCGGCGCAGGCCGAAAAGACGCTCGCAGAGGTGAGTTCCGGAGGCTATGAACGCCAGGAGGCGGTGAGCTGTTCGGGGAGCGGAACCGAGGAGTCGCGCCGCCAGACCATCGCCCGGTCGGCGGCCGCGTCGCCCGTGCCGAAGTCGAAGCGGTCTGCGGAAACGAACCTCGCCGGAACGTCGCCAGCGAACCCGAAGCGTCCGTAAAATTCCCGGAGCCACTCCTTGCCGGGCGTCGGGATGAGGAACGCCGCATCGTCGCCGCGCTCCGCGATGAGCCGCATCGCTTCGCGCATCAGCTGCGAAGCCAGTCCGCGTCCCCGGAACGCCGGGTCCGTCGCTACGCCATAAATATAGGTCGTGCGGCCCAGCTCCGTCCGGAACGGCAGGAGGTGGAGCATCGCCGCCATGCGGCCTTCGGCCTCGGCCGTCAGCATCCGGCGGCGGGAGTAATAGCGCATGATGAACGAGTCGGCGAACTGCTCGTCGTCGCCGAAGGCCTTCATCCAAAGCTCTTTGCAGGCCACTTCGTCGGGGTGCATGCAGATCGCCGCGAATTTGTGCTGGAGGAACGCCGGGTGGTAGGAGAGTTTGGCCTGCCGCAGTCCGTCCAGCCCGAGGTCCTCCTCGCGGTTGATCAGCGTGAAACGTTCGGGGAGGTGCTGTGCGAAGAGTTTGTTGATGATCGTGAAAGCGCCGTCGAACTCCGTGTCGGCCTTCTCTACGTGGGTGTCGAAGGTGTGGTCGTTGACCGCCGAGCCGTAGGTGAAGGCCGCGAGGCGGTCGCCGACGTAGATGCAACCGCCGATCAGCCCCAGTTCTTCGAAATGTTCGAAGGCCCGCTGCATGGCCCGCTGCTCGGCGCACAGCTCCGAGGTGTGGCCTTCGTGGGCCTTGCGCCATTCGCGCTCGAGGGCCATGCACTCCCCGAAGCGGTCGGGCGTCAGCTCTTCGTAGCGGTAGTCGGGATATTCGGCCGTGAAGCGGTTGATGTGGTTGCGCTTGGGCTGATAGCGGCGTCCGGCAAGGTTGCGAAGATCGTCGGCGTTGTAGACGTAATCCTCCAGCGCGCGGTCCGACTCGAACGCGAAATGGCAGGGAACGATCCGGCGGATCGTGTCGCGGCCTTCGTCCGTCAGGCCGATGATCCGCAGCCGCTGTCCGTGGGCGTGGGCGTCTTCGCGCAGGAGGGGGAGGATCGGGCCGAAGTCGCCTTCGCCTACGGGCTGCATGTAACCGATGCGCTCGCCGCCGTCGATCTGGAAGCGGATCACCAGGAATCCGCCGATCTCGGCCCACGCGCTGTGGAACACCGCCTGCCAGCAGTACATGTTGGCGAAGGCGAGGTCGCAGTTGCAGATGCCCGAGGGCATGGTATAACGCTCGATGACCGCCCGGTCTTCGAGGCGCACGGGTTTGAATTCAATCATTTGCCGTATAGCTCTTTTTCTCGATATGGGTGTAATACTGCTGGACCAGCGCCCGGAAATTCTGTGCCAGACTGTCGGCGGCCGGGGTGGCCGGGCATTCCTGCACATCCATGTCCGAATCGTCGAGCACGATTGCGCCTTCGCCGGTCAGCGCGCGGAACCGTCCGTCGTAGCTGACCGACCAGCGGGGCCGCTGCGGTTCGTTCAGCACGTCGCGCCCGAATGCGAAATAAGGCTTCCGGTTGCCCGTGAGCCCCAGCAGGGTGGGCATGATGTCCAGTTGCTGCGTGATCTCGCCGACCTCGCCCCGCAGGGCGCCGTCGGGGGTGTAGATGAAGCCGATGACGTGCATGTTGCCCGGGTAGGAGCGCGTCTCCTCCGCGAATTTCTCCGACGACACGTGGTCGGCCACGAAGACGAAGATCGTGCGGCGGAACCACTCCTCGCCGCCGAAGCGCTGGAAGAAGAGGCGGAACGCCCGGTCGTCGTAGGCGACGCCCTTGTGAATCCGGGTGTAGCCCTCGGGCAGCGTCGCGGCGTACTTTTCGGGTACGACGAACGGGTGGTGCGACGAGAGGGTGAACAGCGCGGCGAAGAAGGGTTCGGGCATCGCCGTCAGCTCCTCGCCCGTGAATTGCAGGAACTCTTCGTCCCAGATGCCCCAGTAGCCGTCGAAATCCCTTGTTCCGTGCTTCGCCTCGTAGTCCTCGCGGCTTACGAGCCGCTCGACGCCTGCCGAACGGGCATAGGCCCCGAAGCCCATCGAGCCGCGTTCCGAGCCGCAGAAGAAGGCCGTCGCATAGCCTTTGTCCGCCAGCATGGCGGGCAGCTGGCGGCTCTCGCCCAACGATTGGGGCATCAGTACGAACGGCGTGCGGAACGAGGGGATGCTTCCCAGCACCGAGGGCATGGCCTGGATCGAACGCGAGCCGTTGGCGTACATCCGTTTGAATGTCAGGCCATTGAGCATCAGTGAATCGAGGAACGGCGTGAAGCCTTTTTCCGGGAGGTCGGCGTAGAGTTCCGGATGGAGGAACGCGGAGTGCTCGGCCGACATGCTCTCCATGATGAAAATCATCACGTTGCGGCCTGTGAGATCGACCGCCGCGCTGTCGGCGGGCCGGTGCACGGGCGTGAAGCGCTGCGGCAATTCCTCCGGGGTGAAATATTTCCTGTATTTGACGCTTCCCGCGCTGCCGATGGTGCGCAGGATGCAGAACGGGTTGCTTAAAATCAGATTGGCCTTGCCGCTGTCCGCCGTGTAGAGCATGGCGTTGGAAAGGGTGATCGGACGGGTCATGCGGGTCATGCCGCCGCGCATCCCGGCGACGCTCAGCCCCGCCGCGAGGGCGAAGACGGCCGTGCCGCCGGCATAGTAGGCCCAGCCGCGGCTGAAAACGCTCTCCTCGTGCGTCCGGCGGCGGTAACCCCACGCCAGCAACGCCACGAGTCCCGCCCACAGCAGCACGAGATACCAGTTTTCGGCCATGAACTTTCCGGCCAGCTGCAACGAGTTGTCGTTGTCGGCGAAGAAAATTTCGTCGGCCGTGAAACGCTTCTGCGTGTAGCGGAAATAGACCGTGTCGGCGAGGTTCGCCGCTGCGATCAGCACGGCGTTGACGATCACGTAATACCAGAACAGCATGCCCCGGTACCAGCGCCGTTCGCGCAGGTGCAGGGGCAGGAGCGACAGCAGGATGAACACGCCGTCGGCATAGACGACCGACGCGGTGTCGAATTTCAGCGACCCGGCCACGAGCTGCCCCAGTTCGCTCCACTCCGGCGGACCGAGCAGGGCGGCGTTGTAGACCCAGAACGCCGCGCGGCAGAGCATCAGCGCCGCGTAGAGCAGTGCGATGCGCCACACGAGCAGCGCCAGCGGCGTATGGAGCAGGCGTTTCATCCTCTATTCGCAGGCCTTCAGCGACATGTCGAGCGACTTGATCTGGTGCGTCAGCGCGCCCACCGAGATGAAGTCGACGCCGCACTCGGCATAGTCGCGCATCGTGTCGAGCGTGATGCCGCCGCTCGATTCGGTCTCGCAGCGTCCGGCGACCTTCTCGACCGCCCGGCGGGTCATTTCGGGAGTGAAGTTGTCGAACATGATGCGGTCGACGCCGCCCGCCGCGAACACCTCGTCGATGTCTTCCAGCGTGCGGACCTCGCACTCGATGGGGATCGTCTTGCCTTTGGCCGCGAGGTATCGGCGCACACCTTCGATCGCGGGGCGGATGCCGCCGGCGAAGTCGATGTGGTTGTCCTTCAGCAGGATCATGTCGAACAGCCCCATGCGGTGGTTCTCGCCGCCGCCGATCTTCACGGCCATCTTGTCCAGCACGCGCATGCCGGGCGTGGTCTTGCGCGTGTCGAGGACCTTGGTACGAAGTCCCTCCAGCCGCTTGACATAAACGGCGGTCTGGGTCGCCACGCCGCTCATGCGCTGCATGATGTTCAGCAGGATGCGCTCGGCCTGAAGCAGCGAGCGCAGGCGTCCCGAGACGTAAAAGGCCACGTCGCCGGGCGCGACACGGTCGCCGTCGTGCAGGATCTGTTCGAATTTCATTTCGGGATCGAGGCGTTGCAGTACGAGTTGCGCGATTTCGATCCCGGCGATCGTGCCCTCCTGCTTGCACAGCAGGCGCATGCGTCCGTGTTCGTCGGCCGGGATGCACGAGAGCGACGTGTGGTCGCCGTCGCCGATGTCCTCCCTGATGCAGAGTTCGATCAATTCATCTACGAAAGGTTTGTATTCGGGTTTCATGGTTCGTGGATATTTATTCTTTGATAATCAGTCGCCCTTCGTATATTACCTGAAAAACGCCGGCGCAGGTGAAGCTGACCCGGCAGTCAACGCCGTCGATTGCGCCTGTGAGATTGGTGATTTTATAGCGTTCGACGGGCCGGTAGCTCGATCCTCCGCCTTCATTGTTCTCTTTGAGGGCGGAGGGAATGATCTCCTCCCTGACGAAGTTGAGCGCGGGGTATAGGTGACCGTTTGGAGCCGCATTTCCACGCCCGGCATGTTGGCCGCGAAGCGCGTTTTGTGCATGTAGAGGGAGAAACTCTCCGGACCGCCTGCGAATTCGAACCAGGCTTCCGGGTCCGTAAACGTTTCGCCTTTGGCGTCGGTCACGGTCGAGGTGCCGTAAAAATGCAGGTTGGCACCTTGCAGGTATCCGTTTTCGATGCCGTCATTGGTTGTGGCGTAACGGACTTTGGGTTCGCCGTCGTCGTTGCAGGCAGCGAAAGCTGCGGCGGCGAAGAGGAGGAAGAGGATTTTTTTCATGTGTTGGTATTGTTAGATGTTTATATTCAGAGTGATGCCGAAGGTGCGGGGGCGTCCGCGCTGGACGAACTCGTTGCCGATCGACTTGAAATAGAAGACGTCGTAACGCGCTCCCCCGAGGTTGCGGCCCCAGATGTCGAGCGAATAGTGCTTGTGCTCGAACCGCACGGAGGCGTCTGCTAACGCATAAAAGGGCTGCGAAAGTGTGTTCTCCTCGTTCCACCAGATGCGCCCCGCGCAGCGGACTCCCGCTTGCAGGACCACGTCGCCGAGCCACTTGACGCCCGTGGGCAGGGTCCATGCCGCCTGGGCCGAGAGGGTGTGCTGCGGGGCGTAAGGGATGCGGTTGTCCTTGAAATCCTCGATGCCGTTGTCGTAACGCACGAAACGGGCGTCGGTGTATCCGTAGGCCGTGTTGATCTCCAGCGACCGCCACGGCGCGAATTGCAGGGCCGCTTCGGCTCCGACGCTGCGCGTGCGGCCCGCGTTGGTCATCATCCGGCCCGTGCTCTGTCCCTCCGGGAAGATCGTGAGCTGTTGGTCGCGGACATCAATGTAAAATACCGCGAAATCGCCCCGCACGGCGCCGTCCATGCACGAGAAGTGGCCGCCCAGTTCGTAGTTCCAGCTGTATTCCGGCTCGTAGGACATCAGGTCCGCTTCGTCGTACTGCGAACCGGCCATTCGCCATTTGAGCTTTTCGCTCAAGATGTCGGAGAACATCTGCGTGTTGAATCCCCCGGCCTTGTAGCCCTTGGCTACCGAAATATAGAGGTTGCGCACTTCGTCGAAAGCGTAGAGCAGCGAGACCTTCGGCAGCACTTCGCAGTAGGTGTGGGTGATGCGGTTCCCCTCGTCGATCGAGATGCGTTTCGGCGCGGGCGCGCCGCCCTCCTTGCTGACGAAATAATCCATGTCGGTCCGGCTGTGGTAGGCCAGCGACGTGTGTTCCACGTCGAAACGGATGCCGGCCGTGAGCCGCCAGCGGCCCAGCCGCAGGTTCGACTCGTGGTAAACGGCGCCTCCGTACACGGGCATACGGAAATCGGAGTAGAGCGGCAGTTCATCCGCGGAGATCGAGTATTCCTCGTTCCAGATCGCGCCCAGATGCTCGTTGGCGTTCTTGACGATCAGCTCCTCGATGCCCGTGCGTTTGAAGTGCACCGGGGCTTCCATCACGCCGTGGCGGTAGAAACCGAAGGCGCCCAGCAGCCAGCCGTAGCGCCGTCCGTCGTGCGAACGGAAAACGATGTCCTCGGTCAGGGCGTGTTCGCGCCGGGCCTGCCGGAGCGTGAACCAGGGTTCGGGCGTGAAGTCCTGGTCGAGCGTCATCTCGTCGTCGGAGTACTGGTACGAGGTGATCGACGAGACGGAATATTTCGCGGCGTCGTAGCGCACCGTGAGTCCGTCGCTGACCGTTGTGCGGCGGTAGGACGACGGGTCGTTATAGCTGATCTGGCCGTTGCGGATGACGGTCTTGCCGTCGCGCACGATGTCCTCGCCGGCGTAGGCGTAGGGATAACCTCCCTGGTCGAGCGCCGAGAACGAGAAGGTGTTGTCGATGCGCACTCCCCGGTTGTTGCGCCACTGCGTTTTCCAGCGTCCTCCGCCCAGACGCTCCCAGTCGCATTTCTCGCCCGTGCAGTCGTTGTCGAAGAAGCCGCCCGTGTGGGTGAAATAGCCCGTCACGGCCATTCCGAGGTCGGGCGAGAGCTTGTAGTAGGACGATGCCCGGAAGCGGTAGGAATCCCCGCTGCCGTATTCGGCCGTCAGCCGCACGCCCTCGTAGGTGAGCGGCGAGAGCGTGTAGACGTTCACCACGCCGCCCATCGTGTTGCGGCCGTAGAGCGTCGACTGGGGCCCGCGCAGGACCTCGATGCGTTCGGCGTCGGCCAGCTCCGTGTCGAAGTTGTCCTTGTTGAGCACCGGGACGTTGTCGATATTCAGCCCGATGACCGGCTGGTCGATGCGCGCGCCGAGGCCCCGCACGTAGATCGACGAGGTCATGCGCGAACCGTAGTCCGGAGCGTGGAAGTTGGGAACCGTTTGCGAGAGGTTTTTCACCGCCCCGATGCGTCCCCGTTCGATGGCGCGGCCGCCGACGATCGACGCCGCGACGGGCTGCGAACGCAGCACGAGGCCTTGTTTGATGGCCGTCACCTGCACCTTGTCCACCACGATCACCGTGTCGGCCGTCTCCGTGTCCGGCGTCGGGCCGTCGCCGCCCGCGGTGCGGGCCGCGGCCGCGGAGGCCAGCAGCAACAGGGGTATGACGAGCGATTTGCGGTGCATGTATCGGTTGCGGTTATCGGGAGTACAAAGTAACGGTTTTATTTCGGTCGGTGCAATCCTAATTTATGAGGAGGCGCGTCACATCCCGTCGGGATCGACGTAGCCCGCCGCCAGGGCGTAGACCACCAGCCCGGCGGCGGTGCGGATGCCGAGCTTCTCCATGATGTTGCGGCGGTGGGAGATCACGGTCGTCAGGCCGATTCCCAGCCGGTCGGCGACCTGCTTGTTGATCAGTCCGCCGGCGATGAGCGTCAGCACTTCGGCCTCGCGCTCCGTGAGCGGCTGCGCAGCCTGCGGCTGGACGGGCAGGGCGTGTTCCGGTCGGCGGACGCTGTGTTGCAGTCGCATGAGCGAGCGCACGAAACGCTCCTCGTCGGTCTGCACGTCGATGCAGTGCACCCCGGCGGGCGTCTGTCCGTTGGCGAGGAGGATGGTTCTGTGGCTGCGGGCGCGGAAGAAGGCGTTGTGCGCCGCGAAGAGCTGCGCCGTGACGAAATAATGGATGAACCGCTCCGGATCGGCCTCCGCAAATTCCTGAAAGTTGCCGAACAGTTCCACGTCGGCGGCCGGGGCCGCTTTTTCGAGGATGGAGCGCAGTCCCACGCCTACGAGAACGTTGGCGGTCAGGATGGCTATGACGGGGCGCTGCTGCATCATTCGTGGTGGTAGGGTTCGTTGTTGAGGATGGTGAAGGCCCGGTAGATCTGTTCGGCGAAGATGGCCCGCACGATCTGGTGGGAGAAGGTCATGCGCGAGAGCGACAGCCTGCCGTCGGCGCGTGCGTAAACTTCGTCCGAGAAGCCGTAGGGACCGCCGATGACCAGTACCAGGCGTTTCACGCCGCTGTTCAGCCGCTTTTGCAGCCACAGCGCGAACTCCACCGAACGGTATTCTTCGCCGCGCTCGTCGAGCAGCGTCACGTAGTCGCCGTCGGCAAGCTGGCGCAGGATGGCCTCGCCTTCGGCCGTGCGCTGCTGTCGGACGGTCATGCTTTTGGTGTTGCGCACGTCGGGCAGCGCGGTGACGGCGAACCGGCAATAGTGATTCACGCGCCGGGCATACAGTTCCACCAGCGCGGCGATCTCTTTCGAGTCGGTCTTTCCTATGACGATCAGCTCTATGGTCATTGCGTTCCGCCTGTGCGTCGGTCGGGCACAGTACGGCGCAAAGATAGCCTTTTTATTCGGTTCGGGCAAATCGTTTTTCCCGTCCGGAAACGGCGATGCCGCGCTTCGGGGCGCGGCATCGGGGCTTCGGGGCCGGGGGCGCTATCCGAACAGTTCGTTCAGCACACGGGCAAGACGGTATCCGGCATTGCGGATCTGGCGCTCGATCAGCGGCAAGGCCTCGTTCAGGAAATCCTGTCCCAGCCGCTGGCCGGGCTTCGCCCATTCGAACTGCGCCTCGCACACGACGGCGTTGTCGTGGAGCCAGTCGCGCGGCGTTCCGGCTGCTACGGCCTGCCTTTCGGCCTTCGGAAGGCGGTCCAGCTCATCGGCCCACTCGCTGACCGACCAGATGCGCGTGGTGGTGATGATCTCGTTGTCCCAGACGCTGTGGATGGGGAATTTGTGCGGCTTGTGGTACTTGTCCTCGAACAGCACGTCGTATTTCGTGTCGTGCGTCGTGTACTTGATGTGCGCCGGGCAGTGCATGTCGCCCACCAGATGGATGATGTACTTGAGGTTGACCTCCACGGCCGAATCGGTGAGGCTGCGGTAGTTCTTCAGGTTCTCGATGGCCTGCTCCAGTCCGTAGATGGCGTTGCCGCCCGTCGCGAGCATCGAATCCTCGTAACGCAGTCCGGCGTTCACGGGCACGGTGTGCCAGTTGTTGGTGAACTTGTACTCGGGGGTGTGGCGGTATTCGTCCATCCACTTGGCGAAGTAGACGATCGAGTGGCCCCCGAGGTACTTCTCGATGCGCTTTTTGGCTTTTTTCGTCAGATTGCGTTCGGCGATCTTGGCGATCGTCTCGTGGCCTTCGCGTCCCCATCCGAAGACGCTCCCCGTGTTGAGCAGGCCGGCGAAGAGCAGCAGTAACAGCAGTTTTTTCATTGGGTTGTCGTATTTACAGGTCCGAATTCCACTCGCCGTCGGTGTCGGAGTAGATCACCGGACGGGACTTTTCGACCGATTTGAGCCACTGGTAGGCCTTGTACATATTGTAACCGTTGCCCGAAGGACCGCCCAGGGAGTAGGCGATGACGCAGGTGAAATTGCGCGAACGGTAGTACATCGCCTTCACGCGTTCGAGGTAGTCGCCGACAAGCCGAGGGTCGTTCGACGGCGTGCCCCCGACGGTGCGGTCGCCGCTCCGCTCCGGGGCGTTGATGTTGGCCCGGTCGATGACGTAAAGGCCCAGAGAGTCGCACAACTCGTAGAACCATGCGGGCTGCGGATAGTCCGGGCAGATGGTGTTCTTTCCCTTGGCCTTCAGGGCTTTCAGCTCCGCGAGCGTCGTCTTGCGGTCGGCGGCGGCGTTGTATCCGGCCTTGACGGGTTTTAGCTCCTTGCCCAGCCGCATGATGCGTCCGTCGACGAGTTCGGTCTTGCCGAAGCCGATCTTCAGGGGCATATACTCCTTGTAGACTCCGTTGCGGCGCGTGAAAAGCATCACCTTGTAGAGGGGCGGCGTTTTGCTTCCGGCCTCCCATTTGTTCTTGTAGGTGTGGTAGATGAACGGCGAGAAGCGCACCGTGTCGGTCGAGCGGCCCGGGATGGTGATTTCGGTCATGTTGAATTCGAGCAGCTTGCCCTGCGGCGAGTAGATGTCGTAGCCGACGGTGACGGGTTCCTCGTAGTTGTATGCGTTCTGCGTCACGATTTTAAGGTCGAGCATTCCGAAGTCGCGCCCCAGCGAGTCGGGCACCAGTCCGATTTCGAAATCGGCGATCGAGCGTTTGTTCTGGTAATAGAGGTAGCTGTTTTCGAAGGACTTGCGGACGACGGGGGCCGCGGCGTCGAGCTGCCGGGCGGGATTGTCGTTGCGCATCAGCAGTTTGAAGTCGTTGGCGCCTTCGCGGATGAAGGGGGTCAGGTCGAACTCCGCGGGCGTCAGCGGGTCGCTGACCTCGGCCACCTGGCGGTCGTTGAGCCAGAGCGAGTAGGCCGAACCGGGATTTTCCACGTGCAGGTAGACCATGCCGTCGGTCCAGGCGAACGGAATCTCGATCTCCTGTTCGAGAACGGCATGAAGAGGACCTTCGGTCGCAATCGTCACCTCGGGTTCGAAAGCCTTCCAGTAGCCTCCGGCTTCGCGGTTGCGGGCCTCGGCGTCGTGGCGCGCGTCGTAGGGGACGACCTCCGTACGGTAGACGCGGCCTCCTCCGGGCGTCATCGGGACCGGATTCCTCTCCTCCATGATCTGGGCCGTCGCAGAGAGCGCGCAGGCTGCCAGCGCAGCCGTCAATATCGTTCGTTTCATTGTTTACGGGGGTGTATAATCACGACAAAGGTACAAAAAAGTTGAATGGGTTCAAAACGGAATTGCATGCGGCCCGGTGAAACATTCCGACGCATGGAAGTGTCGTTACGGCACCAAAGGTACTTTTTTTTTGACAAATCGCAAATAATCGTTAACTTTGTCAATTCAGAAAAAACGACTGGAAACACAGACAAAATCGAGATATGAAAACGCAGAGAATCGTAGAAATCCTGAAATCGGACGCTGTCGATACCGACGTCGTCGTAAAAGGCTGGGTGCGCACCAAGCGCGGTAACAAGAACGTGGCGTTCATCGCCCTGAACGACGGGTCGTGCGTAGGTAATATACAGGTGGTGGTCGATCTGGCCAAAATCTCCGAGGAGCAGCTCAAGCCCGTGACCACGGGCGCCTGTCTCCGCGTCGACGGCCGTCTGGTGGCTTCGCCGGGCGCGGGGCAGGGCGTCGAGGTGCAGGCCGAAAAAATCGAGGTTTACGGTACGGCCGACCCCGAGAGCTATCCCCTGCAGAAGAAGGGGCATTCGCTGGAGTTTCTGCGCGAAATCGCCTACCTGCGTCCGCGCACCAACACGTTCGGCGCGGTGCTCCGCATCCGTCACGCCATGGCTTACGCCATCCACGAATATTTCAACAAACACGGATTCTACTATTTCCACACCCCGATCATCACGGCTTCGGACTGCGAAGGCGCCGGCGCGATGTTCCAGGTGACGACGCTCGATATGAACAACCTGCCCCGGACCGGGGAGGGGGCGGTCGACTACGCGCAGGACTTCTTCGGCAAGGCGTGCAACCTCACGGTGTCGGGCCAGCTCGAAGGCGAGCTGGGCGCACTCTCGCTGGGCCGCATCTACACCTTCGGCCCCACGTTCCGTGCCGAAAACTCGAACACCCCGCGCCATGCGTCGGAGTTCTGGATGATCGAGCCGGAAGCGGCCTTCTTCGAACTGGAGGACAACATGGAACTGGCCGAGGATTTCCTCAAATACCTCATCCGGTATGCGCTGGACAACTGCATGGAAGACCTCGAATTTATGAACAAGATGTGGGACAAGGGGCTGCTGGAGCGTCTGCACTTTGTGCTGGAGCACGATTTCAAGCGTCTCGACTACACCGAAGGCATCGAGATTCTGAAGGCTTCGGGCCGCAAGTTCGAATTCCCCTGCGACTGGGGCTGCGACCTGCAATCCGAGCACGAGCGCTACCTCGTGGAGGAGCACTTCAAGCGTCCGGTCATCCTGATCAACTACCCCAAGGACATCAAGGCCTTCTACATGAAGCAGAACGACGACGGCAAGACGGTGCGCGCCATGGACGTATTGTTCCCGGGAATCGGCGAAATCATCGGCGGTTCGGAGCGAGAGGCCGATTATGGCAAACTTCATGCGAGAGTCGCCGAATTGGGCATGAACGAGAAGGAACTCTGGTGGTATCTCGATACCCGCCGCTGGGGTTCGGCACCGCACTCGGGCTTCGGCCTGGGCTTCGACCGCCTGCTGCTTTTCGTGACGGGCATGACCAACATCCGTGACGTGCAGCCGTTCCCGCGGACGCCCCAGCACGCCGACTTTTGACGAAAGCCGTCCGAGTGCGGCGCCTTCCGGCCTTCCTTCGCCGTCCGCGACAGCCACATACTTGAGTGTGCTCCTGCCGCGCCCGACTTCCCGAAAACCGGAATCCGCCCGCCCTGAACGACTTTCGAAAACCCTGAAACCCGATAAATGAAGAGACCAAATTCGGAATGCTGAACAATTCTTAATTTGGACCCAATATGGCTATTAATCAGAAACAGGTACTTTCGCTTCAGCAGAAGCTCTCTCCGCAGCAGATACAGATGATCAAGCTGCTGGAACTGCCCGCCGTGCAGCTCGAACAGCGCATCAAACAGGAGATCGAAGACAATATCGTGCTGGAAGAGGAGGAGCGTTCGGCCGAGGACGAGGAGCAGCCTCCCCAGCAGATCTCCTTCGACGAATACCTCCGGGAGGACGACACGCCGTCGTACAAGAGCCGCATCAACAACTTTTCGAAGGACGACAAGCAGCGTCCGGTCTATCTGACCGAAGGACGGTCGTTGCAGGAATATCTCGTCGAGCAACTGGGCTACCGCAATCTTCCGGAGCGCGACTTGCGGCTGGCGGTCTACCTGATCGGCAGCATCGACGAGGACGGCTACCTGCGCCGCGATCTGGAGTCCGTGGCCGACGACATCGCCTTCACGATGGGGCTTGAAACGACGGCCGGGGAGCTGGAACGCCTGCTCGGAATCATTCACGAACTGGAGCCGGCGGGCATCGGCGCGCGCGACCTGCGCGAATGCCTGCTGTTGCAGATGGCGCAGATGCCGGTCAACACCCGTCCGCGGCGGCTGGCCAGGAAGATTCTGACCAGCTATTTCGACGAGTTCGTCAAGAAGCACTACGAGAAACTGATGGCGCGGCTGCAAATATCCGAGGACGATTTCCGCGACGCGATCGCCGAGATCCGCCACCTGTCGCCCAAGCCCGGCAACCTCTACGCCGAGGGCGGCACGGACACCACGCCCTATATCATTCCGGATTTCATCCTCGACTATCAGGACGGGCGGTTCAACCTCTCGCTGAACTCCTACAACGTTCCCGAGGTGCGCGTCAACCGCCGCTATATGGAGATGATCCGCGAAATGGTGGGTTCGGACGGACGGGTCAGGGAGAAGGACAAGGAGGCCATTCAGTTCGTGAAGAACAAGATCGACTCGGCGAAGTGGTTCATCTCGGCCATCAAGCAGCGGCACGACACGCTGATGCGCACGATGCAGACCATCCTGGACTACCAGCAGGAGTATTTCAAGGACGGCGACAAGTCGAAACTCCGGCCGATGATCCTCAAGGACATCGCCGACCGCACGGGGCTGGACGTATCGACCATCTCGCGCGTGGTGAACAGCAAGTACGTGCAGACGCAGTTCGGGATCATCCTCCTCAAATCGCTCTTCTCGGAGGCCATGCAGACCGATTCGGGCGAGGAGGTGTCGAGCTACGAGATCAAGAACATCTTGCAGCAGTGCATCGACGAGGAGGACAAGCGGCGTCCGCTGACCGACGAGACGCTGATGGACATCCTCAATTCGAAGGGCTACCGCATCGCCCGGCGCACCGTGGCCAAATACCGTGAGATGCTGGGAATACCGGTGGCAAGGCTTCGGAAACAGATATAGCCCGCTTAAGAAGCGGGATTTAAGGGCGGCAGGCTTTCGGATATCGGATTCGGGTCTGCGCTGCCTGCCTTGAAAAACGTTTTTTAAGCGGGCGGGTCATTGCGGGCGAATGCAATGAGCGTGGCAATCCGATGGATAGTCGGGAGGTTCCGACATGATCCGCAGATCGCCGCGTCGGACTGAAAGTCCTCCTCGCAATGACGCCCGTCTGAACGGCGGGCATTAAAGAATTGGAAATGAACTATAAAAAAATCGCTACCGGCATATCCTGGGTCCTGCATCCGTTCCTGCTGCCCGTCTACCTGATGGCGGTGCTGCTGACGATGACCGCCTTTTCGCACTATCCTCCCAATGTGAAGTTCTATTTGCTGTGGGTGGTGGCGCTCTACGCGATCGTCATTCCGCTGCTGTCGCTCGGCGTGCTGCGCTCGCTGGGCCGCATTTCGGACTACCGGATCGACGACCGCAGGGAACGCTTCCTGCCGCTGCTCGTCGGGGCCGTCTGCTACGTGCTGTGCGCCATCACCATCGCGAAGATTCCTTCGGCGATTTTCCTGCGTAAATTCATGGTCGCCGCGGCCTGCTGCGAGGTGCTGTGTCTCGTGGTGTCGTTCTACTGGAAGATCAGCCTTCACCTGACGGGCATGGGGGCCGTCGTGGCGCTGCTGGTGGTGATGAACGTCGTGGGCGTGGGCAACATGCTCGTTCCCCTCATGGTCGCCATCCTCTGCGCCGGGGCGCTCGCGTCGGCGCGCCTCTACCTCGGATGCCACAACGGCTGGCAGGTGCTGGCCGGATTCTGCGGCGGTTTCGCCGTGTCCGTCCTCGCGGTGCTTTTTCTGTAAATCGTCCCGAAAAAATGAAAACCGGCCGGAAACAGTTTCCGGCCGGTTTTTCGTAGTTGTACCGCCTGTTAGACGCAGCCCTGGGCGAGCATGGCGTTGGCGACCTTCATAAAGCCGCCGATGTTGGCGCCCACGACGTAGTTGATGTAACCGTCGGACTGGGTTCCGTAGCGCACGCAAACCGCGTGGATGTTCTGCATGATGGACTTCAGCTTCGCGTCGACCTCCTCGGGCGACCAGGTGAGGCGTATCGAGTTCTGGGTCATTTCGAGTCCCGAGGTGGCGACGCCGCCGGCGTTGGCCGCCTTGCCCGGAGCGTAGAGCAGCTTGTGCTGCTGGAAAATCCGGATGGCGTCGGGCGTCGAGGGCATGTTGGCGCCTTCGGCGACGCACATGCAGCCGTTGTCGACCAACGCCTGCGCCTCGTCGCCGTTCAGCTCGTTCTGCGTGGCGCACGGCATGGCGATGTCGCACTTCACGCCCCACGGACGTTCGCCGGGGTAGTAGGTTGCCGACGGATATTTTTCCGCGTACTCCTTGATACGGCCGCGGAAGATGTTCTTCAGCTCCATGACGTATTCCAGTTTCTCGGGGCTGATGCCTTCGGGATCGTGGATGTAGCCCGACGAATCGGAGAGCGTCACTACCTTGGCGCCCAGTTCGGTGGCCTTCTGGCAGGCGTACTGGGCGACGTTGCCCGAGCCGGAGATGCAGACGGTCTTCCCTTTGAACGAGTCGTTGCGCGTGGCGAGCATCTCCCGCGCGAAGTAGCAGGTTCCGTAGCCCGTGGCCTCGGGGCGCAGCGGGCTGCCGCCCCAGTCGCGGCCCTTGCCGGTGAGCGTGCCGGTGAATTCGTCGCGCAGACGCTTGTACTGGCCGAACATGAAGCCGATTTCGCGGCCGCCGACGCCGATGTCGCCCGCCGGAACGTCGGTGTCCTGTCCGATGTGACGTTGCAGCTCGGTCATAAACGACTGGCAGAATTTCATCACCTCATTGTCCGACTTGCCTTTCGGGTTGAAGTCCGAGCCGCCCTTGCCGCCGCCCATCGGGAGCGTCGTGAGGCTGTTCTTGAAGGTCTGCTCGAAAGCCAGGAACTTGAGGATCGAGAGGTTCACCGAGGGGTGGAAGCGGATCCCGCCCTTGTAGGGGCCGATGGCGCTGTTCATCTGGATGCGGTAGCCGCGGTTGATTTCGATTTCGCCTTTGTCGTTGAGCCACGGCACGCGGAAAATAATCACGCGCTCGGGTTCGGCAATGCGTTCCAGCACCTTCATCTTTTGCAGGATCGGGCTGGTCACGATGTGCGGGGCCAGCGATTCGGCCACCTCGCGGACGGCCTGATGGAATTCCGGCTCTCCGGGATTGCGTGCAATCAGCCGGGCCATGAAGTCTTCGACGTACTGTTGGGCTTGTTCGTTCATAAGCGATTCGATTTTGAGGGGGTTTGTATTTGTTTCTCGCCCCTAAAAATAGAACATTTATCGGAGTTTTGCAACTTATTTAAGAATTTCGTAAAATATTTTATTTATCCGCTCCCCGAATTTGCTTACTGTCTGCGAGGAGGTTGGACTTCGGGAATGAAAATCCGTAACGAAAAATGACGGATTTGCAGTAAATCCGTCATCGAAATTTTTTCAAATTTTTTTCGGCTTTTCCCGCCGGGAAGCCCGTATTATTTCGAAAAGGCGAAGCCGACGTAGACGTTCTTGTATTTCGACAGCAGCGTCGTGGCCGTCGAAAAATAGGAGACTTTGCTGCCGAGCGCCGTGACGACCTCGACGAGTCTGGTGACCGGGAAGACCAGCACCAGTTCCTGCCCGCTGATGTAGGCGTGGCCGGGAACCGAACCCAGGTTGAGCTTGCCCTTGGCGAAATGGAGCGTCACGACGTGTGTCGGGGCGTCGTATTCGTAGGTTCCCGAGAGGGTGTGGGAGCCGAGCGTGGCGGTGAAGGCGTCGTCGTCCTTGCCGAAGGTGAACGTTCCGGCGCCGGGGCGGATGCCCGCCTTGGCATAGGCCTTTTCGAGCTGTTTGACGACGGCGGTTTCGAGCGCCGCGCCCCCGACCTCCGAAGCGATGTCGCCTCCTTCGAACTTGACGCCCGGACCCGTGTAGTTCCACGTTCCGGCAAGAGCATATTGGGTCAGCTTGCCGTCGGTGGCTTTGTCGGCGGCCGCCGTGGCGGCTTTTTTCAGGGCCTCTTTCCAGTCCTGCGCCGAGGAGGTCGTGCCGCCGAGCAGGAGCAGGGATGCTGTGAATAACAGGAGTTTCTTCATTGGATCTATGTTATAACATGTCGAGTTCGCGCAGCCATGCCGCTGCCGAGGCGTCGGAGGGCATGCGCCAGTCGCCGCGGGGCGAGAGCGTCACCGAGCCGACTTTCGGTCCGTCGGGCATGGCCGAACGTTTGAATTGCTGGGTGAAGAAACGGCGGACGAAGACCGTGAGCCACCGGAGAATCGCGGCGCGGTCGTAACTTCTGTCGAAGGCCTGTTCGGCCAGCAGCAGGATTTTCGCAGGACCGTAACCCGCGCGGAGGAAGTTGTAGAGGAAGAAGTCATGGAGTTCGTAAGGCCCCACGAGGTCCTCGGTCTTCTGGGCGATCCGGCCCTCGGCGTCGGCCGGGAGCAGTTCGGGGCTGACGGGCGTGTCGATGATGTCGAGCAGCGTGGCGCGCGTCGCGGCGTCCTGTTCCGTCGCGGCGGCCCACTTCACGAGGTGGCGCACCAGCGTCTTGGGAACCGAGGCGTTGACGCCGTACATCGACATCTGGTCGCCGTTGTAGGTCGCCCAGCCCAGCGCCAGTTCCGACAGGTCGCCCGTGCCGATGACCAGTCCGCCCTCCATGTTGGCCACGTCCATCAGGATTTGCGTGCGTTCGCGCGCCTGGGCGTTTTCGTAGGCCGCGCCCCGGCAGCCGGGGTCGAGGCCTATATCCTGAAAATGCTGCGTGCAGGCGTCGCGGATCGGGATTTCGCGGATCGTCACGCCCAGTCCGCGCATCAGCTCCAGCGCATTGTTGTAGGTGCGGTCGGTGGTCCCGAATCCGGGCATCGTGATGCCGATGATGCCCGCGCGGTCGAGGTGCAGGAAATCGAAGGTCCGGGCCGTCACGAGCAGTGCGAGCGTCGAGTCCAGGCCGCCCGAAATCCCGACGACGGCCTTTTCGGAGCGGGTGTGAACCATCCGCTGCGCAAGTCCGTGCGACTGTATCCGGAAAATCTCCTCGCAGCGTTCGCTGCGGTCGGCTTCGTCCTTGGGTACGAACGGCATCGGGTCGATGTCGCGGTCGAGCGCCACGCCGCGAAGCCCCTCGGGAATCTCCATTTCGATCACGGTGTTCTCCGTGGCCCCTTCGTTCGCGCGGAACGAGGTGTTGCGGCGGCGTTCGAACTCCAGCCGCTCGATGTCCACGTCGGCGACGACCAGCTGTTCGTCGGGCGAGAAGCGCGCGGCTTCGCGCAGAATGCAGCCGTTTTCGGCGATGACGGCGTTGCCGGCGAACACGAGGTCGGTGGTCGATTCGCCGAAGCCCGCCGAGCAGTAGACATAGGCCGCAATCGCGCGTCCCGACTGCTGGGCCACCAACTGCCGCAGGTAGGCGTGTTTGCCGACCGATTCGGGCGATGCCGAGAGGTTGAAGATCACCTTCGCGCCGTTGAGCGCCAGCTGCGACGAGGGCGGTGCGGCGGTCCAGAGGTCCTCGCAGATCTCGATGCCGAACTCCGCGCCGTTGACTTCGAACGTGAGGTCGGCGCCGAAGTCGGCCTGCTGCCCCGCGACGGCGATATGCTCGTCGGAAATCCCGGCGCCCGACGCGAACCAGCGGTTTTCGTAGAACTCCCCGTAGTCGGGGATATAGGTTTTGGGAACCACGCCCAGCACTTTGCCTTGCGTGAAGACCACGGCGCAGTTGTAGAGCGTCGACCCGTGGCGCAGGGGAGCGCCTGCGATCAGCGTGAGGGGGAGTTTGCGCGTGGCGCGCACCAGGCGTTCCAACGCCTCGTCGGCCGCGTCGAGCAGCGTCTGCTGCAACAGGAGGTCGCCGCAGGTGTAGGCCGTGACGCCCAGTTCGGGGAACGCCACGATCTCGACGCCCCGCCGGGCGGCCTCCTCGGCCATCGCCGCCATCCGTTCGGTGTTGTAGTCGCAGTCGGCGACCCGCACGTGCGGAACGGCCGCCGCCACCTTGAGAAAACCGAAATTGTCCATAGACTTCGTGATTTTTAATTGTTCTTCGGGCTATTCAGACCAAAGAACCGCCAGATTCAGGATCACCTGCTGGGCCTTGCGCATCGTCGTGAGCGAGCAGTATTCGAACTTGCCGTGGAAATTCATGCCTCCGGTGAAGAGGTTGGGGCACGGCAGGCCCATGAACGAGAGGCGCGCGCCGTCCGTGCCGCCGCGAATGGGCCGCACGAGGGGTTTCACGCCGGCCATCTCCATCGCTTTCAGAGCCTTGTCGATCACCTGCGGGTGCGGCTCGACCATCTTGCGCATGTTGTAGTACTGATCCTTGAGCGTGAGGGTCACGACCTGGTCGCCGTATTTCTTTTTCAGCAGGTCGACTGCGGCCCACATGAAGACCTTTTTCTGCTCGAACTTCTCGGCGTCGTGGTCGCGGATGATGTAACTGACCGAAGCGTTCTCGACCGTGCCGTTCAGCCCTACGCAGTGGTAGAATCCCTCGTAACCCTCGGTGAACTGCGGACGCTGCGAGGCGGGCAGCAACCCCTGAAGTTCGCACGCCACGTCGATGGCATTGATCATTTTGTTCTTGGCGTAGCCCGGATGGACGTTGCGGCCCTGAATCTCGACCTTCGCGCTCGCGGCGTTGAAGTTTTCATACTCCAGTTCGCCCTCCATGCCGCCGTCGACCGTGTAGGCGAAATCGGCGCCGAAGGCCTTCACGTCGAAGAAATCCACGCCGCGGCCCACCTCCTCGTCGGGGGTGAAGCCGATGCGGATCTTGCCGTGTTTCACCTCGGGGTGCGCCATGAGGTATTCCGCGGCGGTCATAATCTCCGCCACGCCGGCCTTGTCGTCGGCGCCCAGCAGCGTCGTGCCGTCGGTGTGGATCAGGGTGTGGCCCTTGAAGAAGGCCAGCTCGGGGAAGTCCGCAACCCGCATCGTCAGCTGGCCGTTCAGGGCGATGTCGCCGCCGTCGTACTCGTCGATCACGCGGGGTTTCACCTCCTTGCCGCTCATGTCGGGCGAGGTGTCGACGTGGGCGATGAAGCCGATGACGGGGGCGTTCTCGCACCCTTTCGAGGCGGGGACGGTGCCCATCACGTAGCCGTACTGGTCCATCGTGACCTCGGTCATGCCCAGGGCCTCCATCTCGTCGCGCAGGGCCGCCAGGAGGACCTTCTGTTTTTCGGTCGAGGGGAATGTCGTGCTCTCCTCCGACGACTGGGTGTCGTAGGAGACGTATTTCAGAAAACGTTCTTTCAAGTCCATTGTCGTTGCAGATTAAATGTTATTCTTCCTTTTTGGCCCGCAGGGTGTGCCAGGCGAAGTAGCCGATCAAAACGAGGTACATCGCAAGGCCCGTCCATTCGGCGGCGTTCGACGAGGCCCAGCCGGAGAGGAACCAGTCCACGCCGACGAATTTCAGCACGGCGCTCACCACGCCCATCAGCGCGCCGCCGGCGATGAAGCCCGAGGCGATCAGCGTGCCGCGGTCGAAGCGGGCTTTGTTCAGACCCTCGTCTTTCGAGCGGCCGGAGACGAACCAGGCCACCAGTCCGCCCACCACCAGCGGGGCGTTCAGCTCCATGGGGATGAACATGCCCAGCGCGAAGGCGAGGGCCGGGACGCCGATCGACGTGAGCACAAGGGCCAGCGCCGCGCCGCAGAAATAGAGCATCCACGGGGTCTGGCCGCCGGTCATCAGGGGCTGGATCACCGCCGCCATGGCGTTGGCCTGCGGAGCCACCAGCGCCCCTTCGCCCACGAATCCGTAGGATTTGTTGAGGATGATCATCACCCCGGCCACGGTTGCCGCAGCAACGAACGTGCCGAGGAATTTCCAGGCCTCCTGCTTTCGGGGCGTCGTGCCGAGCCAGTAGCCGATCTTGAGGTCGGTGATGAAGCCGCCGGCCATCGACAGGGCCGTGCAGACCACGCCGCCGATCACCAGCGCGGCGGTCATGCCCGTCGTGCCGCTCAGCCCCACGCTCACCAGCACCAGCGACGAGAGGATCAGCGTCATCAGCGTCATGCCCGAGACGGGGTTCGTTCCCACGATGGCGATGGCGTTGGCCGCGACGGTCGTGAAGAGGAACGCGATGATGAAGACGATCAGAATGGCCGTGACGGACTGCACCCAGCCGTCGAGCAGCCCGAAGTGGAAGAAGACGAAGACCGAAATGAGCGTGGCGATCAGGATGGTGAGGATGCGCTTCATCGAGATGTCGCGCTGCGTGCGCTCGGGGGCCGCGGCGGCGCTTTTGCCGCCTCCGAACTCCGAGACCGCGAGGCCTACGGCCTGGCGGATGATCTTCGACTGGCGGATGATGCCGATGATGCCCGCCATGGCGATGCCGCCGATGCCGATCGGCTTGCCGATGAAGGCGAAGAGGTTTTCGGCGGTGAAGATCGACTGCGGGTCGGCGACGATGTCGGCGCGTGTGACGCCCAGCAGCGAGAGCATCGCGGCGGGATCGACCGCTTCGGCCAGCGAGCCGATCACCGGGACGATCACGAACCAGACGAGGCACGAGCCGGCGGTGATGATCATGGCGTATTTCAGGCCGATGATATACCCCAGACCCAGCACGGCGGCCGAGGTGTTCAGCCCGAAGACCACCTTGAACTTGTCGGCGGCGACTGCGCCCCATTCGCAGATGCGCGTCGAGACCGACTCGGTCCACAGTCCGAACGTACCGACGACGAAGTCGTACAATCCGCCCACGAGTCCCGCGACGGCCAGCAGTTTGGCCTGCGAGCCGCCCTTCTCGCCCGAAACGAGGACCTCGGTGGTCGCCGTGGCCTCGGGGAAGGGATATTTGCCGTGCATCTCCTTGACGAAGTATTTGCGGAAGGGGATCAGCAGAACGATGCCCAGCAGGCCGCCGAACAGCGACGAGAGGAACACCTGCCAGAAAGCGGCGTCGAGGCCTAGAATGTAGAGCGCCGGGAGGGTGAAGATGGCTCCGGCGACGATCACGCCCGACGAGGCGCCGATCGACTGGATGATGACGTTCTGCCCCAGCATGTTCTTTTTGCCCAGCACCGAGCCCATGCCCACGGCGATGATGGCGATTGGGATGGCCGCTTCGAAGACCTGCCCGACCTTGAGGCCGAGAAAGGCCGCGGCGGCCGAGAAGACGACGGCCATGACGACGCCCATCGTGACCGAGTAGGGCGTCACCTCCTTCGGGTTGGACGAAGCCGGCATCACGGGCGTGTACTCTTCGCCCGGCTTGAGTTCGCGGTAGGCGTTTTCGGGCAGCGAAGTTTGGATTTTTTCGGGTTCCATGTATGATTATGAATTTTGAATTCTGATTCTGATTCTGAATTGCAATCGTTCGGTTTTGCCGAACGATTAGCGGTTGTCGCCGCTGCCCGTCAGGTGGTTGCGCTGCATGCGCGAGCGGAGTTTGTCTACGTTCATCTGCGCCACGTCGTCCAGTTCGTAGCCCAGGTCGCGGGCGAGGGTGGCGCAGTACCACATGACGTCGCCGATCTCCTTGACGATTTCGAGTTTCTTCTCGGGGGTGAACTCCTCGTGGGCGTCGCGGATCACTTTTTTGACCTTGTCGGCCACTTCGCCCGCTTCGCCCGTAAGTCCGAGCGTGGGGTAGATGATGCGGCGGTCGTCGGGGTAGATCGCCGTTTCGAGGGCGTGCTGCTGATATTCGTTGAGAGTCATCGTTTGGGGTTTATGAGTTAAATCGGACAAAAATAACGATTTTTTCGCAAGAATGCACGAAAAGTCCCGGCAACCTGTCTGAAAATCGGGTTGTCGGGACCTCTTTTTATGCCGTATTGCGGACCGTCCGGCGGATCAGAGCGTATTCAGCGTCGCGCGGGCATTGCGCAGGGTCTGCTCCCAACCGTCGAAGGCGACCGACGAACGGAACGGCTCCAGCAGGTCGTGGAGGGTTTGCAGTTTCGCATCGTCGCCGCTGAATTCCGTTTTCAGCAACCGGATTTTCTCCCAGTCCTGGATGCCTTCGACGAGGCGTTCGAAACGGATCGACGAGCGGCCTTCGGGATAGACGAGGTAGGTGTCGCCGGCGGCCCATTTCCGGAACCGCGAGTCGCGGATCGGGTCCTCGACCCACGAGTTGTAGGCCCAGCGCAGGAATCCGTCGTAATCCTCGGCGGCGGCGTACCAGCTCAAATAGGTCGCCTCGGCCGGCGCCGACGAGGTGTAGGTGTTCGGGAATCCCGACGAACAGCAGACGTAGAAGGTGGTCGTCAGCCCCTTGCTGCGGCGCTGGACGATGTCCGTCTGTTCGATCGGGCCGAAGATGCTGGCGCACATGTCCTTGATGTAGGGATACTGTTTGAAGATCTTGTGGTTGTCGGCCAATGCGATGCCCAGTTCGGGCGCGACCTCCTTCAGCAGGGCGGTCGCGGCGGCCATCACCTCGGGCGAACGCTCGTCCATAGCGATGTTGGTGATGCCGAGCCATCCTTTTTCGCGGAGGTGACCGACGAAGGCGGGCAGGAACGGGCCCCACATTTCGCGGAAGGCCGGCGTGCCCGGATCGGCCTTGACGTCGACGAATTCGCCCGTCGCGGCATCCTTGTAGTGGAGCATGTTGTTCCACGGCAGCATCGAATAGCAGTTGACGTACTTGCCGACGCCCAGGTCGAGCATGAACCGCACCCAGCGGTCGAAGACCGTGAAGTCATACTCCCACGTGCCGTCGGCCAGGCGCGTCCAGACGATCATATCGGCGTAGGCGTCGTAGCACTGGTTGTTCCAGGGGTCCTTGTTGAGCGTTGCCGTGATGACTTTCTGCCCGGCGTCTGCGAGCTGCCGCATCGTCGGCCGCATCCGTTCGAAATGCTCGTCGCTCCAGACCTCTACCCCTTCGGCGCGGGCCACGGCCGCCGGATGCTGCCACAGGTCGAGGTGTAGGTCCACTCCGAAGGCGCGGGCAGGGTGCGTTCCGTGACGTTCAGGTGCAGCGTCAGCGTTTCTGCGACGCCTTCGCCCTTTACCGCAACCGGAGCCGTGTAGCGGCCGGGGGTGGCGTCGCGCGGGATGTCTACCGTGATCCAGACGGGACGGGTCGACCGGGCGGGCACGTCGCATGAAGCCGCCTCGTCGAGCAGGTCCGCTTCGAGGTGCGCCGGGTTGTTCTCCGGCCGTGCGCCGCAGGGTTGGTCGGTCAGAAAGCGGTCGCTGACGACGTATTTGACGAAGCGTGCGCGGGCGATGCCGGGGAGCTTCGCGCCGTTGTCCGCAACGAAGTCGCCCACGGTGCAGGTCAGGCCGCCGACAGCCGCGGGAGCGGAGATGACAGCCTGGGCCGAGACCTTCTCGCCGCGCCAGCCCGTGAGGGTCGTCTGATCCGTCACGGCTGCTGCGCAGGGTGTCGCGCGGGGATAGCGGACATCCGTCGAGCCGAACGTGACGATCGGTTTTTCGACTCCGTTCCAGGTTTCGGGTTTCTCTCCCTGCGGGTCGGCGGGTTCCGTCCAGTCGAAATGCGAGAGAGCATGCTGCGGGGGAATGCCGGTGCAGGAGAGCAGTGCCAGCAGGGGGAGAGTTGCGAGTAGTTTTTTCATGGTCCGTTTATTTTGGGTCGGTTTGTTTCGGTTGTTTTCGGTTGTTTTCGGGTGCGGTTCCGGGTGCAGTCTCCGGGTGCAGTCTCCGGGGCGGTTTCCGGGGACGGTCTCCGGGTGCAGTCTCCGGGGCGGTTTCCGGGGACGGTCAGAGCGCCTCCAGCGCCTGCTCCAGCCCCATGCCGTGCGAACCTTTGACCAGCACGAGGGAGTGCTCCACGGGGGAGACTTTCAGCAGCGAGATCAGGTCGTCGCGCGTGGGGCAGAGCGTGACGTTGGCCGGCTTTTCCGCGAGTCCGTCGTAGGCCTTGGCGAATTCCGGACCTACGAGCAGCAGTTCCGCTTCGGGGGCCTGTGCGGCCATCTCGATGATTGCGGCGTGTTCGCGTTCGGACCAGTCGCCCAGTTCGAGCATGTCGCCCAGAATCAGCACCCGGCGCTGACGCTCTTCGAGCGGCTCGGCGAGAAAATTCCCGACCGAAGCCCGCATGCTCGACGGGTTGGCGTTGTAGCAGTCGGCGACGAGCGTGTTGCGGGACGTTCCGATGCGCTGCGAGCGGTTGTTGTCGGGAACATAGCCGGCGATGGCGTGGCGGATGCGTTCGTCGGGAACGTCGAAATAGCGTCCCACGGCGACGGCGGCCGCGATGTTGAATCGGTTGTAGCTGCCTTCCAGATGGTTTTCGATGCCGTCGGCCAGCGATGCGGAGTAATATTCGGCGGCCAGCGAATCGCGTTCGGCGGCCATGCCCGTCAGGATTTCGTCGTCGGCCGGGACGAAGGCGTGGCCTCCGTTCGCCGCGAGGAAGTCGAACAGTTCGCCCTTGCCGCGGCGAACCCCCTCCGGTCCGCCGAAACCTTCGAGGTGCGCCAGGCCGATGTTGGTCAGGATGCCGTAGTTCGGCTCGGCGACCGATGCCAGCAGAGCCAGTTCGCCGCAGGCGCTCGCGCCCATCTCCACCACGCCGAACTCCGTGTCGCGGGTCATGGCGAGCAACGTCAGCGGCACGCCGATGTGGTTGTTGAGGTTGCCGCGGGTGGCGTAGACCTCGAACCGCTCGGCCAGCACGCGGCTGACAAGCTCTTTCGTGGTGGTTTTGCCGTTGCTGCCCGAGATGGCGAGGATCGGGATTCCGAGCGCCCGGCGGTGGCAGCGGGCAAGGTCCTGCAAGGCTTTCAGCGTGTCGTCGACGAGCACGATGCGCTGCCGCTCGTCGGAAGCGGCGACCTGCGGATCGTCGGAGACGGCGTAGGCCGCGCCTTTTTCGAGCGCTTCGGCGACGAAACGGTTGCCGTCGAAGGTATCGCCCCGCAGGGCGAAGAAGATGGAGTCCGGCTCGATCCGGCGCGTGTCGGTCGAGATACGGGGGTGCTGGCTGAAAAGTTCGTATAGTTCGGACATATTAGGGTGTGTAACGCAGATTTAACGTCTTTTCTGTTTTTACCGTCCGGTGTCGTTTTGCAGCGTGATATACGCGATATAAAACCCTGCTTTTCACCTTCGTGGTACTGTTTGGGATAACGATTGTGAGGTAAAATCGGTGCCGCCGGATGCAAATTGTCATCTGTGGATCAACCGGTGAGGCAAAGATAGGAATTAAATCGGATTTCGCAAGAAGCCGTTTTACGCCGCTTCCGCTTCGTCATTAATGACGCATTTCGGTCAAATTATGCTACAAACTTACATTTATTTTATGTAACTATCTTATAATCAGCGTGTATTTGCTTTGTGCGACAGGTGCCGGACTGTCGTATTTTTTGACGAGATACTTTCCCGAAAAGGATTGAGGCTCTGCTACATTTGCTATAACCTTAAAAACGGAATTCGAATGAAAATGAAATCAGCGATTTTTGCATGGATGACTTTGATGTTATTGAACGGATGCGGCTTGATAACTCCCGGACAGAAAAAGTCTGTTTCGGAATCACAGAAGGAACGTCCGGTGGTGCATGTGCCTTTGGCCGATCCTTTTATTCTGTTGCATGACGGTACGTATTACGCTTACGGAACAAAGGCCGAGCATGGAATCGCCGTTTTCGAATCCGATGATCTGCAAACCTGGCGCCAGGCTTCCGGGCGGGCTGCCGAAGGCCTGGCCCTGCATAAGGACGACGTATACGGAGACCGCTGGTTTTGGGCTCCGGAGGTTTACTGTATCAACGGAGCGTTTTATATGTTTTTCTCCGCGCAATCGCATGTCTGCGTCGCGGTGTCCGATTCGCCTTTGGGTCCGTTTGTGCAGAAGGAGAAGAAACCGATGATCGAAGGAGAGAAGTGTATCGACAACACTCTTTTCATTGATGATGACGGACGGAAATACATGTATTTCGATCGTTTTAACGACGGTCTCAATATCTGGATGTGTGAACTCGAAAATGATCTGCTCCGGATTAAAC
Source organism: Alistipes sp. 56_sp_Nov_56_25 (assembly GCF_001915285.1). Taxonomy (NCBI): domain Bacteria; kingdom Pseudomonadati; phylum Bacteroidota; class Bacteroidia; order Bacteroidales; family Rikenellaceae; genus Alistipes; species Alistipes sp. 56_sp_Nov_56_25. The sequence goes on from NZ_MNQF01000001.1 coordinate 98,604, forward strand.
CCGGGACCATGCAAAAATGTATCCATGTTTCCCAGGAATGGGAGACCGTGTGGCCGCGGGTGAACGAAGGCTGTTTCGTGATAAAACATAATGGTATTTATTACATGACCTATTCGGCAAACAGCTACGAAAGCCCCAATTACGGCGTCGGATGCGCGATGGCCGACTCTCCTGTCGGCCCGTGGACCAAATACGGTCATAATCCGCTATTGCAGTTCCCCGGAGACCTGGTGGGCGTGGGACACAGCGCCATGTTCAAAGATAAAACGGGGCGGTTGCGTATCGTCTTCCATGCACACAACAGCAAAGAGAAAATACATCCGCGCAACATGTTCATCAGCAACGTCATGTTCCGATACAGGGATGGTGCCTATATGATGGAAATAGATAAAAAATACATGGTTCCGCAGATGGCGCAGTAGCCGGAAGAGATCCGCCATAATCATAACGACAAGACCATGAAACACGTTATCCTGATTTTTCTTTTGTACGTTCTTGTGCAGCCTGCTGCCGTATTTGCAGCAGGCGGGCCTCGGGCCACGGTAAGGGAGGTGCGCACGGTGTATAAAACATATCCTTTTTCAGATCCTAATCCGATAGCTGTACGGGGAAAGATATATCCGTATTTTCGGTATGACGGATTCACGGACCGGGCCGAAGACAAGGCATGGAATGTCGTGGTGCTGGAAAATGATTATGTGGCTGTCACCATCATGCCGGAGATCGGAGGCAAGGTGTGGGGCGCTACGGATAAAACGACAGGCCTCGCATATATTTATGACAACGACGTGGTCAAGTTCCGCGATATTTCCCTGCGCGGACCCTGGACGAGCGGAGGCATCGAGTTTAATTACGGAGTGGTGGGGCACAGCCCTACGACTTCATATCCGGTGGATTATCTGACCCGCGAAAACGCGGACGGCAGCGCAAGCTGTATCATCCGGATGCTCGATTTGCTGACGCGGACGACCTGGAGCGTCGATATACGGCTGCCGGCCGATGGAATCTGGTTTGAGACGAATTCCGTGTGGCATAATAGCTCGGGCGTTTCGCAGCCTTATTACAGTTGGGCCAATTCGGGCGTTTCGGCGACGGAAGATCTGGAATTCGTTTATCCCGGAACGATGGTCGTGCGGCACGACGGCACTATTCACGATTGGCCCTATGACAGGGAGTACGGCAAGGATCTTTCGAAATGGCGCGAGAATAATTTTCTGTGGTCTAAATCGTATCACATCGTTGGTACGCGCGACAAATATTTCGGAACATGGTGGGCCGACCGGAATTTCGGGATGATGCATTACAGCGAGCGGGACGACAAGCCGGGACGGAAGATGTTCAGTTGGGCATTGTCGGATCAGGGCGACATCTGGGAGGAATTGCTTACGGATAATGCGGGGCAGTACGTGGAGCTTCAAAGCGGTCGTCTGTTCAATCAAAATATGGTTACGAGCGTTCTGACTCCTTACAAACAGACCGGTTTCGCCCCTTATGGAACCGATATGTGGACGGAATACTGGTTCCCGTATCACGGGACGGAAGGGGCGGCCGACGTGACGTTGAAAGGCGTCGTCAATCTGAAGGGGACGGAATCGGGTACGGAGATCGTCGTCTCTCCGCTTCGCCGCGAATCCGTCGTATTGCAAGTATATGACAAATCGGGAAGAGAGATTGCGGAGCGGAGGACCGACTGGTCTCCCGGAAAACCCTTCCGGATGGAGGTGCCGGTCTCTCCGGACTCTCTGGGGCGGGTGATGGCTTCCGGGGTGGAGTTGTGGACGGGCCGGGACAAGACGCTCTCCCGTCCGATGGTCGCCCCCGGGGATTTCAATTGGGAAACGGCTTACGGACAATGGGTGCGGGGGCAGTATCTCGTATGGCTCCGCAACTATGCCGAAGCCGAACCTTTTGCCCGGAAAAGTATCGGGTATGACCCGTGCTATGTGCCGGGACTCAATCTGATGTCCGTCCTGCTGCTTAACCGGAACGACTGTCAGGGAGCTTTCGATTGTTCGATGCGGGCGCTTGCCGTCGATACGTACGATGCACAGGCCAATTACCTGATGGGATGTGCGGCGATGAGGCTCGGCCGGACCGACGATGCGATGGACGGATTCGAAATCGCGGCGCTTACGAATGAATATCGTAGTGCGGCCTGCACGCAGTTGGCCAAATTGTATGTCAGGGACGGGCAGTATGCAGAGGGCGTTCAGTATGCCCGGAAGAGTTTGATCGGGAATGCCTATAACATTGAAGGCCTGAAAATGTTGTATATGGCGTCCGATTGCCTCTCGGAAGACGCCGAAGCCGTGCTTTCGGCGATCGAAAACTGCGATCCGCTCAATGACTTCGTGCGCTTTGAACGCTATTGGGCCGACCCGGACGAGAAGAACCGGACCGCCTTTCAGTCGCTGATCCGAAATGAGATGGCTGTGCAGAATTATCTGGAACTGGCGATCTGGTATTATTCGATCGGGCAGGTCGGCCGGGCGGAAAAGGTATTGTCGATGTCGCCGGGCGATGCGGAAACTGCGTATTGGCGCGCATATCTGTCGCAGGATCGGGAGCTGTTGGAAAAAGCCGATGTTTCCGATGTGTCGTTCGTGTTTCCTTTTCGCGAGGAGAGCGTGCCGGTATTCGAATGGGCGATGAAGGAGAGCGGAAATTGGCGGAGCGCCTATTTGCTGGCGCTTGTCCACTATTCCCGGAATAACGATGCCGAGGCTTTGGAGTTGTTGCGAAAACAAGGCCGGGAACCCGATTTCGCGCCGTTTTACATAACGAGGGCGAGTCTCGAACCCGACAAGACGTTGCAGGAGGCGGATTACAGGCGAGCCGTGGCGCTCGACGGTGCGGAGTGGCGCTATGCACATGCGCTCACCCGGTTTTACATGCGGCATTCGGAAAATCGGAAAGCGTTGTCCGTGATCGAAGAGTTCAGCCGGCGGAAGCGGAACCATTTCCCGACGGAAACGCTTTTGGTGAGAGCCTTGATTTGCAATGAAGAGTATGGCGCAGCCGAACGGGTCCTTGCGAAAACCCGCATCCTTCCGTTCGAAGGGGCAAAGGACGGAATCAACCTGCAAAAACATATCAAGTTGATGCTGGCGGTGGATAAAATGCGGAAAAAGCAGCATAAAGCGGCCTTGGATAAAATTGAAGAGGCGAAATTGTGGCCGCGGAATCTCGGCGTCGGCAAACCGTATGACGAGGTGATCGACACGAGACTCGAAGACTGGCTGTCGTTCGTTGCTGCGGAACGCGGGGGGCTGAAAGGGCAACGGGAGCACTTCTTGCAGCGCCTTGTCGGTTCGAATGTAAACACCCCGGAATACCTGCTTCTGCAATCCGCCGCCTGGCATATAGCCGGAGACGAGACGAAAGCCCGCAAACTGGCTGACGGATGGTTTGCCGCACAAAAAGATGAAACGGCGCATCGGAACGGAAAGGAGTTTCTGGAAGTGGTCGGACGCGGAGAGTATGCTTCGGATACGGCCCTGGATTTTTACAAACCCTTGATTCAGACGCTTACGGCAAAGGCCGACAACCGGCTTTTTTGAATAACAGTGAACCACTAACCAATCTAAAATTAACAGTATGAGAAAACTTATTCTAATTTTTTGCGGCGTGTTCTGTTGTCTGACAGCCCTGCATGCGAAAGATCCGGCGCTCTATCTTTATCAGGTGGATGCTTTGGATAAAGTGTTCAAGGACCGGCGCTATTTCGTGGATGAAATCGACACCCTTGCAGTCGCCAGGGGCGAATATGCGACGCTTCAGGTGGTCATCAAGTCCAATCGTGAGATAAAAGGGATGCGGGCCTATGTGGAATCTGTCGCCGGAGGAGCCGGAGAGATCGAGGGCGCGCAGACCGGTTGGGTCGGATATGTAAGGGCCGGCCGGAAGTATCAGCCGACGTCCAAGGATCTGCTGCGAACTCCGTCGGATTATTTCCCCGACCCAATTCTGACGGATGTCGAAATGGATATGGAGGTGAACGATGTGCAGCCGGTGTGGGTCACCGTTCCGATTGCCAGGGATACGGAACCGGGCCTTTATAAGGGGAGGCTCGTTATAGAAGGACAGGTCGACCGGAAAAAACAGTCGTGGAGCAAGGATTTTTATGTACGGGTTTTTCCCGTCACAATAGAGGAGACTTCGCTTCTGGTGAGCAACTGGTCCGCACACACTTCGCCGGTGACATTGAGCTATCTCAACGGAATGGCTCCGGTCGAACTGTACAGCGACTTATATTGGGAACTGATCGGCGTCCATGCTCGAATGATGGTTTCGCACAAACAGAACGTTCTTCGGATATTTCCTTCCTGGCATGTGCTGGCGACCTATGATAACGGTAAATACACTTTTGACTTCAGCCGGTTCGACCGGGAAGTGGAACTTTTCGATGCGGTGGGAGAGACCCCTCTGAAGAGAATCGAAGGCGGGCACCTCGCCTGGCGCTCCGGCGCCTGGGACGAACCGTTCCATGTCGAGATTCTGCTTCCGGACAACGAGGAAACCCGGAAATACAAGGGGACGGCCGCTCCCAATAAGGTGGAAAACGGACTGCGCCGGGTGATTCTGCCCATCACGGACCCCCGGACGAAGAACTATCTGGATCAGTATCTGCCCGCGCTGAAAGCCCATCTCGAAGAGAAAGGATGGTATGGCCGCTACATGCAGCATATTGCCGACGAGCCGACGGCGCGGAATGCACCGTCTTACGGGGCGATCAGCGAATATGTGAAAAAACACCTGCCGGGGGTTCCGGTCTTCGATGCCGTGCTTACCTCCCGGGAACTTGCCGGAACGATAGACGTGTGGGTTCCGGTGCTGGACGTGATACACCGCGACTGGAAATTTTACCAGGACCTCAAAAAACAGGGCAAAGAAATCTGGTTTTACACCTGCGTAGGTCCCCGGGGAAATTACGCCAACCGTTTTCTGGAGCAGCCGCTCGTGCAAACCCGTATCCTGCACTGGATCAATTACAAATACGGACTTGTCGGCTATCTTCACTGGGGGCTGAATTTCTGGGGCAGCGACCCGCTGACGTCCGACGCTTCGCGCGACCGCGGTAAACTTCCGGCCGGCGATGCCAACATAACCTATCCGGGATACCGCAAACTATACTCTTCGATCCGGCTTGAAGCGATGAGGGACGGCATTTATGATTATGAATTGCTGAAAATGCTGGAGCGGAAAAATCCGGCGAAAGCGCGCGAATACATCAATGCGATTGTTATGAATTTCGACAATTACGACAGCAATTTTTCCTATTTCAAAAGAGTGCGCCGCGGCATACTCATTTATCTCAGCCAAACGGATGCTACGTTGAATGCTGTTCGTGGAATGGATGCCCATTCGATGAACGATTAATCCGATCTTTAATACGATAAACCTATGAAAAGAAAGCCAATAACAGTGGCCTTCCGGGCCTTTTGTCTCTCTTTGTTGTTCGTCATGTCGGCTTTTGCCGCGGCACAGGCGGCGAAGCCGATGAAACTGACCGGCCGGGTGGTCGATCCCGACGGCTTTTCGCTGGTGGGCGTCACCATTACGATAAAGGGCACCACCAAAGGTGTCACCACGGACTCCGAGGGAAAATATGAATTGGATGTAAATGCCGAGGACATCGTCGTGTATTCCTATATCGGTTATAAGACCCAGGAGATTCTGGCAAAAGAGGCGGACCGCTTTGCGGTGGTCCTTCAGCCCGAGTCGCAGGAGATTGAGAATGTTGTGGTCGTGGCTTTCGGAACGCAGAAGAAGGAGAGCGTCGTCGCATCCGTGTCGACCGTCGACCCCGGGAAGCTGCGTATTCCGGCCAGCAACCTTACGAGCGCTTTTGCCGGTCAGCTGGCAGGTGTGATTGCATACCAGCGTTCGGGAGAGCCAGGACTCGACGACGCCGAATTTTTCATTCGCGGAGTGACTTCGTTCGGCGCCGGTAAAAAAGACCCGTTGATTCTGATCGACGGAATCGAAATGAGCTCCTCCGATCTGGCCCGTCTCAATGTGGATGACATCGGGAGTTTTTCGGTTATGAAAGATGCCAGCGCTGCGGCCCTGTACGGTGCGCGCGGTGCGAACGGAGTTATTCTGGTGACAACCAAGCGCGGAGTGGAAGAGAGCGTGCGGCTTTCGGTCCGGGCCGAAATCTCGACCTCCATGAACACGAGCCTCGTGGAGCTGGCCGATCCGGTTACCTATATGAAACTGCACAACGAGGCTGTGAGGACAAGATGGGGTGCGGAAAAGATGATGCCCTATTCTACCGCGAAGATCCTGAATACGCAACTTAAAAAGAATCCGGTGCTTTATCCGTCTGTCGATTGGTACGATTACATGATGAAGGATTTTACCATCAATCAGCGTTACAGCATGAATATCACCGGAGGCGGTAAGGCCGTACAATATTATCTGTCCGCCAATTTTTTGAGGGATCAGGGCATTTTGAAGGAGGACAGCCGGAATAATTTCGATAACAATATCAAGCTGAACAGGTTTCAGCTGCGCTCTAACGTCGACATCAAACTGACGCGCAGGACCAAGGCGGTCATCCGCTTCTACGGGACGTTCGACGAGCGCACGGGACCCAAGAAAGAGGGCAGCGAGATGTTCAGCGCTGCGCGTAATGCCACTTCGGTCATGTTCCTCCCTTTTTATGAACCGGACGAAGAGCACAGCCATACGACTCATACCCTTTTCGGAAACCAGACCCAGGACGGCAAACTCGTCTATACGAATCCGTATGCTGAAATGGTAAGCGGATTCAAGAAAAGTTCGTCTTCGATGATGACGAGCCAGGTCGAATTGACCCATACGTTCGAGAATGCGCTGGAGGGATTGGTGTTATCGGGAATTTTCAATCTGAAACGGGATTCGTACTATGATTTGCAGCGAGGGTTCGTGCCGTTTTATTACGCACCCGTCGCCGGGCTGTCCAACGACGAATACCGGTTGCAGTCGCTCAATCCCGACGACGGAACCGAATACCTCGATTTTAACGGCGGAAACAAATACGTGACTTCGACCTTGTACGGGGAACTTCGCGCCAATTACACCAAGACGATCGCGGAGAAACACAATATTACGGCGATGTTGGTCGGTACGATCCGGAATGCCTCCACCACGGAGGTGTGGTCGTTGTACGAGTCGTTGCCGAACCGGAATATTTCGCTGTCCGGGCGGCTTGCTTACGGTTACGATTCCCGCTATTTCATCGAGGGCAATTTCGGTTATAACGGCTCCGAACGATTCGCAAAGAGCCATCGGTTCGGATTTTTCCCGTCGATCGGTCTCGGCTGGATGATTTCCAACGAGAAATTCATGCAGCCGGTGAAAAAGGTGCTGACCAAACTGAAACTGAAAGCGACTTACGGACTTGTCGGAAACGACCAGATCGGAAATCTCAAAGACCGGTTTTTCTATTTGTCGAACATCAACATGAAGGCCGGCGGGTACACGTTCGGAACGGATCTGACCTATTCGCGTCCCGGAATCGCCATAAACCGCTATGCGGATCCCGACATCACGTGGGAGATCGCCCGGAAAGCGGATTTCGGCGTGGAACTCGGACTCTGGAACGCATTGGACATTCAGGCGGATTACTTTTTTGACAAGCGGAAGAACATCCTTCAGACGCGGGCCGACATACCGAGCACCATGGGGTTGGGATATACGCCGACCTCCAATGTCGGCGAGGCGCACTCCGAGGGTTTCGAAATCTCGATGAATTTCAACAAGTCCTTTAATCCGGATTTCTGGCTTACGGCGATGTTCAACTATACGTATGCGATCGGGAAATATACCAAATACGAAGAGGCCGATTTCTCCGATACGCCCTGGCGTTCGCATGTGGGACAAAAGATCAATCAGATTTACGGATATATCGCGGAGCGTCTTTTCATCGACGACGAAGATGTGAAGAATTCTCCCGTCCAGACCGTATCGTCCGGAAGCGGCATTCAGTATGGGGCGGGCGATATCAAATACAAAGATATTAACAATGACCAGGTGATCGATTCCAACGATATGGTCCCGATCGGATTCCCGACGGCCCCCGAGGTCGTGTATGGAGTGGGCTTCTCGCTGGGGTACAAGAGTATCGACTTTTCCTGTTTTTTCCAGGGATCGGGCCGCTCCTCATTTATGATCAGTCCGACGCAGACGGCGCCGTTCCTCAATAACGGGCAGCGGGCTTTGCTGAAATATTATGCCGACGACCATTGGTCGGAAGACAACCGTAAGCTGGACGCTCTATGGCCGAGACTGGCTGACGACGTAGTGCCCAATAATACGGTGAACAGTACCTGGTGGCTTCGGAACGGATCTTTCCTGCGGCTCAAAAAACTCGAAGTCGGCTATACGCTGCCTGTGAAGTGGACCAGAAAGGTGAAGATGGATAAGGCGCGGATCTATTTCAATGCGACCAACCTGTTCGTCCTGTCCGACTTTAAGATGTGGGACCCGGAAATGGCCGGAAACGGTCTCGGATATCCTCTTCAGCGGGTTTTCAATCTTGGCCTGAATTTGAATTTTTAATAGAAAACGACCATGAAACATTATAGATACTTTATATCGCTTCTGGGTGCTATCACCTTGATGACGGCCTGTGATTTTCTGGATGTCGTGCCGGACGATGCTCCGACGATCGAAGACGCCTTCAAGAACAGGGCTGCGGCCGAAAAGGCGCTCTTTACCTGCTATTCGTTCCTGCCGGACCCGACGAATCCATACGATTATCCGGCCTATTTTACCAGCCACGACGAGTTCGAGATCGGCAGCATGCACTGGATTGTCGGAACTGCGGCGTATGCCATAGCGAACGGGCAGCAGAATGCCAACAGTCCCAAACAGAACTATTGGCCGACAATGTATCGGGCGATCCGTTACTGCAACATCTTTCTGGAAGGAATCGGCACGCCCCGGGATATTCCGGAATATGAACGGAAACGATGGATTGCCGAAGTGAAATTCCTGAAGGCTTACTACCATTATTGGCTGGTGTCTTTGTACGGCCCGGTCGCCATCGTTGACAGAAATCTGGATATTTCGACCCCTACCGAAGAGACGATGGTATACCGGGAACCCGTGGACGAATGTATTGATTACATCGTGAACCTGCTTGAGGAGGCCGCGCCCGATTTGCCGACGACACCGCCCAATCCTATTCAGGACGACGGACGCATCACGCAGAGCGTCGCGCTGGGAATCCGGGCCAAAGCCCTCGTGCTCGCGGCCAGTCCGTTGTTCAACGGAAATTCGGACTATGCGAATTGGACCGATAACCGGGGAAGGCAGCTGGTCTCTCCGACGTTCAGCCGGGAAAAGTGGGAACGCGCTGCGGAAGCGTTGAAAGAAGCGATCGACACGTGCCATTTTGCCGGACACGCGCTTTACGAATTCGATAAAAGCAAATTTACTGGGTCGATGGCCATGGACGACGAGCAGGCTAAAGCCATGACAGTCCGCAAGGCTGTGACCGAACGATGGAATCCGGGACAGGTCTGGGCGTCTACGGCGAGTTTCGGCCAGGGGAAAGGTTCGGGACTCGGGGCTTTCCCATCGTATGGGAATATGCAGCGGGCATTGATGGCGAAGGTCTTCAGCGAAGATACGCGTTCCGAAATCGGCATGATGGCCGCTTCGGCGAATATGGCGGAGCTGTTTTATACGAGCAAAGGAGTTCCCATTGAGGAAGACAAGTCCTGGCCCTATGCGGACCGCTACAATTTCGATATCGTGAAAGCCGGCACCTTCAGCGGACATTTTGTCGGGGTCAATGAAATCACGGCGAAATTGAATATGGAAAGGGAGCCGAGATTTTACGGAAGTCTCGGTTTCGACCGGGGCTATTATGAACTGACGACCACGACGTCGAATGCGGGGGCCAGTTTCAATATGCTCAAAATGAGATACGGGGAGCCGGGAAATGGCTCTGTTACGGGGTATATGGTCAAGAAACTCGTCGCATTCGAGACGAGCGCCAGCCAGGGCCAGTCCACGGGTCCCGTGTACAGCGGTTATAATTATCGGATGCCGTTGCTCCGGTTGGCGGATTTGTATCTGCTTTACAGCGAGGCGCTCAACGAAGTGAAGGACGAACCGGATGACGAGGTTTACAAGTGGATCGACAAAGTGCGGGCCGTGAACGGCCTGGAAGGGGTCGTGAATGCCTGGAGCCAGTATTCCAATTATCCCGATCGGCCGAAGTACAAGGCGGATATGCGGGAGATCATCCGGAAGGAGCGGCTGATCGAGCTGGCTTTCGAAGGTCAGCGCTTTTGGGACATGCGCCGGTGGAAAACAGCGCAGCAGCATTGGTCCCAGGCAACCTATGGGTGGGATAACCTTGGAAGCAAGGCCGAAGCCTATTATGTCCGGAAAGAGGTGTATCCGGGCCGTTCGGTGTCGTTTAAGGAGTACCTGTGGCCGTTGAGCCTCAATGATTTGCTTGTGAACAGGAATTTGGAACAGACGTTCGGGTGGTAATGAAAAATGGAATTGATATGAAACGGATATATGCAGCGATAGTGTTTTTTATGTGTTCGGCATCTCTGACGACGATGTCCGGATGCAGCGGAGATGAAGGCCCGGCAGGTCCGGAGCCTCCCGTGATCGAAGATTATGTCATAACGCCGATTAACGGAGGCGGGATTGCGACGTATTCGATCCCGGATTCCGAAGAAGTCATGTATGTCATGGCCGAGTATGAACGGAATGGTAAGAAATGCGTCGAACGATCGTCGGTTTACAGCAATACCATTCGTATGGAAGGATTTGCTACGACCGATCCGGTAACGGTTGCTTTCTACACCGTTTCCCGGAACGGAGTGAGGTCGGAACCCGTTGTCAAAACCTTCGAACCCCTGACTGCTCCGCTTTACCTCGTCCGGCAGACGCTTTCGATGGTGACCGATTTCGGCGGCGTGTCGGTCTTCTGGGAGAATCGCTTCAACACGGAGGTCGGAGTCGCATTCCTCGTTAAGGATGAGAACGGCGAATTCCGGGACAACGAATACCGTTTCTCCCGGCTCGAAGAGGTGAAGGAGACGTTCCGTGGGTTCGAGGCCGAAGAGGCTACGTTCGGCGCGTGTCTGATCGACAACTGGGGGAATACGTCCGATACCCTGGAGCTGACTACGACGCCTTATTATGAGACGATGTCGAAGAAGCCGTTTTCCCGCGTCAGGTTGCCGGGCGATGTCGTAAGCGACACCTGGGCGTTTTCCAATGTGTGCAACGGAACCTGGCACACGTCCATCAATACCAACTCGGACGCCTGGCTGTCTGGCAGCAAGTTCGGGAACGGACATATGTTCACCATTGATCTGGGCGAGCGGATGAAAATGAGCCGCGTTGTGCTGTATCCCCGTCTGCGGACCGCATCGGAGCCGTTCGGAAGCATCAACGTGCGTAATTTCGAAGTGTGGGGAACCTCTGCGCTGAAAACGGAGATGCTCTCCGGGCATGATTATTATTGGCAGGACATTCCGGAATTCGACGAGCCGGAAGAGGGTGGCGATCCGGTAGCGAAAGAGCATTGGAAAAACGACTGGCAATGCCTCGGTGAATTCGAGATCGTGAAGCCGGATGTGCCGGAAGGAGCCAACCAGCAGGAGATATTTCTGGCGGCCTGCGGAGCGGGTTTCTCCTTCGACTTTCCCATTGATGCCGAACCGATTCATTATATACGGTTTGTCGTACGCCGTACGTGGAGCGGGGCCGGTTCACACCCCGATATATATCCTCCGCGGGCCTTGAACGATTATTTCATGCTGTCCGAGCTCAGCATGTACGGTGATAATACGGTTCCCCAGAAATAAAAGACTTTAGACTATGAAAATCATATTTGAAATTTTGTTGGCAGGGGCGGTGGCCTCGTTGGCGGCGACTGCCTGCGGAGACATGGACAGCATCCATGAGCAATATTCCGGCCGGCCGGAAAAAATCTATATCGGCCGGGTCGATTCGCTGAAAGCTCATGGCGGCCTTAATCGGACGATGCTGAGCTGGTATATGAATTCGGACCCCAAGATTGACAGCACCGTCATCTATTGGAATTTCAGGCAGGATTCGCTTGTGAAACCTTTTGTAAGAACGACTCCCGGAATGCAGAAGGATTCGGTATTCATAGAGGGCCTCGGGGAGGGAAATTTCAATTTCGAGGTGTATAACCGCAATGTCGAAGGCCTGTATTCCATGATCCAGACCGTTTCGGGCCATGTGTACGGGGATGCTTATATCAACGGGCTGCGGCAGCGCGCCATTTCGTCGGTTACGGTCACGCCGAATGCGGAGACGCAGAGCAATTCGATAGAGATAGTCTGGGGAGATGCGGATATGCTGAATGCCTATTCGGAGATTGTTTATACGGAGAAATCCACGGGAAAACGGGAGACGATACATGTCACTTCGGAGAAGGACCCGGCCAATCAGGCTTTGGTGACGAAGTTCGATGATGTGGGCAATGTGCTGGGGGATGAAAGCTCTTCGTTCGAGGTGGTCTGCTATTATATTCCCGAAAAAGGTGCATGCGACACGATTCCCAAACGGTATGCGAAGCAGTTCCTGACCTATGTTTCCACGGGCTCGCGTGTCCAATATACGGGCGGTAAGGCCGGTAATCCGATTGCGTGGTCCAATTACGGAAAGATTCTGCAACGGGCGAATGACAATACGTACGACTGCAATTTTATCGGCGGCTGGGGAGCGAACGCCATAAATTTGTTCCGGCTCACGATAAAAGAGGACAATACGGTCGATATGGTGGGGTATTACGGCAATTATTCATGGACCCTGACCAATACGGACGGAACGGTGAGTACATACGATCCGGAAACGAAATCGTTCGATCTGAAGTATACGGTCATCACCAACGCTTCGGGAGACTATACCGAGGTGCAGGAAAAGGTGAGTCCGCGCTATTGACATTGTGAAACCGGAATGCCCGGCGGGAATGGCTGTCGGGCATTTTTTATCTTGTGAGTTATGAAATTCCGCTGTTTTATAGTATCCGCCGCTCTGTTGTTGTTGTATCCGGCCGCAGCCTGCGGGCAGGCGGGATACACATTCGTATTGACAGGCGCCTCCTTCGCATCTCCTTCCAATACCTGGTTCGAAACCGGCTGCGAGCGCATCGGGGCGACGCCGATCAACCGGGCTATCGGCGGGCAGTCCATTTTATCCACCGTGAAGATGATGCTCGACGGTACGTTGTATTCCAGGGAAGAACTTGAACGGATGGATGCTTTGGTGATCATGCAGGTCCATGACAGGGACGTGTACGTCAGTGAAGACCTCGGTAAAGGTAAATGCTGGGAGGAATGCGCTTCCTGCCTTGAAACGGGAAATTATGCGGAAGGGTTCGATTTTGTCATCAAACGGTATATGTCCGATTGTTACAACCTGCGGGACGACCCGGATTCGAAGTACTACCGTTCCCAATCGGGTAAACCGGCTTTGATCGTCCTGTGTACGCATTGGCACGACGCACGCACGGCTTATAATGAAAGCGTGCGGAAGTTGGCTGCGAAGTGGGGGCTTCCCCTTGTGGAATTCGATGCCAACATCGGATTCTCGCGTCACATGCCGCATCCCGTCACGGGCGGGCAGATCAGTTTGATTTATGCCGACGATACGCAGGTGGTGAATGGAGTGCGGGTCGGGTGGCATCCGTTGCGGGGAAAGGATCAGTACATTCAGCGAAAGATGGCCGCGATATTTGCGGCCAGGATGTCGCAGTTATTGCCGTGACGGATATTCGGAGCCGTTCATGCCGGAAAAGAGGAGGCCTGCACCCTCCTCTTTTCCGGCGTTATAAGTTAACGGTCCGGACTTTCGCTTTTTTGCCGCGCAGCATGCAATGCCGGATGTCGATATTGCCGTAGTAGGTCGTGACGGCCGGTTTTCCGTTTTTCAGTTCCACTGTGCCGAAGCCCCCTGCCGTGGAGAGGAAGGAGGTGAAGTCGCCGTCTGTTGCAGGGTCGATATAAAGCGTTTTGTCGACGGCGTCGTAACGGATTCCCGTCAATGCCTGGAGCAGACTGTAACTCGACATGGCCCGTGCATACCAATGTCCGCATTCATACTCGTTGAACGGATTGCGGACTCGCCCGTCGTACCGGTTCCGGACCGTGCGTATGATTTCCAGCCCTTTCTCCGTTTCGCCCAGAAAGATCAGGTGTGCGGCAACCTGGTATTCGATTCCGGTCCACACTTCGTTGCTGTAAACGAACGGCCGGCTGGGCTGGCCTCCGTGCGGCCAGCTGCAGAGTACAAGCCCTCCGTCGTCGGCCCCCATGGCGAATGTCGGCCTTTGGGGATTTGCATGGTTTTTCATGCTGGGCAGGTAGTTGTACCGGTGTACGGAACGCAAATGCGAGGCTGTTTTTTCCTGATCCATCGGATCGTCCAGCCCTGCGGTGCGGATCATCCAGCCGCCGATGACCCCGTCGGAGAGACAGCCTTTCCCGAACTGGTATTTAGGCCCTTCCTGCATAAGTACGGCTGTTTCCTCGGGCGAATAGCCGCGGTAATAACGTTCTTGTTGCGTGGGGTCCGGAACCTGGAGGTCGGTCCAGCGGATTTCCTGAACGAAATATTCGCCGTTGAACAGTTTCCCGTTCATGTAGGCGAGGCATTTGTGCAACAGCGACTCGTAGCGGGTCGGATCGTCCCGGAACGTTTTGCTTAATTCGACCATTGTGCGGAGAGCCGCTGCGTAAAAACTCATGCTCATGCCTTCCGGTCCCCAGAACTCGATGTCGTATGTATTGTGGTGCGGCTCTTCGATGACACCCTTTTCTTTCGGGTCCCATGTGCGGATGCAATAGTCGATACTCGATTTAATCAGCGGATAGAGCCGTTTGATCCATTCCGTATCCCCGCTGATACGCCAGTCCCGGTAAGCCTTGACGATGCCTCCGAACTGGCCGTCGCATGCCGCATGGAATCCGTGTTCGACGGGACGGATCGGAAGATTCGCCCGGAATGTCTGATGTCCCCGGCTGTCCTGGTCGACCATGAATTCCGTTTCGCGCAGGGTGCGCTCCATGTCGGGAAACAGGTGCGGCAGGGCCTGGACGTAGTTCCAGACATGCGTACATGTGCCGTGGCAGCTTCCGCTCGAATCGTTGTTGCCTTCCCAGCACCATAGCCGGCCGTCGTGTTGCCGCATTACGGTCGGAGATTTCAGGATGGACAGATTGGCGGCTACGGCCTCGGTCACCTCCGGTGGAAGCGTCGACGCGTGGAAGGCTTCCGCAAAAAGCTCCGATTTCTTTCGCAGATCGTCATAGTGCGCTCTCCAATATGCGATGACGTCATTAATGCCTTCGAACCGGGAGGCATACCAGGGTTTATAGTAATACGGGATTCCTTCGTAGTCGGCCGGATCGTAGCAGGGACCCCGGTCCCGGTCGTTGCGGGCGTCGCCTCCGATATGGTTGCCTGATGACGGAACGTACCATGCCAGATGTACTTTTACGGTTTTGCTCTCTCCTCGTCCGAGCTTTAGCGGTACGGCCAGCGAAGCCGCTTTGGCATCGTTTGAAGGTGGATTCGAAGTCAGTTTCCCCTCGCTTATATCCCGCCATGCGAATGTCAGCGGGTCGAACCATACGCTCCGGAACCAGCAGTGGTTGACGACTGTCGCCGGGTCCCCGGTAAAAATGGCGAAATGGCCTTCGACCCATGGTTCCCTGCCGTCGGGGACTGCCTCCTGCGTGAGGATGAAGCCCGTAGCAGTCGGAAGTATCGAGGCTGCCGCCGTCTTGTGGTTCGCAGACATGAAATTATTGTTCGCTCCGTAATAGAATACGGCCTCGACAGCTTCGTCGGACGTATTCGTGAACGTGTATTCCAAGGCTCCGACCGGCAGACCGGAGTTGTCAGCGTCGGTCGGAATAAAGGGACTCCAGCCTGTTATCCGAATGTCTATGGGTATGTCTTGGTCCTGCAGGACGATCTCGGCGAACGGAAAACGGGATGTGAATTGTCCATTGTCGAAACGGGGCATGCCGAGGAGCGTCTGTCCGTTTCCGCGGCCGGATTTGGGGCGTCCGAATTTCTTCCAGTCCGGACATTTGATTTCAAGGACTTTGGAACCGTTTTTCACGCCTTTCAGGTGTATGGCTGCGAACATGCCCGGCTCGTTGAAAAAGTCCATGTGGTGGCGTACGGACATATGGGAGACCGCGCCGGTCCCTTCCAGGCAGAACATGCCGGCTCCCATTCCTCCGATCGGGAATGCCACACGGTCGAGGAATTTGCCGGAATACGGTCCGTTGTAGTTCCGTTGTCCGAAAGCATGGAGGGAGACGCTCAGGCAGAGGATGCAGACGAGAACTTGTTTCATGTCGGTTTGTTGTCGATGTTGAAGTTCGGGGAGGGGTATAGCGGTTGTTGCAAATATAAAGGCGTTTCAGGGCGTCGCATGCTACAATATGCCCAAAGAGTGTTATGAATGTCGACAACGGCGGATTTCACCCGGAATTCGGGATGTGATTGGACATTTGGGTTGTTTTTTGGTAAAATCGGATTTTGAAATTAGGGAATTTAGCTATAATTTTAAATTCGAAATATCTGCTATTGCGATTTCTGTAAATCCCGGATGTCCTGAAGTCGTCTCTAAAGTCTGTCACCTACTTTCTCGATATGAAATTCGTCAATGTATTATTCGTTGTATTGCTTTATTGTACGCATTTGTCGGCGCAGGTTACGCTTCCCAATAATTTGTACTTTACCCATATCGGAGTGGAAGACGGGTTGTGCCAGAATACGGTGTGCTGCATATTGCAGGATCATCTCGGGTTCATTTGGCTGGGAACGAAAGACGGGCTGACGCGGTATGACGGCTACCGGTTCCGGGTATTCAAACACGATGCCGCCGACCCGATGTCGATCGGGAATAATTTCATCCGGGTATTGTACGAAGATGCCGATGGCCTGATCTGGATCGGGACCAATGTCGGTGTTTACATTTATAATCCGGAAACCGAAAATTTCCGGAAATTCGACGTGGCGACGGAGAGGGGCGATGTGATTTCCCGGGAGGTCAGCTCCATCAAATGCGATTCGTCGGGCGATCTGTGGATCGGGGTTAATTGGCAGGGTGTTTTCCGATATGATCGGAGGGACGAATCCCTCGAATTGTATGAACCCGTTCCGGGTGATACGACTTCGCTCAGCTCGGTTCATGTGTGGGATCTGTGTTTCGACGGAGACGGCAATTTGTGGGTGGGCAGCCAGAACGGAGGATTGGACAGGTACGACCGGGAAACGGACCGGTTCGTTCGCCACCGTCTGAAAGGGCTTTCGGATGTCAGCCGGATTGTGCTGGACAAGCAGAATCAGCTGCTTTTAGGTACGATGAAAGACGGCCTGTTTTCATTTAATCCCTATATGGGAACCTGCCAGCCGCTGCTTCTGGATTCCGGGCACAAGGATTTGTTCGTGCGGGCTATCTTTGTCCGCAACAGCCGGGAAGTTGTGGTCGGGACTGAAAACGGCATATACATATATGACTGTGTGACCCGGAAAACGCGGCATGTAAATCAGGAGTTGGGAAATCCCTATTCGCTCTCCTGCAAAGCCGTATATTCCATTTACTGCGATAAGGAGGGAGCCTTGTGGATCGGAACTTATTTCGGAGGCGTCAATTATCTTCCGCCCTCGTCGTCGTTGATTTTCGATAAGTTTTATCCCATCGGCCATTCCGATCGCTTGAGCGGGAAGGCCGTGCGGGAATTCGTCCGGGATGAAAGCGGCATCATCTGGATCGGGACCGAAGATCAGGGACTGAACCGCTTTGATCCCGTATCCGGGAAATTTACTCACTACAACAGCCGTAACAGCGGTCTCTCCTGCGATAACGTTCACGGATTATGCGTGGATGGCGACCGGCTCTATATCGGGACTTTCTTCGGCGGATTCAATATAATGGATCTGAAGACGAATGAGATTGTCGCATTGGGTTCGCAAATGCTTCCCGACGACAGCGTTTTCTCGATATTCCGGGATCACGACGGCCGCATTTGGGTGGGGCTGACTTACGGTCTCTGCCTGTTTCATCCCGAAGACGGGTCGTTCGAACTCGTGAGGGAGATCCCTGAAAATTTGTTCATATACGATATTTATCAGGGAGACGACGGGATCATCTATTTCGCCGCGTATAACCGGGGGGTCATTACCTATAATCCCCATACGGGGAAGTGGGGGCAGGTGGAATCCGGGGATGAAGGCCTTCTCAAACATGTTGTCAGCATCAATGAGGACAGCGCCTTTCATATCTGGTTCGGTACGGAAGGACGAGGTGCGGTGCGCTATACGCCATCTTCGGGCGATTTGACGGCGTATACGACCCGGGACGGACTCCCGAACGATGTCGTGTATAAAGTGATCGAGGATAAAAATAAAAATCTGTGGATCAGTACGAACAAGGGGCTGGCCTGTTATGAACCGCTGTCGGGGAACCTGAAAGTTTATACCTCCGGCAACGGGCTGACCAGCGATCAGTTCAACTATAAGTCGGGATTCAGGGATTTGAACGGCAAACTCTATTTCGGCACGATCAACGGTTTTGTGAGCTTTTCTCCGGAGCAGTTCATAACGAGCTCCAATCTCGCTCCTGTCGTAATGACCGATTTGAAGTTGAACGACCGGTCTTCCGAGATCTGCGGCCCGCGATCTCCGCTGAATGCCTCCATGCCGTATACGGATAAAATCAAACTCCGGTACGACCAATCGCTGTTTACCATAGATTTTGCCATGCTCAGCTACAATGCCTCCAGCCGGAATCAATACCGGTATATCATGCGCAACTACATTGATAACTGGATTGAAATAGAACAACCGAGTGTTACCTTCTCCAATGTGCCTCCCGGGAAATATGTTTTCGAGGTCCGGGGAGCCAATGGAACCGGAATGTGGAACGATCAGCCGGCCCGGCTTGAAATCGAGATTCGCCCGCCATTTTATGCCTCTACGATGGCTTATGTCGTGTACGTGCTGTCCATAGTCGTGATTGTCTGGCTGTATGTCAGCTGGTACGTGCGTAAAACAAGACAAAGGAGCGATTTCGAGATCAGGGAATTGAAGCGGAAGCAGGAACGGCAGGAATACAGGGCGAAGATCGCGTTTTTCACGAATATAACCCATGAAATAAGAACTCCGTTGTCGTTGATCCGGGGGCCTTACGAACAGATCGTCCGCCCGGGGATCAGGCCTTCGGATTATAAGGAGAACCTCAAAATCATGGGTGCCAATATCGACCGGCTGCTGAATCTGTCGAATCAACTGCTCGATTTTCAGAAAATCGACAGAGCGGGATTCGCGCTCAATCGGTCGGATGTGAATTTGAACGATCTGCTGGAAAGATGTATGTTGCAGTTTGCCCAGAAGATGCAGCAGAAGGGAATCCGGTCCTGCGTCTCGGTTCCCGATGACCAGGTCGTGCTCTATGCGGACGAAGAGGCTTTGACCAAGATCGTATGCAATCTGCTGGACAATGCCGTGAAACATGCGCAGAATAGGGTAGGGCTTTGCCTTGAGGCCGCTCCGGAAAGAGACCGGGTCGTCATTTCCATAGAAAACGACGGCGATGCTATTCCCGGAATATACTTCGGGAAAATATTTGAGCCGTTTTTCCAGATAAAGGGCGACGCTAAAGGCGGAACCGGATTGGGCCTGTCGTTGGTAAAGCATCTGGTAGAACAGCATGAAGGTAACATTTCGGTCTTTTCGGATGCATCGTCATCCCGTTTTGTCGTGGACCTTCCCTGGCAGAAGAAAGCAGTTCCCCCCCCCGTCACGGCCGGGACGGATATTCCGCCACGCGGGGAGGGAACGGACCCCGTTCCGGAGATGCCGGCGCTGCTGCGGACTAAAACCGACGGACGGTTATGTCATGTGCTGGTTATCGACGACGATAAGGGGATGCTGGATTTCCTGCGACGGCTGCTGTCGAAATCGTATCGGGTTTCCGTTGCCGACAATGCCGATGAAGCTTTCGGAATGCTGGACAGTGAGGATGTGAATCTTATCATAACCGACGTGATGATGCCTCAAATGGACGGGTTCGAGTTGTGTAAGTTTTTGAAGGCCCGCAAGAATTATTCGCACATTCCGATTGTCATGTTGTCGGCCAAGTCGGACACGGCATCCAAAATAGCCGGGTTGGAAGCCGGTGCGGCCGCATACATTGAGAAACCTTTTTCGGGCGATTACCTGATGGCGCAGATTGCCACGATATTGGAAAATCGGTCGCTGTTCAGGGAAACCCCGCTCATCGGATCTTGTTTTTCCGTAGATCCGAACCGTCTGAATAAAGCGGACCAGCTGTTTTTGAATCGGTTGACGGACATTATAAACAGCAATATATCCGAACAGGATCTCACGGTGAACCACATTGCGCGGTATATGGCGATGAGCCGTTCCAATCTGCACCGGAGAATCAAAGGCTTGCTGCATATGCCTCCTAATGACTTTATCCGATTGATAAAGCTGCAAAAGGCTGCCGAATTGCTGTTGGACGGTGAATACCGGATTAACGAGATTTGTTACATGACCGGATTTAATTCGGCGTCGTATTTTGCCAAGTGCTTCCAAAAACAGTTCGGGGTCTTGCCCAAATATTTCGTAAGCCATATGAAGAAGCGCTCGGGGAGCGGAGAGAAATGATCAAATCCGGATCGGCGCTGCCGCCGGTCCGGATTTTTTGCATGACTGCCCCGTTTCTGGACGAGGAATCAGATGTGCTTGTCGCCGTTGTGGAACTTGACTTCGTCGATGAATTTCTTGATGTTCTGCTCCTCGGAGCGGGGGCAGACCATCAGCACGTCGTCCGTGTCCACGACGATGTACTCCTTCAGTCCGCTGATCACGGCGATCTTGTCCTTCGGGAGCGAAACGATCGAACTGCGTGTGTCGTAGAGGTAACAGCCCTCTTCGGGCACGGCGTTGGCATAGCGGTCCTTGCGCGAATGCTGGTAGACCGAACCCCATGTCCCGACGTCGCTCCAGCCGAACTCGCCGCAGCGGACGTAGACGTTGTCGGCCTTCTCCATGATGCCGTAGTCGATCGAGATGGCGCGGCACTCCGAAAAGGCGATTTCCACGACGTTGCGCTCGGCGTCGGTTCCGATGGCGCGCATCACGCCGCTGAAGAGCGCGTGGTGCTCGGGGAGGTATTTCTCGAAGGCCTCGACGATCGAGCGCACCTTCCACACGAAGATGCCCGAATTCCAGTAAAACTCACCGGATTGCAGGAACACCCGCGCCAGTTCGATGTCGGGCTTCTCGGTGAAGCACTTGACCTTGCTGATGGGCTTGTCGTCCGAGACCTGGATGTAGCCGTAACCCGTGTCGGGACGCGTGGGCTTGATGCCCACGGTCATCAGCGCGTCGTGCTCCGAGGCGAAGTCGAGACACTCGGCGATGATCGCCCGGAAGTCGTCTTCGTTGAGGATCAGGTGATCCGCCGGGGTGACGATCATTTCGGCATCGGGATTGCGTTTCAGCAGCGTGTAGGCCGCATAGGCCACGCAGGGGGCCGTGTTGCGGCCCACGGGTTCGCAGAGCACCTGTTTTTCGCCGATTTCCGGGATGTGTTCGAGAACCAGGCTCTTGTATTTATCGTTGGTCACCACGAGGAAATTCTCCGCAGGAACCATTTTTGCGAAGCGTTCGTAGGTGTGGCGGATGAAGGATTTGCCTGTCCCGAGAATGTCGAGGAACTGCTTGGGCATCGACTGCCGGCTCTTGGGCCAGAAGCGCGTCCCGATGCCGCCCGCCATGATGACACAATATTTATTGCTTGACATGAGTTATTATATGGAGTTAACTTCGACAAAGATAAAAATATTTTAGTAACTTTGCCGCCTATTGGAAAATTAAATTTTCGCCCCGGCAATGAAAATCAAACTCTTCACGATACCCAATCTGCTGACTCTGTCGAACCTGTTCTGCGGTTCGGCGGCGGTGGTTTCGGCGCTGGTTTGGGGCGACCTGAAGCTGGCCTTCGGCCTGATGGTTCTGGCCGCCGTGTTCGACTTTTTCGACGGCTTCGCAGCGCGTCTGCTCAACCAGAGTTCGCCCATCGGGCTGCAACTCGATTCGCTGGCCGACGACATCTCATTCGGACTGGCCCCGGCGGCGATCATGTATTCGCTCTATCAATGGATGCCCGGCATCTGGCTGCCCGAAGGGTATCCGGGGCTGGCCGTTTTCGTCTTTACGGCCTGCGCCGCGTTGCGGCTGGCGAAATTCAATATCGACGACACGCAGCGCACGGAGTTCTGCGGACTGCCCAGCCCGGCGGCGGCGATGCTCTGCGGTTCGCTGGGGCTGTTGTTCGAGACCAGCGGACTGGAGCTTCCGCGCGAGGCGATTTCTGCCATTGCCGTGGTCGTGGGACTGCTGATGATCTCGAATTTGAGGATGTTCGCCCTCAAATTCCACGGCTTCGGCTGGAAAGGGAACGAACTGCGCTACGGATTCATCATCGCGGCCGTCGTGACGGCCGTCCTCCTGCGCGGTTACGCCGTGCCGGCGATCATCGTGCTGTATATCCTCGTTTCGCTCGTGCGGGGGCTTGCCTGCCGGACAAAAGGCTGTGGGAAAGCCGAATAGTTGTATAT
This sequence comes from Alistipes sp. 56_sp_Nov_56_25, assembly GCF_001915285.1. Classification (NCBI taxonomy): domain Bacteria; kingdom Pseudomonadati; phylum Bacteroidota; class Bacteroidia; order Bacteroidales; family Rikenellaceae; genus Alistipes; species Alistipes sp. 56_sp_Nov_56_25. Next base: position 121,247 of record NZ_MNQF01000001.1, read on the forward strand.
TTAAAATTTTTTAATTACATTTGCCGCGGATTTCCGCTCTTTGGCTGACATGTCGAGATTTTCGAACCGCATATTGCTGACGCTCCTGCTCGGTCTGTTTTTTGCAGCGCCCGAGGCGGTGCGCTCCCAGGGCTTCGATGCGAAGACCTTGCAGCGCGCGCAGCGCAACGGCCAGACGGGTAACCTCTACGGCAGCAATCCCTACGAGCAGACCGAAGGCGAGGAGGGCGAGAACCAGCAGCCGCAGGACACCACCAAGAAGGAACGGAAAATCCGCAAGCCGCTCGAGTCCTATTTTTTCAATGACTCGATCCGCGCGCTGAACAACTTCAAATGGCACGTGAGCCGCGATTTCAACCGCGTCGAGATCGGGCCTTTGGACACCACGCTGACCGATTACCGGATCGACTATCCGTTCTACCGGGAGGACGTGGGCGACATCGCCCAGGGGGCTTTGGGCCAGACGTCGCTGCCGTTGAACTATTTCCGGCGTCCGCAGTTCTTTGACTTCAGTTTTGCGAGTCCCTACTACGCGTACACCTACAACATGGAGAACGTGCCCTTCTACAACACGAAGAAGCCGATGATCCGGATGAATTACGCAGAGTCGGGGCAGAAGCGTTTCCGTGAGGAGAATTTCGGCATCATGCATGCGCAGAACATCTCTCCGACGACGGGTTTCAACATCGACTACAAGGCGCGGGGCACGCGCGGCCAGTACGTCTGGTCGCGGACCAAGAACCACAACCTTGCGGTGGCCGTCAGCCACACGGGCAGGCGGTATTCGGTCCATGCGGGCTACTACAACAACCACATCGAGCAGCAGGAGAACGGCGGCGTGGTCGGCGAGTGGGCCATTGCGGACACGACGTTCGAGATGCCTTCGGGCGTGCCGATGCGGCTGGCCGACGCCGAGGCCAAGAACCTCTACCGCAACAACGCCTTCTTTGTCACGCAGTCCTACGGCATCCCGCTGCAACGGCTCACGGAGAGCGATTTCTCGATGGCGAACCTCTCGGCGGTGTATATCGGCCATTCGTTCGAGTACAGTTCGTGGAGCAAGGTCTACACCGACAGGAACGAGCCTTATACGAATGAACGGGACCACCGGGACGAGAACGGCGATTTCGTCTCCGCGGAGGGGCATTATTACGATAACTGGTTCATCAACCCTGCGGAGACGCGTGACTCGATCTACGAGCGGAACATTTCGAACCGCTTCTTCGTGCAGGCGCAGCCCTGGGACCGGAACGGAATCGTGGGGACGCTCGACGCCGGCATCGGCATCGACATGCACACCTACTCGCAATTCGAACTGAAAGATTACCTGACGGGGAAGTACACGAAGGTCAACAAGACGAGTTACTTCTTTTACGGCTCCGTCAGCGGAAAGATAAAGAAATATGTCGACTGGGACGGAAACCTCCGTTTCTACCCGTCGGGATACAGAGGCGGAGATCTCTCGATCGGCGCGCACCTCGCGCTGAAAGGCTATCTGCGCGGACACCCCCTGATTCTCGAAGGCCGGTTCTCGATGGACCGCCGCTCGCCGACCTACTGGCAGGAGAATCTGTTCTCTAACCATTATATATGGAACACTCCTTTAAGCAAGGAGAATGAAACTCGGTTCGAGGTCAAGTTTTCGGTTCCCGATTTCGCGTTCGAAGCGGGGGCATGGCAGGGAGTCGTCTCCGACAAGATTTACTATGCGTCGGACAGCAACGTCGCCCAGCACAGCGGCAACGTCAGCCTCACGAGTGTGTATGCTCGCAAAGATTTCCGTTTAGGCGGACTTCATTTGGACAACAGGGTATTGTTGCAGTGGAGCACGGATCAAGATGTTGTACCCGTTCCGCTTTTGAGCGCCTTCCTGTCGTATTACTACGAATTCTGGGTCGTGCGCGATGTGCTGCGCCTGCAGATCGGTCTGGACGGACGCTATAATACCAAGTATTATGCGCCCGGTTACAATCCGGCTCTGTCGGTGTATTACAACCAACGGGAGGTCGAGACGGGGAATTACCCCTATATGGACGCTTTCGTCATGGGAAAGTGGAAGAGAATGCGGATATTCCTGAAATATCAGCATGTGAACAAGGGACTGTTCGGTAACGGAGAATATTTCTCGGCGGCTCGCTATCCGCTCAATCCGGGCATGTTCAAAATCGGTATCTCATGGGGATTCTATGATTGACGTGCTGTTCTGCGCGGTGTAAGCTGCCCGCAAAACAACATTTTATGTTAAAAAAGACCGTATTAACGTTTGCGTTCTTAACCATTCTTACGACATTTTACGGCTTCAACGCCCAGTTCAGCGCACCCGCGACGGACGACGCACTGGACGCACTGGCCGAGATGCACCACTCGCTGCTCCCCGAGGGCAGTTACGTCATTTCGGCCTACGACAATCTGATTCGCAACATCAGCGAAGAGGAGGGCCACGACTGGCGCCTGATGAGCGCCATCGCCTACCACGAATCGCGCTTCACGCCCGACATCACCTCGCGCAGCGGGGCCCGCGGCCTGATGCAGATCATGCCTTCGGTGGCGCGTCAGTTCGACGTCCCCGCGGCCGAGATCACCGATCCGAGGACCAATATCTGGTTGGCCAACAAACTGATGTCGAAGATCATGTCGTCGCTCCGTTTTCCGGAAGGGACACCTGAAAAAGACCGCATGAGCATCATCCTGGCCTCGTATAACAGCGGTATCGGCCATGTGAACGACGCCCGCCGTCTGGCCCGCCTGAACGGGGAGAACCCCAACTCGTGGGAGGTCGTGGCCCGGTACCTTACGCTGAAGGCCGAGCCGGAATTCTACGAGAACGAAGTGGTCAGATGCGGACGATTCACCGGCAGCCGGCAGACGCTGGCCTACGTGAACGACGTGATAGGACGCTACGACAGATACTGCCGCATCGCCGGAAGGTAACGGCGGCAGGATAAATTAAAGGCAGGACCCGCAAGAGCGGTCCTGCCTTTTTTGTGCCTGTGCCCCGCGCAGCGGGGACAGGATGCCCTGCGGTGTGGAATCTACTCGAAGACGGAGATAGTTGGCGGCAGTCCAAATTTTGCAATTTCCCGAATTATCGCTATATTTGAATGATTCGGAGTATTCCGACATATTTTGAGAAAACTGTGGAAAACCATTCGGCGTATTTTCAGCAACTATTCCGCGATCACTATGAACCCTTGTGTGCACGGGCTTTTCAGATGGTCCATGACCGCAAGGCGTCGGAAGACATCGTGCAGGATGTCTTTCTTGCCTTGTGGGAACGGCGGGAGGAGGTGGACTTCGACCGGCCGCTGCTGCCGCTGCTGTTTGTCGCCGTGAAGAACCGTGCCATAGATTTGCTGCGCTCCAAAAAATGGCGGGGGGGGGGAATCCGGACTGGACGAGTTGGATGTCTGTATTCGTACGCTTGTCGCCGACCATATCGAAGAGGAGTTCCAGTTATCGCAGTTGAGCGAGGAGATCGACTGCTGCATTTCGGGACTTTCCGAGCAGTGCCGCCGGGTGTTCCTGTTGAGCCGCACGACAGGCCTGAAAAACCGGGAGATCGCCGAGCGGCTCAACATCAGCGTCAAGACCGTCGAAAAGCATATTGGGGCGGCGCTCTCCCAGCTTCGGCTCCGGCTCAGCCGCAGCGGATTTCTGCGGCTTTTCCTCTGAAAAACAGAAGATGCCCTGCACCGTTTCGGTGCAGGGCATTGTTTTTTCCGCCTCGTTAGCGGAGTGGGAATTCGTGTGTGTGTGCGACGCGTCCGCCGGGACCGACGATTCGGATCGCGATTCGGTCGCCCGTCATGTCGCACCGTATGTAGCTTTGATTGCCGTTGACCACGACCGGGAACCGAACTTCGTCGTTTGCCGGGTGGAAGCCGTAGCGGTGCGTGTGGCCGGAGAACATGATATTGATGCCGGCCTCGTTGAGGATCGGCAGGAACAGATTCCGGAGGTGGTTGCTGCCGTGCCACGTTCCGCCGTCGAGCGGAATATGGAGAAAGACGACGCGTGCCGAGGCGTTGCGGAAGGTTTTGGAGGCCACCGCCCTGCGGAGCCATTCGCACTCTTCGCGGCGATAGGCGTCGTAGTCGGCAAGCCCTCCGTATTCGATGTCCGTGTCAGGCTTGTCTTCGCCGCAGTCGAGCAGCAAGAAACAGACCGATCCGACTTTGCAGAGTTGGTAGTGACGGCCGTTGCGCGTCGGGAAATAGTCGTGCAGACGGTCGGCGAAGACGCCGCGCGTCTCATGGTTGCCGCGGTTGTAGAGTATCGGGGTCTCCGAGGCGTAAAGGTTTACCGAGGCGTCGATGAAATCCCGGAACAACTGCTCCTCATTTTCAATGCTGTTGGACATGTCGCCGTTGAGCATTACGAAGTCGTGTTTGCCGAAATCGATTTCCCGGCACAGTTCGGTCATGTCGTCGGCGCGTCCGTGGATGTCGTTCAGGATGACGAACGAACAGTCGGTTCCCGTTGCCGGGAATGTCCGGAACCGGAACGGTGCGCGTTTGTAGACATTGCTGGCAACGGTCCTGCCGTAGAGGACGTTGTCTCCGTGTTTCCATTCGAGTACCTCCTGCGAGAAGATGCGGTAGCAGTATTTCGTTCCGGGACGCAGGTTGTTCAGCCGCACGGCGTGCAGTGTCTTGTGCGCCTGTTTGCGGCCCGCAACGGTTTCGTAATGGCGGGTATGTTCGGCGGCGTAGAAACTGCGTCCGTCGTCCTCGGTTGCCTCGACCCATGACAAAGCGGGTTTGTTGGTAGTCCACAGGACGGTTACGCCGTCTTCGGTCATGTCGCACAGCCACGGGCCATGCGTGATCTTGAAATCCTGGGCCGGCAGCGTCAGTGCCGCTGCCAGCCCGAGGAGTGTGAATAGCAGTTTTTTCATCTTCCGAACGCTTTATTCCTGATTCTCCGGGAGGTCTTCCTCGGTCTGGAACCGGATGTCGGCCACGACGGGGCGGTGGTCCGAGGCGTCGACGCCGTCGACCTGCTGGTCGCTGCGCGAAACCACTGTGCAGTTCTGTACGCCGAAGTGTCCGATCGGGGCATACAGTATGTAGTCGATCTTGCGGGTGGGATTCTCCGACGGGAAAGTGTATTGGTCGATCGTTCCGACATTGGTCAGGAACGCGGTCATCGTGGCGATGACGTTCGAACTGGGAATGGCGTTGAGGTCGCCCGCAAGGATGAGGTCTCCGTCCAGTTCCGTGTCGCGGATACGGCGGATCTCATTGGCCTGCACCAGGCGGCTCGCATCGCCCGAAAGATGATCGAGGTGCGTCGAGGCGACATAGAGGTCTTTGCCGTCGATCTCGACGCGGATGACGCACAGCGAACGGTCCTCGCCCGGTTGCGAAGCGGCGCAGGGGAGCCGGTAACTGCGGGTCTCTATAATCGGGTGTTTCGACAGCACGGCGTCGCCGTATTCGCCTCCGTCGCGGTCGATGGCTTTCGAGAAGTGCCACTCCATACCGAGTTTGGCTGCCAGGTCGCGGGCCTGGTGTACGTCTTTTCCCGTGCGGTTGGTGAAGACATCCACCTCGTTGAGGGTTACGAAGTCGGGGTCCTGCCGGCGGATTACCTCGGCCAGCGCGTCCAGATCGGCTGCATTGGCGGGGCTTGTGGCGCGTGCGCCGTAGATGTTGTAGGTCATTATGCGGATGATCCTGCCTTTGGGTGGAATGACTGCCTTGTCTCCGTGCTCGTCGTTGTAATTGTCGTCGTTGGTGCATGAAACGACAATCAGGAGCAGCGCCCACAGACATATAGTCTTTTTCATAGTCTTTTGTTTGGTTTAAAAATTTGTTAGTCGGATCAGAATGCCCATACTTCGGCGATGCAGGTCTGGTAGAGGTCGGCCTGCGTGGCGGTGACGAAGATACGGAAATAGCGTCCCGTTGCCTTGTGGTCGAGGTATACCGTGTTCTCGATCCGGTTTTCGACGGTAAAGGTCCCTGCATGGGTCCAGTTTTGGTTGTCGTCGCTCACGTCGATGTTGAAGATACGCGGGTTGCCGCTGCTTTTGGGAACGTCGGAGCCTTCTTTGTCAGACCGTCCGCGGATCGTGAGTCCGTGCAGTTCCTTGGGTGCGCCCATGTCGACGGCGATCCAGTGCGGCGGGCCGGGTTTGGCGTTACGCCACTGCGTACCCCAATAGGTGTTGTTTTCGCCGTCGATGATCGAAACGGCCAATCCGCGGTTGGGGTAGGTCGATGTCGCTTCAGCCTCCTGCGTCGAGAACCCGGCGATCGACCAGCCGCTCCTGTCGTATCTCGGGAACGGATTTTCGGTGTAGTAGCCGTTGATGCGCAGGTAAGCCGTCTGCAACGATTCGTTGACGGCCAGGTCGGGTGTCACATTCTCGATCCGTACCGGCAGCAGGAAGACGCCCACGCCGTCGAACGCCTGGCTGTTGATGGCGATCCGGATGGGCGAGGAGATGTATTTCCCGTTAGGAATCACGGCTTCGAGGTTCTCGATCGTGTAGCTTCCATCAAGCATCATCGGGTAGTTGCTCTGGTGCTTCTGATTGTAGGTATCCACCAGTTCGGGGGCGACGCGAAATTTGACCGTCACATCGCATCCCGGGTTGCGGATTCCGCTCAAGTTGGCGTAGACCATGAGCGACGTGTCGCGTTCGAGCGGGAATGAGAGTGTGTTCTTGGAGGCGTCGTCGACGGCGTTGACCGTGTAAATACGCGTATAGTTCTCGGGGTTGTCCACGTTCAGGTCGTCCTGAATCGGGTTTTCGCAGGCTGCGAAGAGCGTTCCGCAGCAGAGGACAGCCAGGTATTTCGTAAGTTTCATAGTCGTTATTCGTTTTTACGGTTACCATCCGGGATTCTGGACGATCTGCGGATCGCGGTTGATTTCGGACTGGGGAATGGGGAAAAGGTAGAACTCGGGCCGGAACACGCGGGTTTCGAATACGGTTTTCTCGTAGAACGCCTCGTCGGTGAAGCTGTTGCCTGCGTCGACGTTCATGCCGTAGAAGGGGCCTCCGTCGGTCTGGTCGGCGATCAGCCAGCGGCGGGTGTCGAAATAGCGCAGTTGCTCGAAGCAGAGTTCGATGCGGCGTTCCAGGCGGATCTGCTCGCGCATTTGACTCTGGTTGAGATCGCTTTGGACCGGTCCCAGACCGCCGCGCTCGCGGATTTTGTTCAGGTAGGTTTCGATGTCCGCATTCCCGGGATCGTATTCGTTGAGCGCCTCGACGTAGTTGAGCAGTATCTCGGCGTAACGCATGATGACGAAGGGACGCTTGATGTAGTTGCCGTTCTTGGGATTGGACGAGGGCGAAACGTTTTTGATGGCGATGTATCCCGAACGCGGGAAGTCCCACGTGCCTTTCTTTCCCGATCCTCCGGTGTAGTAGAGCTGGATGCGGGTTTTCTGATCGCCGATCCAGTAGGCGCCGTTGAAGCAGATGTTGACGTAGAAACGCGGTTCACGATTGACGAACATGTTGCGCGTACCGGCGGGAGCGAATACCCAGCCCGATTTGGGGTCGGAGTAGTTCGCCTTCGAATAGCCGCTCTCCTTGTCCGGGGTAATGGCCGTGCCGTCTTTCATGCGGAAAGCGTCGACCAGTTGCTGGGTCGCCCCCATGCTTTCATAGCCGCTGAACTGCCGGGGTGAAGCCGACCGTTCCCAATGTTTGAGGTAGTTGCTGATGCGGACCATCATCACCTCGCTGTTCCAGTTCTCCAGGAAAACGTTGCGGCAGGACAGGTAAGGGTCGAGCGTTCCGTCGGTGTGGTACTCCTTGTAGAGGTCGAAAATTCCCAGGTCGATGACATCTTTTGCAGCCTGGGCGGCCTTGTTCCACTTTTCGGGGTCTTTTCGGGTCGAAAAAAGGTGTTTGCCGTCCGTGTTGACCACGTTGGCGTAGGCCGGGTTGCCGTTGAACTGGTCGCTGGCGGCCAGCAGCAGTACGCGGCTTTTGAGTCCCATGCACATGGCCAGTGTCGCCCGGCCGTAATCCTTGTCGGCCTGTACGGTGAAGTGCAGCGGCAGGCGGTTGTTGTCGATCATGTCGTCCAGTTCGCCGACGATGTAATCCACGCACTCGTCGTAGGAACTGCGCGGCAGGTTCATCTTCACATCGTCGCGGTCGAGGTCGCCCGGAAGGACTTCGTCGCCCAGCAGTACACACGGACCGTACTGGCGCAGCAGGCAGTAATAGAACCAGGCACGCAGGAAGCGGGCTTCGTTCTTGTATTGTTCGACGACGATCGGGCCGCGCGTAGGATCGTCGAGCATCTCCTGGTTCGAGCCGATGTGCTGGATGAAGTAGGTTGCCGAGCGGATGCCCCGGTAGTAGTGCGACCAGTACTCGTAGTAGTTCGACGATGCGCTCCAGTTGCCGAGGTTCATCTTGAAGGAGTTGTAATCCTCGCGGTCGTAGGTAACGTCCAGGTCGTCCGAACACGGGTCCCAGGGTACGCCGTCGGTGCGGTGCGACTCGTCGCGGATGTAGCTGTAAACGGTAGCCAGGTATTTCTCGGAGTAGGAGGTGCGCTGGAATACCTGCTCGATGGTGATCCGGTCGTCGGGAACCTGGTCGAAGAAGTCGTCGTTGCAGGCGGTCAGGATGCCGAGGGCGGCCAGTAAAGTGAGTATTGTTTTAAGTTTCATAGCTTGTCGGGGATTTTAGAAGTTGAAATTGATACCCAGGCTGACGGAACCGATGTTGGGGTATTTTGCGCCGCGGCCGTCGCCCAGTTCCACGTCCCACAGTTTGAATTTGCTGAATGTAAGCAGATTGACGCCCTGTATGAAGATGCGCGCATTGTTGATGTGGATGCGTTTCATCCAGCGGTCGGGGAGCGTATAGGAGAGTTCGATGTTTTTCAGACGCAGGTAGCTGGTATTTTTGAGCCACCACGTGCTGGCTTCGTAGTTCATGTTCATGTTACCGATCGAGAGGCGCGGGTAGAAGACATCCTGGCGGGGATTGGCCTCGGTCCAACGGTCGGTGATGTTGCTCAGCAGGTTGCCGCGGCTCGATCCCTGTGCGAAAGGCAGTACGCCTTCGCCGCTGAGGATCGCGTCGACGTGTGCGGCGCCCTGGAACATGGCCGACAGCGAGAGGCCTTTCCAGCCTACGGAGAATCCGAAGCCGTAGATGATTTCGGGGACACTTCCCCAGCCGATGGGCACTTTGTCATATTCGTCGATTTTGCCGTCGCCGTTGATGTCCTTGTAGCGGATGTCGCCCGGGCGCGTGTCGCCGACCTGTACAGGCGCTGCGGCGATCTCCTCCGGACTTTCGAAGAGTCCCAGTGCGATGAGCCCGAACCGCTGGTCTACCTTGTTGCCGATGGTTTTCTGCCAGGGATAGGCCACGGTGCTGTCGTCTTCGAGGACCTTGTTTCGGTTGAACGAGTAGTTACCCATGACGCTCAACGACCAGTCCCGCCACGAATTGGCATAGCTGACCGACATTTCGATACCTTTGTTCTCGACTTTGCCGATGTTGCCGTAGGGGTTGTTGATCATACCGAAATAGGACGGAATGCTTGTGCGGCGCAGGTAAATGCCTTTGCGCGACTCTTTGAAGGCGTCGAATTGCAGGTTGAACTTGTTGTTCAGCAGGCGCATGTCCAGTCCGATGTTGGTTTTGTCGGCGATCTCCCACGTTACGTCGACGGCATATTCGTCGATGGCCGTAGTCCCGTAGGTCTGGTCCATGTTCTTGCCGAACTGGTAACTGGTGTCGTTGGTGTCCTTGACCGTAGCCAGGTAGGCGAAACGGCGTCCGCTGATCTGGCTGTTGCCGACACGACCCCATGTGCCGCGCAGTTTGAGGTACTGGATCACCTCTGTGGCGCCTCTGAAGAAGGGTTCGTTGCTGATTACCCAGCCAAGTCCGACCGACGGAAAGAAGCCGTAACGGTTTTTCGGGGCGAAGTTCTCCGAACCGTTGTATCCGAAGTTGAACTCCCCGAAATAACGGTCGTCGAACGAGTAGGTGAAACGTCCTGCCAGGCCGCGGAAACGGTAGGGCAGCGCCTCTTCGACGTTGGTGGCTTTGGTATTGATTTCGTCGCTCTGGTTAAAGAGCATCATGCCCGATACGGTGTGCCTGCCGAAAGTGTTGCGGTAGTTGACTGCGGCTTCCAGATAGATGGCGCGGTTACCCTTTGCACTGAGGCTGTAGGCCAGGTTTTCGGTTCCCTGGCGGGTTTGCTCGTAGAGCAGGTTGCCGTTGGCGTCGCGTCCTGTGGCGTGGTAGGTGTTCGGGGTTTTGGTGAAACGGTTGCTCGTGTAGTTGTAGGTGTCGAACGAGAACATGCCTGAAACCGAGAGCCCTTTGTAAATCTGCTGCGTGATGCGCAGGTTCGAATAAACCTGGCTGCGCCACTGGTTGGCATAGCCCGTTGCGCCGAGCTGTGCCACGGGGTTTATATCGCCGCCCGAGAAGGCGCCGAGCTTGCCGTCGGGGTAGAGCGGCGCGATATAGGTCGGAGGTGTGAAATAGGCCGATTCGAAGATGCTTGCCTGCGAAGATGCCGGATAGTTGGCGTTGGCCAGGTAGCCCTGGATGCCCAGTTTGATTTCGGTGGTGCGGAACGGGTTGAGCGTGAGGTTCGAGGTGACGTTGTAACGGCGGTAGAAGGTGTTCGAGTTGTAGTCGGCCAGTTTCGTGTCCTTGTACATGCCGTTCTCGTCGTAGTAGGCCAGGCCGATGTAGTAGACCGCCTTATCGGAACCGCCCTGCACGTTGACGTTGGCCGAGCGGTTGCGGCTGAAGTTACGCAGGATATGTTTCATCCAGTCTACGTCGGGATAGAGATAGGGGTCTTCCCCGCGGCGGGTCTTATCAATGATCTCCTGGCTGTATAGTTTGCCGCCGCCGCGGGTGAGCGACGCTTCGTTCGACATCTCCATGTAAGTCGCGCCGTCGGCGAAATCGGTGATCTTGGTCGGTTTGGTGAGGCCTTCGGTATAGCGTACGCTGAATTTGGGGCGTCCTTTCAGACCGCTTTTGGTATTGATGATAATGACGCCGTTGGCGCCGCGAACGCCGTAAACAGCAGTTGCAGAGGCGTCCTTCAGGATCGAGAAACTCTCGATGTCTTCGGGGTCGACGTTGGAGAACGAGCGGGGAACGCCGTCGACGAGCGTCAGAGGGGCGCTCATGCTGGCTGTCAGCGTTGAGATGCCGCGGATGTAGATGTTCGCGTCGTCGAAGCCCGGTTCACTGGTTCGCTGTACCGAGACCAGACCCGATACGCGGCCCGCAAGGCCTTGTGTGAGGTTGGCGACGGGAACTTTCAGTTCCTTGGTCGCTATGGTCTGCTGCGAGCCGATGACGCTGATCTTTTTCTGCACGCCGTAGCCCACCACCTCCACGGCGTCGAGGATGGCGTCGTTTTGCAGCATAACCACGTCGACGATTTCCTGCCCTGCGACCGAAACGTCCTGCGATTTGTAACCTACATAGCTGAATTCCAGTACTTCGTCGGGATAAACGTCGAGCAGGTATTTGCCGTTGATGTCGGTGGCTGTACCGATGTTCGGACGGGCCTTGATGCGGATCGTGACGCCGATGAGCGGATCGTTGTTCTGGTCCCTGACGACGCCTGTGATGCGTGTGATCTTCCGGGGTGTAGCTGCGGCCGCAGCTACGGAGCGTCCGATGACGATCTGCCTTCCCGAGAGTTTCCAGGTGTTGTCGGTTCCGGCGAACAACTGTTTCAGGACAGCCGAAATGGGCTGATTCGTTACTTTCAGGGTGACTTTGCGGTGGATGTCCAAGATGTTGTCGTAGTAAACGAAGATGTAGTCGCTTTGGCGTTCGATCAGTGTGAGGACCTCCTTGATGGGGCGGTTCTGTACGTTGAGCGTGATGGTTTTCGCCGCCTCTGCCGTTTGTGCACTGACGGGCCGGATGAACCCGATTGTTGCCAGCAAAAACAGGAATGTTATCCGGAATAGGTGGAATAATCCCCCATTATCGGCCTTAAAAAGACCGATTTTACCATTTTTGTTGTACATTTGTAAAGATTTGAAGTTTAAAAAGCTATTTTAGATTTTCAATCGCTCCGGATGTCGTTGAGGGACGACATCCGGTCTTTTTTTGGAGGGATACGGGCTGTTACATAGGCAGGTCAGTTTGGGTTGTTGGTAGTCGGGTTATAGTCGATTCGGAAATTCCCGGATCCGGAGATTTGCAGGTTGATAGGGGCTGTTGCGCTCAAGATTTTCAGCACTTCGGCCGGATCGTCTTTGAGTTCGAGTTTGCCCGAGAGCGTCAGCGCTTCGGCTTCGGGCGTACACTCGATCCGACAATTGTAGTAGCGGGAAAGGCGTTCGAGGATGTTCGACAGCGGGTCGTTGTCGAAGGGCAGGTATCCGTGAATCCAACTGATGTAGCTTTCGGCTTCCACTTCGCGGACCTCCAGCGATTCTGAGGTGTCGAGGATGGCTTGTTGGCCGGGAACGATGCGAATTCCGCGGTCGGATCGTCCGGCAGGGGCTACGCTGACGGAGCCGGAGAGCAGGACGACCTCCTGCGTGCGATCGCGGCCGTAGGAGGATATGTAGAATTTGGTTCCCAAAACGCAGACATCCATTTTGCCTGTGTGTACCGAGAAAGGCCGTTCGGCATCGTGCGCCACTTCCATGTAGATTTCGCCTTCGACGTATATTTCGCGCTTCTGCTTTTCGAATACGACGGGGTAGACCAGCCGTGATCCGGCGTTGATCCAGACGCGGGTTCCGTCGGCGAGCGTCAGCGTCGTCTGCTTGCCGTAGGGAACGACCAGCTGGTTGAACGTCGCAGCCTCTTTTTTGGGAATGGTTTTTTCGGCGTTGTTGATCCGGATGGCGGTCGAATCGTAACGGATTGTCGATTTTTGGGTTTCGAGCAGGAGGGTTTTCTGCTCGGACAGCACCAGTTGCACCTCTTTCTGGGTGAATACGGGGGTGTCGGCCTGCCGGATAAACATTTCGATGTCCGGGACGGTCGACGGTTGCAGTCGGTAGTAACCGACAACGGCCAGCATGACGCAGGCTGCCGCTGCGATGCCGATGCCCAGACGGCGCAGTTGCGGCCGCAGGAAAGACCGGGGTCTGGATGCTTCGGCAATCCGGGCCATGACGTTTTCGAGGGCTTGCCCGGTGTTGAACCGGGTTTCCGCAAGGCGGGCGTTTCCCCAGGCTTTGTAAGCCCGGAGAAAGGCGTCGCGGTTGGCTTCGGATGCTTCGAGCCACTCCTGCAGTTCCCGGCGTTCCGTGTCGGTGAGGGGTGTGCCGTCCAGTTGGCGGGTTATCAGATCTTCGATGATATGTTCGGGTCTCTTCATTCTATCTATATCACGGATGAAAGCGCTGAAACCCTACCTCCTCCGGTGTTTTTTTTCGGACCGCCAGGGTAAACAAAAAGCAGAACCGGTGAGGCTCTGCTTTTTGCGGGTTGCGAAAATAGGCATTGTCAATAGACCCACTCGAAATTGTCGACGTAGAGTATGTTCGACTTGCAGCCTGCCATGAAGTCGCCGTAGGCGCTCGTCGAGCAGGAGATCACGATCTGGTACAATCCGGAGGGTTTGGCCTTCGTGTCGTAGAAGTTGAGCGGAAGCTGTACGTCGATCATCTTGCCGCCGGTCGAACTTTGGTCGATGAAAAGCGAGCCGTAGGCGATGATCGGTCCCTCGTCGACCGAAGTGGTCTCTTCCGGATCCCAGGTCCCGGTGGGGGCTTCCGTGCCCGATCCGACCTCGCGGCGGGTGTTCCAGTCCACGATGGCGACCATGATGCGGGCCTTGTCCCGGTCCCCTTCGTGAATCGGGGCGCCGAAATTCTTGTCGATGTCGGCAATGCCGATATGTTCTGCATAGTATTGCAGTTTCAGCGCCTTGGGACGGGCTTTCCAGGCGTAAGGCTGGCCGAACGACACGACGCCCCGGGTCAGGACGTCCTTCTGGAACAGCCCCGAGAAGAGGTTGCCCGAGGCGAGGACTCCCACGGCGGACGTAGCCTGAAGTTTGGCGCGCGTGCCTCCGTCGAAGGGGGCCTGCGTGCAGAGTCCCCTGGTGAAGGTGTTGTTGCCGCTGCCCCAGAACTCCGCGGTCTTGTTGTTCTGGGTCCAGCAGCTCAGCGAGCTGTCCTCCAGGTCGCCGTTGGGAATCGTGTTGCCCGCGGGGGCCGCATATTCCATCAGCTGGGTCTGCTCGCCCCCGACTGTCAGGCGGAATTCGTAGGTGTGCCCTGCGAAGAGACCCTTGTCCGGCACGAAGTTGTAGACGGCAAGCCCGTGGGGGTTGGTCGACGAGCTCCATTCGGGCGCGAGCGTTGCCGTCAGGATGCCGGCCTCGTAGCTGCTCTCCGCCATTCTCTGCCACTCCGTGGCGCCCTTGATCCGGTATTCCAGCGCGGCGCCGGCCGCATACTCCTCGGCGGAGACGAGAGCAGTGGCCGTGGCCGTATTGTTCCACAGGTCGGTTGCCCGGAGGGCGACCTTCACATTGGTAGGCTCCACGTAAAGCAGCCACCGTTCGGTGATTCCGTGGCAGGTGACGTCTACGAAACGCACCGATTCGAAGCTGCTGCCCGAAAGCTCTTCGAGCGAGGGCGAATAGGTCGTGATGTCGGCGGGGCCGAGTTTGAGTTCCGTGACCTCGATATGTGCCAGATCGGTGTCGCTGGGGACGAGGACCCGGGCGATGCGGTTTTTCTCCTCGATCTCCGTGGCGCCGATCTGCCCCGTCACGCTGAAACGGCGCTCGATGGTCTGTGTGGCGCGGATCGTCCATTCGTAATCCTGGTAGAGCGAAAGCGTGGTGTAGATCGGCGAACGCAGGTCGAACGTGCCGGTCAGCTCCCGGGAGCTGCGGATCTGTTGCAGGACCTCCTCCTTGTCGAGCTGGATGCTGTGGATGACGGCGTCGTAACCCACGGCGTCGATCCGCACGTTGCGGATGTCGGTCGCTTCGTCGAGCGAGAGGGTGACCGTCCGCGACGTGACGTTGTTTTCCGAGACCGAGAAGCCCTGGCCTTCGACGCTCGCGATGCGGAGTTCGACGACCGGATAGGGGATGTCGTTGTGGATGCACGACGCGAGGAGCGCCGCGGCTGCAAGGAGTGCTGTTTTCAGGTATCTGGTCATAATTTATTTCTTTTTCTTGTCCCACAGGTGTACCGTCATGCCGAAGTTGATGGCGGCGACGTTGAGCCTGAAACGCATGTTCGAAGCCTTGCGCGTTCCGATCTTGTTGCCGGCGTCGTCCTTCTGCGTGACGGAGGTGTACTGGATGCCGCCCAGCCCGAACGACAGCGTGGCGCAGACGTTGGGGAAGATATAGACGGCAGCTCCCGGATTAAACGCCAATTTGAGCTGCGTATTGTCGCTGAACGTGGTTTTCATGTTGTCGCTGGCGGTGTCGGGCTGGTAGGAGAGCTTCGACGTTCCGGTCGACAGCGAGAGTTCGAACTCGGCGAACAGTCCGAAACGGCCCTTCGGGTCGAGTCCCGCGTAGGAGCGGTGGAAAATGCCGAACGAGTAGTTGTCGCTGTTGAAATTGACCTTCGGAATGCTGCCCGAGGCGTCGTTGCTTTCGCCCAGGTCGTAGCGTGCGGCATCGAGGTTGCCGTCCATGTGGCGGTAGCCGAAACGCACGCCCAGACAGTTGTTGTCGCGGTAGAAATAGCCGATGAAGGGTTTGACGGAGGCCACCGTGCCGTCGGCGTCGATGCCGTCGAGGATGAGCATGATGTCCGTGTCGTCGCTCGACATCGTGCCGTAGGAGGCCGTCAGACCCATGATCACCTCGCCCTTGTAGGCGAATTTGAGCTTGTTGATTTCGCGGTCGATACGCCGGCGTGTGGGCAGGAATTGTTTTTTGCCGCGGATCGGCGACTGAACTTCCGCGGCCTTGAGTGCCTGCAATTGCTTCTGTCCGTCGGCCGGGACTGCCGCTTTCGAGGCCGGGGCTTCGGCGGCCGGCGCATTTCCGGTTGCCGGGGTTTCTTCTTCGGTGGAGATCGTTCCGGCTGCGGCGGGTGCGATTGCGGCTGCCGGAGCGGCTGTTTCCTTCGGATTCCCGGTTGCGGCGGTTTGCCGCGCCAGCGCGTTGCCGCACGAGATAATTATGATCAGCAGGGTGCAGAGTATGCTTCGTGTCATAGTGTGCCGTTTTTAGAGATAGAAGGCCATGCCGAGGCCGATCGAGAAGATATTGACCTTGAAGTTCATCATGCTCGTGTTGCGTTTGCCCACGGTGACCTGATTGTGAACCTGTTTGGCATGGGTATAGCTGATGCCCATCACGCCCACGTTCACTTCGACGGCCATGTTGTTGGTGGCGAAGGCTACGATGCCCGGCGAAATGCCCAGCGAAAGGGTGTAGCCGGTTTCGTAGGTTCCCTTCACGGGCGAGTCGTTGGCGAAGCGCGCCTGCGTGCCTCCGGCCGCGAGCGACATCTCGTTGAACAGCGCGAAGCGTTTGTTGCGTCCCAGCGGGATGTACTGCCGCCAGATCGCCGCCGCCGAATAGGTCTGCTTGAGCGAGTAGAAATCCCTGGCCACGATGTTCGTGCCCGTCTCCTCGTTGCCGAAATGCAGTTCGGCGTTGTCCAGCTTGAGCAGCGTGCGCGAATAGATGAAGCGTCCTCCGAGGGCCATGTTGTCCCGGAAGGCGTAGGCGATCATCGGGCTGACGCGGAAGGTGTAGCCTTTCGAGTTGATTCCCTCGATGACGAGGAACTGATAGCCTTTGTTGGTATGGGTCGAGTAGGAGGCCGTACCGCCGAAAATCCACTGTCCTTTCGGCACGAACAGGTTGTGCGTGTCGGTAAGTCCGCGCTCCTGGCGCATTTCGTTGATTGTTTTCGGACGCTGGTCGGCTGCCGCCGCAGTTTGGGCGGCGGTTGTTTCCTGTGCGCGCAGCGCCTGCGCCGTGCCCGTGAGGCACAGCGCGAGGGCGAGCGTGCGGATGAATAGCTTGCGCATCTGCTTGCGTTTAGTGATTAGTATACCCATTCGAAATCGTCTACGTACATGACATTGCCCAGACAACCGACCTTGAAGTCGCCGTAGGCGCTCGTCGTACAGGAGATGACGAGTGTATATGCACCCGTAGGTTTGGTCGTTCTGTCGTAATATTCGATCGGAATCTCCACGGTCGTCATCGCGTCGCCTGGTGTGGTTTCGCCGATCAGCAGCGATCCGTAGGCGATGACGGGGCCTTCGGCGGTTTCGGCGGTTTTGGCGGGGTCCCACACGCCTGTCGGCGACCCCATGCCGGCGACAGTCGCGTGACGGCTGTTCCAATCGACGATAACGGCGAAGATACGCGAACGGTCTTGGCCGTCCTGAATGTATTCGTGCTCTTCGGTGACGGTTCCCTTATTGACGGCGCCCACGGTGGCGTGGTATTTGAGCCGCAAGGCCGTCGGACGCGCTGTCCACTGGTAGGGCATTCCGAAACTGGCCGTTCCCGAGAGATTCGCAAAACGGAACGTTGCCGAGAAGAGATTGCCCGCGGCGAGCAGGCCGAACGCCGACTGCGATTCGAGCTTGGCGCAGTAGCTGCCGCCCATGCCGGGTTTGGTCGACTGCGCACACAGTCCCGAAGTTGCGGCATTGCCGCTGCCCCAGAACGTCGTGGATTCCGACGTGCTTTTGCCGAAACAGGGGAGCGATCCGCTTTCCATATCCCCGTCGGGGATGACCTGCCCGGCTGCGGCCTGAAACTCTGCCGAGGAGACGGTTTCGCCATCGAGCGCCGCCCGCGCCTCGTAGCTGTTGCCGGCGAAGACGCCGGTGCCTGCGACGGGGGTGTGGACGGTCAGGCCCGCGGCATTGACCGATTCCTTCCATTGGGCCGTGAACGTGGCCGTATAGATGCCCTCGCCGGCGCTTACGCCCTCGGCGTCGGACCACTCGCCGTCTTTGACGCGCAGTCCGAAGGTCGCCGTCGTGACGTTCGGATCGAGGACCAGCGCGCGCAGCGTGAGGCTGTTCGTCCAGAGGTCGTAATCCGTCTTTTCAATGGGCAGAAGACCTTGCAGACGGTATTCCGAGATGGCGGTGGCTTCGGCGCCGGCCGAATCCGTGACGCGGATGCTCACCGGATGGCTGCCGCCCGGACGCCCTGCGAAGAAGGCGTCGGAAAGGGTGACCGTCAGGCTCAAATCGCTCTCCCTGGTCACCTCGACGCCCTCGGTCGTGCCGTTCAGCGCTTCGTAGCTGTCGTCGCCGATGCCTATCACGACGCTCTTTACGGCGGCCATCGTGGTTATCATGTAACGTTTCGGGGCGGTTGTCCCGGGGATGAAATCCTGCGGCTGGTCCATGTCGAAACCGTCGCTTTCGATGCTCGGCTCGGGGCTGAACGGGAACGTGTCGTCGTAGTCGTCGGTCGAGGTGTCCACCTTGACGACGAAGCATTCGATGAAGCCCGGCAGGTCTTTCGAGAACCGGAAGGAGACGCTGTATTTGCCGCCGGTCTGCACGCCTTCGAATCTGGCCTCCCTGACGATGACGCCGCGGTCGGGGTGCGTGCCCTCGAAGCGGGTCGTGAGCGTGGTCGCACCCTCGGGCATGGTGAAGTAGCCCGTGCCGTCGGCCGTGTAGTTCAGCGCCGGGACGCCGCCCTGCTGAACCTGCCCTTCGTCGAACGCGTCGGCGGCGACTACCCACGCATGGAAATTCTCGCCGAAAGCGGCGGAAACCGTGGCGTCGAATTTCACTTCGGCGACGACGTTCTGCCGTTTGCACTCCACTTCGGCGACGGTCGTCTGTCCGGCTGCCACCGTAAAGGTCTTCTCGCCTTTGTAGAAACGTTTGGTGAACGACGCGGGGACGGCTTCTCCCGCATCGACCTCCACGCGGTATTCGCCCGCGAGCAGCTCCAGCCGTGAGGGGAGCGTCTCTGCGGTGTATTGGCGCAGCAGCTCGCCGCTCGCGCGGTAGATGCGTACGGCAAGGCGTTGCAAGGGGTCGTATTCCCCGTCGGCTTCGGCCCGCGTGGCCGAAACCCGCATTTCGAGCGCACCCGTGTCGCCCGTGTCGGCGCTCCCGGCCGTCTCTTTCGAGCAGGCGGCCGTCAGCGCGGCGCAGAACAGCAGGGCGGCGGTAATGTATTTTTTCATAATTCGTCAGCCTTAATTCGCCGGTACGTAATACTTCAGGGTCTTGGTCGTGCTGAGACCGTTGTTCTCCGTCACCGTGAGTATGAAATTGTTGTTGCCGGGGAAGCCTGTCAGCAATCTGGTGAACATCTTGTCGATCTTGAGCCGAATGGACGGTTTGTCCTTGACTGCGTCCTCGATGGGGAATCCGAGGGCTGAAATCGCCTCCCGGACATCTTCGGCCGGATGCATGGTTCCGTTCGTATCTTCGAAGCCTTCGATATTGCAGAGATCGAACCGGGCCGGGATGCCCATCGTGCCGAGTTCCCTGGCGTCGAGGTTGTCGCAGTCGATGGTCACGTCGAGCGATTTGATGCCTGTTTGCGCCGTGATGTCGATCTCCGTGTCGCGGTCTGCGGACGGCGTTTGCGTTTCGTCGATATTGAAATCTACGCCGACAATCGAAGGGCCTTCGTTGGCCGGATCGACCGTGAGCGTCAGCGACGCCCGGGCCGAAAGCCCTTTGGCGTCGGTTATCTCGAAGGCGAATGCGTGCGTGCCCTCGTATGCGGGATAGAGCAGTTTCATGGCTCCTGCGATGTCGAAACTCTTCGAAGTCGCCCCCTTGAGATCGTCGCCCAGCGGGAAGCCGAGGCCTGCGAGAACCGTGTAGGCGGGGTCCGACGCCCCGATTGTGCAGAGGTCGAATTCCGGACCGCCGATTCCGGACACCATGCCGGTCAGCCGGGAGTTGTCCGACGTGATTTTCACCGCGAACGACCCGATGCCGTTGGACGAGGCGAGATTGAATGCGAACGGCCGGGTGTAGTTGCCCTGGGCGTCGAACATCGAGGCCAGAAGCTGGAAGGGTTTCGTGAGGTCGTAGCCCGGACATTCGAGGGTCGGGGCGACGGGAAGTCCGGGTTCGCCGGGGTTGTCGGGATCGTTGACCGGGATTTCGTCGTCCTCCATGAAGTCGTTGACGTCGATGTCCAGTTTGATGTCTCCCTTGTCCGAGTAGGTGATCACGATCGAGAGCTTGCGCCATTGTCCGGCCTTGACGCCCGAGATGCTCTTGTTGATCCGGACGGGTGCGTCGGGCGTATCGGCGAAAGCCCCTTCGAGGTGCAATTTGAGCGTGTTGGTCTCGCCCTGCGGCATGAAGTAGGCCGCGCGGGTTTCATCCTTCAGGAAGGGCATCGTCGTTTCGCCCAGCGTGACGGTCGACTTGGTGTCGGCGGTGAGCTGGTCGGCGAGGTCTTTCGAACACATCAGCGTCACCTTGATGTTGTTCAGCGTGCAGACGACCTCGTTGATGGGCGTGGTTTGGTTCTTCTCGATGACGAACTCCTGCGAACCGAAATAGACGGGGTGTTCCCATTCGGCTGCCGGCGTCGTGGCGGCCTCTTCCGAACGGACCTCCATCGTGTAGCCGCCCACCGGAAGCTCCAGCCTGCCTGCCTCGCCGATCGAGGCCTTCAGATCGCCGTAAGTCTCCTGGAGCGCCAGCTTGCCCGTTGCGTCGCGAATTTCGATGATGAATGTGTCGACGTCGGGCTGCGCCTCGTCGGTGCGCGTCTGGGGCTTCGCCGTCTCGTCTGACGTGTCGTCGGGGCGGGTTTCGGTATCGGTGTCGACCACGACGCGCATGCTCATGTCCGCCAGCGTCAGGTAGCCTTTGGCATTGGGATCGGGCGGAGTGCCCGGCTCGTTGTTCTTATAGGCGGGATCTTCGTTCACACAGCCGGTCGCGAGCAGCGCCGTCGCTGCCGCAGCCGTCAGAATCTTGGTAAAGGTTTTCATATCTCGGTATTTTTATTTGCGTTATTCGGTGGCCTCGTCGTTGAGTTCCACGTCGAGTTCCACGGTCTCGGTGTATCCTTCGCCGAGGGTGACGGTCAGCGTCGCGCTGCCGGCCTTCTTGGCGTCGAGCGTGAAGATGTGGCGCGTGGCTGGGCGTGCCGCTTCGAGCGGCTCGGGGGTGAAGGTGTAGAGCGGCCCCTCCGACGTGCCGTCCTGGCTCTGGCCCCGGGCCGTACCCTTCAAGGTGAGCGGCTTTCCGGCCTGCACCCAGACGGCTTCCGCTTCGGCCGCGTCGCAGGGACGGAACGTGAAGATGCCGCCCGCTCCGGTCGTCACGGTGAACTCCGCGTTGTTGTAGTATTTTTTGAACGACTCGGTGGCGCGCACGAGGGTCTGCGAATTGCCGATCGTCGCCGTGATCTGCGCGGTGCTGGTGCGGCGCGCCGCGACCTCCACTTCGGTCGCGCCTGCGTAGTAGGGTTTGTCCGCGCCTTCGGCTTCGGGATCGCCGTAGGTGACCGTGATCGCGTAGCGGCCTTCGGGGAAGGAGTAGGCGGTCTCCTCGGCGTTATACGCCGCGACCGTCGCCCAGCTTTTGTCGAAATTTTCACCCCGGATGCGGAGCGTGAAATCTTTGCCGTCGGGTTTTGCCGCAGCGCGGGTCGCGCCCTGAACCGCGGCCATCGCCGCAGCGGCATCAATCGTGGCGTCGGCCTCGCAGGCGATGCGGATGGTTCCGCAGCCCTCTCCGGCCGGGGTCTCTTTCTTTTCGGAGCATCCTCCGGCCATGACAGCCGCCGATGCAAGCAGGTAAAGCAGTTTTCTCATGGCGGTTATTCGTTGACGATGGATACTTTGATGTTGTCGAGGTAGAGGTAGTGATTGCCGTTGGCGCCGAATATTCCGGTCCAGGACGATACGTTGCCGATACGGTTGACATTCACCTTCCATGAGATTCTGTGGGCGCTGTTAAAGTCGGCTAGGAATGTTTTGGTGTTCCAATTCGAAAGCGGGGTATTCCACGATTTGTCGGTTTCGAGGGCTATGTCTTCCGCTTCGACGGGGTTTTCAAGATTGTCTCCGCCGTTGGGCTGGCCCGAATTGGTCGTGTAGCCGTAATTGAACGTAGGATTGCCGTATGTTCCGCCCTTATTCTTGTTACTGTCCATCATCCAGGAGTCCTGTCCTCCGACGTAATCGAATGAAACCCGGACTCTGACTGTTTTGCCGGATTTGATACCGCTGACGGGCGGCGAGTCGATACGTCCCGGGTAGCGGGCATACGATGAAGCCTTGCCGACTCCTCCGCCTTCGAACCGGCAGGAGCTTCGGATACATTTCCCGGTTTCCCCGCCCACACGGGCCGCCGTCCATCCGATGGCGCCCTTGTCGGACAGCAGGTGCGCATCCTTGTTTCCGGCGCTGCTGCTGCTTGTTCCCGTTCCGACGTTGCAGTCGTAGTCGAACTGGATGATATTGCTGAAATCCTCCGCCAGCAGGTAGGGGACGCTGAACGTGATGTCGTTGTTGCCGAATTCGGTGATCTGCGGCATCGTCAGCGTGTTTGATACGACAGCGCTTTCCGATTCGTACTGTACCGTGACGGCTTTTCCCGAGAGGTTGTCGGTCCACGAGGGTTTGAGCACCATCGTGTATTTGCCTTCGGCGTCGGGCGTGAACTGGCAGATGTTCGTGCCGTTGTCGAACAGCGAGCCTTCGGGGGCGGTGAGGGTGATCTTTCCGACCGCCTCGCCCAGCGTCGCCATGCCCTTGTCCGCAGGCAGCGAGAAGTTCAGACGCGTGTAATAGCGGCCGATGGCGGGAATGTGGTAGGCGATCGGGGTGGTGTGGCCTTCGGAGAAGTGTTTGCCGGGGATGTCGCGCGGCTCGGATTCCCCGGCTTCGCAGATCGCGGTGATGGTCACCGGCTGCTCGGCGGTGAGTTCCACCGGTGCGATGACGGCGAAGACCACGTCGCCCGCACCCTTCGGAGTGTCGAAACGCAGCGTCAGCGTGTTGTTGCCGTCGGTGAGCGTCGGCGCGGCATCGGGATCGGCGGCATCGACCGTCATGCGCCCCGTGACGGGCTGCGGAAATGCCAGCGTGATCTCCGAGACCTTTTCGCCCAGATCGTTTTTCGGAATGCGTATTTTCAGCACGTGAACTTTGTGGCGGAACTGGAACTGCACCGTCTCGCCGGTGTCGTTCTTCTCCAGAGCCGGGGCCTTGACCGGATCGGCCACCATCACGTCCCAGTCGCCGTTGAAGCCGCCGTCCTGCACGTCAGGGATCAGGTAGGTGGCCTGCGTGCCGTCGCTTTCGGACGGAACGGGCGACACGGCATAATAGGTGTAGGTGTCCGCGGGCATTTGCGGGATGTCTCCCCTGAACTTGGCCGTGTTGTAGTCGGTGTTGTAGTGGTAGAGTTTGAAAGCCTGTTTGCTGAAGACGGTCTCGGATCGGGAGTTGACGGCCCAGAGTGCGATCTGGTCGTCGGAAGCCCATTTGACCGACACTCCGTCTTCGCCGAGCTGGGTGCGGGACTTGTCTTCGGATTCGATGTCGATCTTCGGACCGGAGCCTACCGATACGCTGATTGTTTCGGTCGCGGGCCGGGTGTCCGCATCCGAAGAATCGGAGCATGCCCCGAAGACCAGAGGCAGCGCGAGCCAAATAATCCGGAAATTTATTCGCATAGAATAGATTCTTTTATCTGTAATGTGTACAAAAATAAGTACAGGTTCCCGTTCGCGGAAATAAATTCAACGAACGCCGGATTTTTCATCACGAACAGCCTCCTTTTTGTCCTCACGGATGCTCCTTTCCGGCGGTGCGGAGCGCAAAAAACCTCCCTGCCCGCCGGCAGGGAGGTTTTGCTTTCACCGGAGCGCGGTTCCGGTCCGGGCGGCCCTCGTTCACTGTCGGGTCGGCTATTTTACGTATTTGTCGAGCCAGCCGAAGAATTCGCGGTTCCAGACCAGCGAGTTCTGGGGCTTGAAGACCTGATGCGCCTCGTTTTCGAACGCCACGAGCCGCGCCGGAATGCCCAGCGTGCGGGCCGCCGTGAAGGCTTCGAGCGACTGGGTGTAGGGAATGCGGAAATCCTTCTCGCCGGTGATGATCAGGATCGGCGTGTCCCATTTCGAGACGAACTTGTGCGGCGAGTTGGCGTAGGAACGCTGCGCCGTGGCATTCGCCGTGTCCCAGTAGGGGCCTCCGTAGTCGTTGTTGACGAAGAACAGCTCCTCGGTTTCGCCGTACATCGAGTCGAAATCGAAGATGCCGCAGTGGGAGATGAAGGCTTTGAAACGCTTCTCGTGGCATCCGGCGAGGAAATAGACCGAATAGCCGCCGTACGACGCCCCGACGCAGCCCATGCGCTCCCGGTCGGCCCACGGTTCGCGGGCCACGTCGTCGATGGCCGAGAGGTAGTCGCGGATGTTCTGGCCCGAGTAGTCGCCCGAAATCTGGTCGAGCCACTCCTGTCCGAACGAGGGCAGGCCGCGGCGGTTCGGCGCGACGACGATATATCCCTGCGCTGCCATCAGCTGAAAATTCCAGCGGTAGCTCCAGAACTGCGATACGACGCTCTGCGGGCCGCCCTGGCAGTAGAGCAGCACCGGATATTTTTGCGACGGGTCGAAATCGGGCGGCAGGATCACCCACGTCAGCATCTGCTTGCCGTCGGTGGTCTTGACCCAGCGTTTCTGCACCTCGCCCATCCTGATATTGTCGTAGACCGATTTGTTGATGGCCGAGATTTGCGCCAAAGAGCCGTCCTCCGGATTTATCTCGAAGAACTCCGTGGCCATCGAGATCGTGCACATCTCGGCGGCGATCCGCTCCCCGGCCATCGTGAAGGCGTTGATGTCGTGGTCGCCGCGGGTGATGACCTCCACCTCGCCGACCGACGGCGCGACGCGGCAGATCTGGTGCGTCGCCTCGATCGGGGCGATGAAATAGATCAGGTCGTTGCCGCTCCAGACGACGTTCTGGGCGTTGTAGTCGAAGTCGGCGGTGAGGTCCTGCATTTCGGCGGTGTGGCAGTCGTAGACGAACAGGCGGGCCTTGTCCGACTCGTTGCCTGCGCGGCGCTGCGAGAGGAAGGCGATCTTCGAATCATCGGGCGACCAGACGGGATATTTGTCGTAGCCGACCATGACCGCCTGATCGTTGACGGGTTTGCCGGTATTGAAGTTGGTGGGCTTGCAGATGTTTTGCGTCGCGCCGCTTTCGAGGTCGTAGACGAAGATGTCCGAATCGGTCGACACGGCGTAGGCGGTGCCCGTCAGCGGTTTGCAGGTGTAGGCCAGCATCGTCCCGGCGTTGTTCCAGGCGATCTCGGCCATGTCGAAATAGGGCGCCAGCGGGGCGTCCCACTGCGCGTCGGGCATGATGTCCCTGCCGCCCGTCACGACTCCCTTGCCCAGCTCGCCGACGAAGATGTGGCGGTATTCGCCCTCGTCCCAGTAGTCCCAGTGGCGGGCCATCAGGTCGTCGTAGATGCGGGCTTTCGATTTGTCCATGTCCTTGTAGATGTCCGACGAACGGCGGTCGGCCGTCCGCACGGTCTGCACCCACCAGATGTGCTTTCCGTCGGGGCTTACGCCGAAGCCCTCCACGTCGGGAACGCCCTCGCCGTCGCCGCTGCCCGTGATCTGCGTCGCGTCGCCGCCCGAGGCGTTCATCCGCCACACCTGCATCGAACCGCCGCGGTCCGAGAGGAAATAGATGTGCCGTCCGTCGGCGCTCCACTTCGGCGAGAGGCTGTTCGACGTGAAGTCCGTCAGGCATGTCACGGCCTTCGAGTCCATGTCCTCGACCCGGATCGTCGTCACGCCGCGGTTCTCGGCCATGTTGTAGTCGGTCTGCTGGTAGAGGAGCGTCCGGCCGTCGGGCGAGAGCGACGAGCCGCCCGCGCGGCTCATCTTCCACATCACCTCGGGGGTGAGGCGTCCGGCGGCGATCTCTTCGGCCGTCAGCGCATTGTCGATCTTCAGAGGCTCGGGACGCTTGTCGCATCCGCCGAGGCCCATAGCTGCAATAGCCGTCATCAGGAGAATTTTTTTCATTTTTTGAGGTTTCTTACGTATATTTGTTCACAAATTTCCGATGAAAAGATGAACCGTACCGTTTATTTCGCCGACAGGGCCGTGGCGTTCACGGCCGAAGCTCCCGGCGGGGCGTGGTACGCCGTTGCGGCCGAAGCCTGCGGCGGCATATCACGGGCCAAGATACTGAATTTTCTCGAATCGCACAACTCCGTGGCCGTCGTTTCGGACGATCCCGACAGGGCTTTCGCGGCCTTTGCTGCGGAGTTCACGCCGGTCGAGGCGGCGGGCGGCGTGGTGGTGAACGACTGCGGCGAGTGGCTGATGATCCACCGCAACGGCCGCTGGGACCTGCCCAAAGGGCATCTGGAGTGCGGGGAGCGCATCGAGGAGTGCGCTGCGCGTGAGGTCGAAGAGGAGACGGGCGTGGCGGCTCGGGTCGTGCGGCCGCTGTGCGAGACGCTGCACGCCTACTATTTTCCGAAAACTGCGCGCTGGGAACTGAAACGGACCCACTGGTACGAACTGCATGCGTCCGGGTGCGCCGGTCTGACGCCCCAGACCGAGGAGGGGATCGACTCCGCGGTGTGGTGTGCGCCCCGCGAGGTGGCAGACAATCTGCGCGACGCTTTCCCGACGATCCGCTGCGTGGCGGCGGCTATGGGCCGAAATTAGGCGTTTGCGGCCTGCTCTGTGAGCCGTCGGCGCGCGGCCTCCCGGTATTTGCGCGAAATCTCGATGGTCATTCCGCCGATCTCCACGTGTGCCGGGCAGCAGCGGTCGATGCGCGCCGTGTTGACGATGAACGAGCGGTGGATGCGCAGGAAACGGCTGTCCAACTGTGTCTCCCATTGCGAAATGCGGGTTTTGGTGCGGTAGGCGAGGCCCCCGGCGGTGTGAATCCACACTTCGCTGTCGTTCGATTCGACGTAGCTGATTTCCGCGGGGTCGAGCGTGATTTTGCGGCGGTCGGAGACGAAACTGATCGAACGGGCGTAGGGACAGCGGCGTTCGAGGTGTTTTTCGAGAGCTATTTCCGGAGCGATGAGGGCCGTCAGGACCAGCAGGATGAAGGGCGGGTTGAGCAGCAGCCCCGGCATTCCGCCTTCGCCGGCGCCGAGCACCACCGCATGGCCCAGCATCAGCGAGAGGTATTCGATGCCGAGGATCGCCAGCGCAAGGTAGACGGTGTCGAGGATTCCCTGCCGCCGGTTTTCGAACGACAGCTGCGGCACGAAGTAACGCGCCGTGAGCATTCCGGGCAGGAACAGCACTCCGAGCAGGAGGGCGTCGGCGAAGAGATACCCCAACCCCACGAGGACAAAGGCGATGACGAGCGTGGCCGTGAGCCACCAGACGACGGGCAGAAACTGTTTCATGCGGAATTTCCGTTTTTACAAATATAGGTAAAATCAGTCTCCGGTGTCCCCGCCCGGCCCCGCAAAAAACGCTCCCGGGGCCGATCGGCGGGATTCGACGGCGTAAGAGCGGGATTCGACGGGCGGTTTTTTTGTGGTTTCGGCCTGCGGCAGCCTATCTTTGCCAGACGGGAATGGTTCCGCGATGACTTAAAACTTTTGCGTTATGTTCGATTTGTTTCTTCAGGGCGGGACATGGATCATGTCGATCCTGACCGTGGAATTGATTTGTCTGTTGTTTGCCGCGTGGAAAGCCCCGGCATGGGTCAGGGAGATCGGCCTGCTGGTGTTGGTGACCGACCTGATCTGGCAGTTGAAAGGGATGTTCAATGCCGCTGAAGTCGTGCAGCAGGTAGGCGACGTTCCTTTGACGCTGGTTGCCGGCGGCTTGAAGGTATCATTCATATCGCTGATTTACGCCCTGCTGATCTATGCCGCCTCGCTGGTGATCCGCATGTTGCAGAAGCCGCGGATATAGCCCGGTTAGGAACCGGGGCGTATGGGCGGAAGATGGCCGCCGGGCTTCCGGTCCGGTTCTGCGCCCTTTCCGGTTTCTGAACGGATCGCGCCCGGTTATAAAACGGGCGCGATTTAACCTTTGCCGAGCAGTTTCTGCTGCGTGTCGTACGCCTCGGCGATCAGTTCGGGCGGGTAGTCGTACAGCTCCAGAATGCGGATGGCGTTGCGCGTGGTGAGGGGACCGGTGTGCAGGCAGTAGTCGAATACCAGCCGCCCGTTGGCCACCTCTTCACGGAAGTGGTGCAGTTCGTAGCCGTCGCCGCGCAGCAGTTCGGCCAGTTCGATGTCGTGCGTGGCGGCCAGCACGATGTGCGGTCCTCGGTTGAGGCGCGCCAGCACGGCTTTCCCGGCCGCGATACGTTCGGTGGTGTTCGTGCCCTTGAACAGTTCGTCGAGCACGAAGAGGCACGCCGCGGGCCGGTCCGCGTCTTCGAGCAGCCGCTTGACGGTGAGCACCTCCTGCAAATAGTAGCTCGTCCCTTCGGTGATGTCGTCCGAAATGCGGATCGACGAGTGGAGCCGCATGTAGGGCGCCGTGAACCGCTCCGCAAAACAGGTGCAGAGGGTCTCGCCCAACAGGGCGTTGAGCATCACCGTCCGGATGAAGGTGGTTTTGCCCGACATGTTCGACCCGGTGAGCAGCAGCCCCGTGCCGTCGAGCGTCAGGGTGTTCGCTGTGCAGCCCTCGATCAAAGGATGCACGACCTGCACGGCTTCGAGGTATTTGCCGTCGGTGAACGTCGGGCGGCAGGTCTTCGCGGCGCGGCGCAGGCGCATGACCGAGATGGCCGCGTCGGTCCGGCCGATGAAGCGGAACACGTCGTGGATGGCGTCGCGGTGAGTCGCGATGCTGCCGGTGAAGCGGTGGAAAAGAATCACCTCGATGTTGAACGCGATCTTCACCAGCTCGAATGCCAGCCATCCGACGGCCGCCAGTTCGTTGCCTCCGTCGCCCTGCGTGCCGACGATGCGGCTGCGGTGCTCGACCTCGGCGACCCGGCGGATCGGCCGTGCGGCTTCGTCCGAGCCGGGAACCCCCTCTGCCGCAAGGTGCCGCGCGGTTTTCAGGGCCGTGGAAAGCTGCTTTACGGCCGATGTGTAGAGGGAGATGTTGATTTTGTTGCTGTAATGAATATACATGTTGACCGCGTAGATCGCCACGAAGAGCAGCAACAGCGCCGGATAAAACGGCGCGAGAAGCAGCGCGGCCGCGGCCGCAGCGGTCAGCGCGTAGATCAGTCCGATGCGGCGGACCCGGACCGGGGTGTCGAAGATCAGCCGGCAGAGGTCGTAGGCGTCGTCGCCCGCGAGGCGTGCAAGGTGTCCGGCGCACCGTTGCGTCAGCTCGTCGTCGTTTTCGAAAGCATCGACCCGGCGGTCGAAATCCGCGGCGTCCTCCTCGCTCCGCAGCGTCCGCAGCCGGGCGTAGAGGTATTGCTGGCCGACACGTGAGGTCGTGCGGTCGATCTTTTCGAACACGGCGTTCAGGTCGAGGTCGGCCGTCGTCTCGGCGTCGACGATCTGAAAGACTCCCTCTTCGGCCGGGCAGTTGTAGAAATAACTGCCGATCGGATCGAAGTCATATGCCGCAGACTCCCCTCCGGGGCCTCCGGAAGGCTTGAACAGCGAAGCGATGTAGTCGGTCGGTCTCATGTCTGCGGTTGTCTTCTGAAAATTTTTACGCTGCGGAAGCGGCGGTCGGGGTCGGAGGCCGTGTCGTCCTGCGATTGCTTTTTTAAGCAGGCGTCCTACGCTGCGAGTGCAATGGTCGGGATCGGAGGCCTGCCGGCCTGGGGTCGCCCCTAAAGCTGGCGTCCTACGCCTGCGCCTGCATCGCGCGAGCGATGCCTTCGGCGATCTGGTCGATGGCGCCCTGGAGCTTGCCGCCGATCATCATTTTCATCATCATGTTCAGCTCGATGTGCAGCACCAGCCGCATGCGGGTGTCGGTGTCGGAGACTTTGTGGAGCTGAATCCAGAAGGCGAAATCCATCGGGATTCCCCCGTCGTCGCCCACGATCTTGACGTGGCGCGGTTCGATGCGCTCCTCCATGCGGAGACGGACGGTGAAGCCTTTGGCCTTGAACGAACAGGTCTCCTCGGTGGCCTGCCACTCCTCGACGCGGTCGGCGACGGCCGGGGTGAGGTTGTCGAAGCGGCTGATGACGGCGTAAATCTGTTCGGCGGGACGTAAAATCCGGTGTTGTTTCGAAATGTATTCCTGCATATTGCGCGTTGAAAATTATAAGTTGAAAGTTTTGCGGGCCCGGATCATTCCGCCGGCTGCGGGGCGGCCCAGAAACGGTCGGCGTCGGAGGTCCGGACGGTGGATTCATTCAGCGAGAATCCCTCGAACCCCGGGGGCAGCAGGGCGATGGCGCGGCCTTCGTATCCGACCTCCTTGTCGTATCCGGTCTGCTCCCAACAAGTGAACCAGTAGAGGTTCTTGGCCCAGTAGGAGAGGTAATTCTCCGGGTCGCGTGTTCCGAGAAGCCGGTGTACGGCCATCGGCTCTCCGGCGACGGTGCGCTGCCGCATCTCTTCGAGTGAGAGCGCTTCGCCTTCGGGCGAGGCGACGTAGGATTGCATGTCCGAGTCTATCATCGCCCATTTCTCGCATTCGGGCAGCCAAACGAGGTTGACCACGTGGCAGTCCCGATCGAGCGAGTCGGCCGGAAGGCACGTCACGAAGCGGTTGACGATCCCTTGCGAGAGCAGCAGCTCGTGGAGCAGGATCGAGTGCAGGCGGCAGTTGAAAGCCGGTTCTACGGTGCGGGTATACTCCCACAGTCCGATTGCGTTGCGCGTTTCGGGGTGGACTTTCTGATTGGCGTGGGGAATGTTCCGGGCGACGAACTGCGCCAGCGCGCGGGCGTTGTCCCAGGTCGTCGCGGCGGGATTCACGAGGGTGTCGAGCCGGAAGTATTCGCGGATTTCACGGGCGCGGACGGTGTCCTGTTTATAGGTGAAGCGATACTGCACGGTGTCGGCGGCGTAAGGGCCTGCGGCGCGGAGCAGCTCCACGCGCTGCTGTTTTTCGAGACCGGTCAGATAGTCAATGGCCTGTTCGCGGAAGACGAAACGGGCCAGCAGAAAGATTGCCAGCAGCAGGCCGATGAGCGAAAGCAGAGCGATACCTGCGATTTTGAAGAGTTTTTTCATGGGCGGCGATTATGTCCGCTGCAAAGATAGGGATTTTTCCGGTGGCGGCAAACGAACGGGACGAACCTTTGCGGGGTTCGTCCCGGGATGCGGTTGCGAAGCGGCAGGGCCTTGCGGAAACGGGGGCGGGGCCTTGGAAAAACGGGCCGGCGATATGGGGGCTGCGCACGGACAGCTCCCGACGGCGTGATCCGGGGTTGGCGGTCTTTGAATCCGGCCGGTTCTGAATCCGGCTTTTCAAGCCGGCGGTCAGTCGATCTCGAAGGTGCGTGCCGTGTCGCTGTCTACGGTGATGCGCACCGTCATCGTGTTGTCGGGCAGCAGCTGTTCGATCTTCTCGGGCCACTCCACCAGACACAGGTCTCCCGAGTAGAAATACTCCTCGTAACCGAAGTCGAAGGCTTCCCGCAGGTCGTTGATGCGGTAGAAATCGAAGTGGTGGATGCGTCGGTTGCCCTCGCCCTTGTATTGGTTGACGATGGCGAACGTGGGGCTGGTCACGGTGTCGGCGGCCCCGAGTTCTGCGGCGATTTCACGGATGAGCGTGGTTTTGCCCGCGCCCATCTCGCCGCGGAAGGCGACCACCGTACGGCGGCCCAGCGAGCCGATGATCGCCCCGGCGACCTGCGGAAGCTCGTCCTGCGAGGTGATGTGAATGGTTTTCATCTATTGTTTTGGCTTTAGAACGATATACGGTACGATCATTTCCTCCATCGAAATTCCGCCGTGCTGGAACGTGTTGCGGTAGTAGCGGATGTGGCGGTTCGCGTCGTTGTTGTAGACGAGGAAATCGGTGTTGTAGGCGAAGATGTAGTTCGACGTGAGGTTGCTCGACGGCAGCTGCACGTCCTCGGGTTTCAGGATTTCGTAGACTTCGCGGGAGTTGTACGCGAGGTTGCGGCCCGTCTTGTAGCGCAGGTTGGCCGAGGTCTCGCGGTCGCCGGTCACCTTCACCGGGTTGTCCACGCGGATCGTGCCGTGGTCCGAGGTGATGACGACGGTGTGTCCCCGCTCGGAGAGGAGCTTGAGGATGGTGTAAAGGTCCGAGTGCTCGAACCACGAGCGCGTCAGCGAGCGGAACGCCGCGTCGTCCTCCGTGAGTTCGCGGATGATGTCGGTCTCGGTACGTGCGTGCGAAAGGATGTCGAGGAAGTTGTAGACGATGACCGAGAAATCGGCGTTGTAGACCTTCTGGATGTTGTCCACCAGCTTGCGCCCCTGCTCCGGGCGCACCAGCTTGTCGAACGAGAACTTCCAGTTCTTGCCGTTCTGGCTCATCAGCCGCTTCAGAAACTCCTCCTCGTACTGGTTCTTGCCGCCCTCCTCGTTGTCGTTGAGCCACTTGTTGGGCATCAGACGGTCGATGGCCAGCGGCATCAGCCCCGCGAAGACGGCGTTGCGGGCGTACTGCGTGGCGGTGGGGAGGATGGCGCAGTAAAAGTCGTCCTGCGCCACGTCGTACCAGCCCCGCAGCAGCGACGAAATCGACCGCCACTGGTCGTAGCGGAAGTTGTCGATCAGCAGCAGCGTGGTCTTGGGGTTCTCGTCGACGACGGGGAAGACGTTGGTGCGCATGAGCGTGTGCGACATCACGGGGGTGTCGTCCGAGCGCTTGTTGATCCAGTTGTAGTAGTTGCGGCGCACGAACTTGCAGAACTCCTGGTTGGCCTCGCTTTTCTGGTAGGTCAGCACCTCCTTGATGCTCTGGTCGGTGGATTCCGCCAGTTCGACCTCCCATGCGGTGAGCTTGCGGTAGAGCGCGCACCAGTCCTGGAACGTGTCGGCCATCTGGAGCGAGGACGAGATGCGGCCGAACTCCGAACGGTAGTCGGCGGTGGTCTGCTCGGTCACCAGCTGTTGCTGGTGCACGTTCTTCTTGATCGAGAGCAGCACCTGGTTGGGGTTGACGGGCTTGATGAGGTAGTCGGCGATCTTCGACCCCACGGCCTTGTCCATGATGTTCTCCTCCTCGCTCTTGGTGACCATGATCACGGGCGTCGTGGGGCGCACCTCCTTGATCTTGGGAAGGGTTTCGAGTCCCGTCATGCCGGGCATCATTTCGTCGAGGATGATCAGGTCGTAGGCTCCTTCGGAAGCCATGTCGATCGCGTCGTATCCGTTGTTGCAGGTGTCCACTTCATAGCCCTTCTGCTGGAGGAACAGCACGTGGGGTTTCAGCAGTTCGACTTCGTCGTCGACCCAGAGTATTTTGACCATACCGTTATCGGATTTAGAATTTGCAAAATTAATGTTTTTATCATCAAACGCAAAAACCCCGCGGTTTATTGGCCCGGCTGCCGATTAAATGCTACCTTTACTCCGAAAAAAACAAAATAACGGTCATTGTGCTTAAAACAGAAAAATCCCGTATCGACGCGGTGGATGCTTTGCGCGGCTTTGCCGTGATGGCGATCCTGCTCGTACACAGCCTCGAACATTTTATCTTTCCGGTTTATCCGGCTTCGTCGCCTGCGTGGCTCGCGGCCCTCGACGAAGGTGTCTTTGCGGTCGTGTTCGCGCTTTTCGCAGGCAAGGCCTATGCGATCTTCGCGCTGCTTTTCGGCTTCACCTTCCATCTGCAATACGCCTCCCGGCAGAGCCGCGGCGAAGACTTCGGAGGCCGCTTTCTCTGGCGGCTGCTGTTGCTGGTGGGGTTCGCCACGCTCAACGCCGCCTTTTTTCCCGCGGGGGATGTGCTGCTGCTGTTCAGCCTCGTGGGCGTGGTGCTGTTCGCCGTCCGGCGTCTGAACGACCGGACCGTGCTGGCGCTGGCCCTGCTGTTTCTCGTGCAGCCCGTCGAATGGTACCATTGCTTCCGTGCGCTGGCCGACCCGGGTTTCGCTCCGCCCGATCTGGGCGTCGGAGCCATGTACGGCGAGGTTGCGGCCTATACGAAAGCCGGGGATTTCTGGCAGTTCGTCGCCGGGAACGTCACGCTCGGGCAGAAGGCGAGTCTGCTGTGGGCCGTCAATGCCGGACGGTACAGCCAGACGGCGGGCCTTTTCCTGCTGGGTCTGCTGCTCGGCCGTCGAGGGCTTTTCTCGGATTCGGCGGACAATGCGCGCTTCTGGGTGCGGACGCTGATCGTCGGGGCCGTTGCCTTCGTGCCGCTCCAGGCCCTGCACGGGCTTTTCGGCGAAGCGACGGCGGCCCGCATGGCTGCGACCGTGCTCGACATGTGGCAGAAACTTGCCTTCACGGCGGTGCTTGCGGCTTCGTTCGTGCTGCTCTACCGCACGGCCCGTTTCCGCCGGGTGACCGACGGCCTGCGCTTCTACGGGCGGATGAGCCTTACCAATTATATCGCGCAGTCCGTCGTCGGCGCCCTGATCTTTTTCCCGTTCGGACTCGGTCTCGCCTCCCGGTGCGGATATGCGCTGAGCCTGGTGATCGGCGTTGCGGTCTTCGTTTTGCAGGCGGCTTTTTGCCGTTGGTGGCTGCGCGGCCACCGGCAGGGACCGCTGGAAAGTCTCTGGCACCGTCTGACGTGGCTGGGCGCGAAGTGATGCGTAACGTATTGTTTCGCAGCTTTTTGCCGATTGTCGGGGCGGAAGAGGCGCAGTGCGGAATAAATAACTGATATAGAATATTTTAATTTTGGCCCGGGTTTTGCCCGATATTTGTTATCGTGTTGTGAACGTGCAGACTACACTGCCGCGGGAAAAAAGTGAAAAAAAATTGCCGATTATTGGCGGATATGTAAATAAAGCGTATATTTGCACTCCGAATCATTTTGGATGAACTTAATTTTAAATACTATATAAACATGACAAAGGCAGATATCGTAAGCGAAATCGCTAAAAGCACCGGCGTTGAGAAGGTGCAGGTGCAGGCTATCGTCGAGGCTTTCATGGAGAGCATCAAGACGTCGCTCACCCAAAAAAATAACGTGTATCTCCGTGGTTTCGGCAGCTTCATCGTGAAGAAGCGCGCCAAGAAGGTTGCCCGCAACATCTCGAAGAACACGACGATCACCATTCCCGAACACAACATCCCCGCTTTCAAGCCCGCAAAGAGCTTCGCAGCGAAGGTGAAATAACGGATAATAAGAACCTCTTAAAATTTAAGGACTATGCCAAACGGAAAGAAGCATAAGCGTCACAAGATGGCTACCCACAAGCGGAAAAAACGTCTTCGTAAGAACCGTCACAAGAAAAAGTAGGGTAGCACCTTTGTGCTAACGATAGATAAAGCTAAAGGGGCCAAAGGGTTCTTTTAGCTTTACCTATTTTCGGGTTTCCGATTTTTCGGGCGGTTTTTCCGCCTTTTTCGCGGGTTTTCCGGACGCCGGGCCCCGCGTTCCGCCGGACGTTTCCGGCATCCATTTTTCCCTTTGGAGTTCGCCGCCACTTCACAGCAAAACGCGGCTTCAGTACTAATTTCAGCCATACCGCGCCCGGTTTCCCGGAGCGCGACACACGATAGATGAACAGAGAATTAATCGTAAACGTAACCCCGACCGAGATATCAATCGCCATGTGCGAGGACAAGGTGCTCGTCGAACTGAACAAGGAGCAGTGCCAGACGGGCTTCGCCGTGGGGGACATCTACCTCGGGAAGGTGCGCAAGATCATGCCGGGACTGAACGCGGCATTCGTCAACATCGGACACGAAAAGGACGCCTTTATCCACTACCTCGACCTGGGGCCGCAGTTCCCCTCGTTGCAGAAGCTCGTCGCCTCGCAGCAGCCCGGAAAACGCGGGTTCCGCGTCGAGAGCATGAAACTCGAACCGCCCGTCGAGAAGACCGGGAAGATCGGCGAATACCTCCAGGTGGGGCAGCAGATCATGGTTCAGGTGGCCAAGGAGGCCATTTCGACCAAAGGTCCGCGCCTGACGGCCGACATTTCGCTGGCCGGCCGCAACGTGGTGCTGGTTCCCTTCACCTCGAAGGTTTTCCTTTCGCAGAAAATCCGCTCGGCGGACGAGAAGAAGCGTCTCAAGCGCATTGCCGCGGCTGTGCTGCCGAAGAATTTCGGCGTCATCATCCGCACGGCGGCCATGGAGGCCAAGGACGAGGACATCGAGCACGACATCCAGACCCAGATCGACCGCTGGCGCAAGACCTGCGCGGCGATCAAGAAGAACGCGGCGTCGGCCCCGGCGCAGCTGATGAGCGAGATGAACCGCGCCAACACGATCATCCGCGACTCGCTGAACGGCTCCTTCTCGCAGATCGCCGTCGACGACGAGGCGATGTACAACGAAATCCGCGGCTACATCCGCCAGATCGAACCCGAGAAGGAGAAGATCGTCAAACTCTACAAGGGCAACGTGCCCATTTTCGACAACTTCGACATCTCGAAGCAGATCAAGTCGCTCTTCGCCAAGTACGTGTCGCTCAAACGCGGCGCCTACCTCATCATCGAGCGCACGGAGGCCATGAACGTCATCGACGTCAATTCGGGCAACCGCACCAAGGCCGAGGACAACCAGGAGCAGACCGCCATGGACGTGAACCTCGCCGCGGCGAAGGAGATCGCCCGCCAGCTGCGGCTGCGTGATTTGGGCGGTATCGTCATCATCGACTTCATCGACCTGCACAAGGCGCAGAACAAGCAGGCGCTGTTCGACGAGATGGTGAAGCTGATGGCCACCGACAAGGCCAAGCACACGGTGCTGCCGCTCACGAAATTCGGCCTGATGCAGATCACTCGTCAGCGGGTGCGTCCCGTGGCCGTCGAGAGCGTTTCGGACGTCTGCCCGACGTGCAACGGTTCGGGCAAGATCGAACCTACGGTGCTGCTGGACAAGAAGATCGAGAATCAGATTTCGTTCCTCACGCAGGACCGCGGACACAAATTCATCAAGCTGGTCGTCAGTCCTTACGTGGCGGCGTTCCTCCGAAAGGGCCTTTGGTCGCTGCGCCGCCGCTGGGAGTGGAAGTACAAGGTGCGCCTTGAGATCGCCGAGGACCAGAGCATCGGGATCGTCGAGATCCACTACCATGACAAAAAGGATAACGACCTTATAACCAAATAAGGCATGGCAACCGCCCGCGAGCAGCTGGCGCAGTTCGCCGCCGGGTCGAAAGCCCTCGGCAGACTGTGCCGCGAATATAAAAACAGAAGTGCTACCGTCCACCTCGAAGAGCTGGTCGGCGGCGCTCTTTCGTTTTATGCCGCGGCGGCCGTGGCCGAATCCGGGGGCGTGCATGTCTTTGTCGCCGAGGATCGTGACGCCGCAGCCTACCTTCTGAACGACTTCTACAACCTGCTGGACGAACGGCAGGTTTACTTCTTTCCCTCGTCGTGGAAGCGTTCGGCGGCCTATGGCGCCGAGGATGCGCAGGGCGTGGTGCAGCGCACGGCGACGATGCACGCCGTGCGGAATTTCTCGGGGAAGGGCTACCTGGTGGTCTGCACCTGCCCCGAGGCGCTGGCCGAGCGGGTCGCCGACGCCGAAGCCCTGCAACGGGAGACGATCACCGTGAGGGTCGGCGACCGGATTTCGATCGAGGTGCTGGAGCAGGCGCTTGTCGATGCTTCGTTTACGCGCGTGGATTTCGTCTACGAGCCTGGCCAGTACTCGGTGCGCGGCGGTATCGTCGACGTCTTCTCCTATTCGGAGAGCAAACCCTACCGACTGGATTTCTTCGGCGACGAGGTCGACTCGATCCGGCGGTTCAACATTTCGAGCCAGCTGTCGTCGGACAGGCTGGAGCGCGTGGAGATCATCCCCGACCTGAACGCCGGGACGCCCGCCGCGGCGAAGGTCTCCTTCGCGCGGTTTGCGGGCGCGGAGGCTTCCTGGTGGTTCTACGACGCCGATTTCGTGTTGCGGAGGGTCAACGACATCCGCCGCAGGACGCTCTCGGACATGGAGCATCCCGATGAGATCGACTCGCTGCTGACGAGCCGCAACTCGCTCGTGGCCGACCTTTCCGGAAGCCGGATTTTCCTGCTGCGCGACAATCTTCCCGAGCGGCCCGCGGCCGCAACGGTGAAGTTCGCGACGTCGCCCCAGCCGAAATTCAATAAAAATTTCGAGATGCTGGCCGACGACATGATCCGGGGTGCGCTGCGGGGTTACGATACCTATATACTTTCGGAGAACAAGGCGCAGGTCGAGCGTCTCGAAAATATTTTCCACCAGATCGGCCGCGGACAGGCCGTCGTGCGGTCGCTGTCGACGACCCTGCACGAGGGGTTCGTGGACAACGACCTGAAACTGTGCCTCTACACCGACCATCAGATTTTCGACCGCTACCAGCGTTACCGCATCAACGGCGAGATCCGGCGCGACGAGCAGATGACCGTCGCCGAGCTGAACCAGCTGCGCCCGGGCGACTACGTGGTGCATATCGACCACGGCGTGGGCCGTTTCGACGGGCTGGTGAAGATCGCCGCGGGCGACGGACGCATGCAGGAGGCGATCAAGCTGGTCTACAAGGACGGCGACGTGCTGTTCGTCAACGTGCACTCGCTCCACCGCATTTCGCGCTACAAGTCGGGCGACGGCGAGCCGCCGAAGGTCTACAAACTGGGCAACGGCGCCTGGCAGAAGCTGAAGAACGCCACCAAGAAGGCCGTCAAGGACATTTCGCGCGAACTGATCGCCCTCTACGCCAAACGCAAGGCCTCGAAGGGCTACGCCTTCTCGCACGACAGCTATTTGCAGCACGAGCTGGAGGCGTCGTTCCGCTGGGAGGACACCCCCGACCAGCAGTCGGCCACGGCGGCCATCAAGAAGGACATGGAGTCGGACCAGCCAATGGACCGGCTGGTGTGCGGCGACGTGGGCTTCGGAAAGACCGAGGTGGCGATCCGCGCGGCGTTCAAGGCCGCCGTCGACGGCAAGCAG
The DNA here is from genome assembly GCF_001915285.1 of Alistipes sp. 56_sp_Nov_56_25. Lineage (NCBI taxonomy): Bacteria > Pseudomonadati > Bacteroidota > Bacteroidia > Bacteroidales > Rikenellaceae > Alistipes > Alistipes sp. 56_sp_Nov_56_25. The sequence continues at coordinate 160,095 of NZ_MNQF01000001.1, forward strand.
GTCGCCGTGCTGGTTCCGACGACGATCCTCGCCTTGCAGCACTACCGCTCGTTCACCGAGCGTCTGCGCGATTTCCCGGTGAGGGTGGAGTACATCAACCGCACCAAATCCACGAAGGAGGTCAGCCAGATCCGTGAGGATCTCGCCTCGGGGAAGATCGACATCCTGATCGGCACGCACAAGATGCTGGGCAAGCAGATCGTGTTCCGCGACCTGGGGTTGCTGATCATCGACGAGGAGCAGAAATTCGGCGTCGCCGCCAAGGAAAAGCTCACCGAGATGAGCGTTTCGGTCGATACGCTGACGCTCACCGCCACGCCGATTCCGCGCACGCTGCAATTCTCGCTGATGGGTTCGCGGGACTTGTCCGTCATTTCGACCCCGCCGCCCAACCGCCAGCCGATTCTCACCGAGTCGCACGTATTCTCGGAGGAGATCATCCGCGACGCCGTCGAGGCGGAACTCGCCCGCGGCGGCCAGGTCTATTTCGTCCACAACCGCGTCGAGGACCTGCCGGCCCTCCAAGGGCTGATCACGCGCCTCTGCCCGAAGGCCCGCGTGGCCGTCGGGCACGGCAAGATGCCGGCCGAGCAGCTGGAGAAACTCATCATGGACTTCATCTACGGGGAATTCGACGTGCTGGTGTCGACGACCATCGTCGAGAACGGCATCGACATTCCCAACGCCAATACGATCATCGTCGACAACGCCCAGAACTTCGGTTTGAGCGACCTGCACCAGCTGCGCGGCCGCGTGGGGCGTTCGAACCAGAAGGGCTACTGCTACCTGCTTTCGCCGCCCGACGAGCTGCTGTCGTCCGACGCGCGGCGGCGTCTGCGGGCCATCGAGGAGTTTTCCGACCTGGGTTCGGGGTTCAACATCGCCATGCAGGACCTCGACATTCGCGGCGCGGGCAACCTGCTGGGCGCCGAGCAGAGCGGGTTCATCGCCGACATCGGTTTCGAGACCTACCAGAAGATTATGAACGAGGCGGTGGCCGAACTGCGTGCCGAGGGGCTTCATGTCCCGGGCCTGAGCGACGGGGAGCAGGAGGTCGTGGAGCAGATGCGTTTCATCGACGACGCGCACATCGACATCGAGGTCGAGGCCGCGCTGCCCGACGCCTACGTTTCGCAGCAGGCCGAACGCCTGAAACTCTACCGCGAACTCGACTCGACGAAGGACGAGGAGGCTTTGCAGGCCTTCGAGAGCCGTCTTGCGGACCGCTTCGGTCCCCTGCCGCGCGCCGCGAAGGAGCTGTTGAACGTCGTGCGCCTGCGCTGGGAGGCCATTCGTCTGGGCATGGAGCGCGTGAAGGTCAAGAACGGGCTGATGATCGTGCATTTCGTGGGCGAGGAGAACTCGCCTTTCTACAAGAGCGAGGCCTTTATGACCCTGTTGCAGCGGGTTACGCAGCGGCCCGACCGATTTGTGCTCAAACAGCACAATAATCGGTTGGCGATGACCGTTAGGAATGTCAAAGACGTGGAAGACGCATACAAAACGCTGCAGCAGCTTTGAATCTGATCGTAGACATAGGCAACACCCTTGTCAAGTTGGCCGTTTTTGACGGCGGACGGATCGTCGCCCAGCGCTGCGTGGAGCGGCTGCATCCGTCGATGCTCGGCGAGTTGCTGGAGGGCCGCAGGGCCGCGAAGGCCGTCGTCGCCTCGACGCGCGGCGAAGCGGACGACGTGATCGAAACGGTCAGACCCTATGCGGATTACCTGCTGGAATTCACCTCGCAGACCCCCGTGCCGGTTGCCAACGCCTACCATACGCCCGAGACGCTGGGCCGCGACCGGCTGGCCGCCGCCGTGGGCGCCACGGTGCTTTATCCGGGGCGCAACGTGCTGATCGTCGATTTCGGCACGGCCGTCACGATCGACCTGGTGACGGCCGACAACACGTTCCGCGGCGGGTGCATTTCGCCGGGGATGAAAACCCGTTTTCGGGCGCTCCACGACTACACGGCCTGCCTGCCGCTGTGCGGTCCGACCGAAAGCGGGGAGTTGCAGGGGCTCACCACCGAAGAGGCCATCCGCCTGGGGGTGATGAACTCGCTGACCTTCGAAATTGAGGGCTATATGGCCCGGATGGAGAAAAAAATCGACGATTTATGCGTAATTTTTACCGGCGGGGACGCGAAATACTTTGCGAAAAGAATTAAAAACACGATATTTGCAAATTGTAATCTGGTCTTTTGCGGATTGGATCGAATTTTAGAGTACAATGCAAGTGAAGAACACCTTGATTAAGCTGGTTGTCGCGGCTGCAGCGATGTTTCCTTTTGCCGTTTCGGCCCAGACAAGCAGTATTAACGCATTCTCGCCCTATACGATGTACGGCATCGGCGAACAGAATACCCCCGGTACGCTGCAGATGCGCTCGATGGGCGGTGCGGGTGTGGCCATGCGTTCGGTGAGTACGGTCAACCTGCTCAACCCCGCGGCTTACAGCGCGGCTCCGCAGAAGACTTTCCTTTTCAACTTCGGGTTGGAGGGGCAGAACTACTACAACGCCCAGACGGTCGGAGGCGTCGGGAAACGGACGGCCTACAACACGTTCAACTTTCACGACATCGCTTTCCAGATGCCGGTGGCGAAGCGGCTGGGACTCGGTTTCAGCCTCACGCCTTACAGTTCGGTGGGTTACAGGACCAAGTATTATCACGAATACGATCCCGAAGACCCCATTTACGCCAACGTCGGCAATATTCAGTACAACTACCAGGGCGAGGGCGACGTGACGGAGGTCAAGGTCGGCCTGGGCTGGGAGCCGTTCAAGAATTTTTCGGTGGGTATCGCCGCACAGTATTACTGGGGCGACATCGACCGTACGTTCGTGATGACCCCGACCGCCATTACGGGCGAGGGAACCTTCACCTCGACGGTGGGGCAGGACAATTACAGCATTTCGAGCATCAAGGGGCAGGTCGGCGTGCAGTGGAACGCGATTCTGAACGCGAAGCGCATCCTGACCTTCGGCGCGACGTACGACTTCGGCGGCGACCTGAACCCGGAGGTGACGAAAAAACTCTATATCGGCGACCTGTACAACACGGTCGTCAAGGGCGATACGACGCACCTGAAGCTGGTGCTGCCCCGGCAGCTGGCCGTGGGGGCCTATTACCAGACCGGCAGGTGGGCCGTCGGCGTGGATTATGTGTTCCAGAACTGGGGCGGCCGCAACTCGGGCTACGAGATGACGGGAACCAGCGGCAGCGGGGAGAACAAGACGGAATACAAGGTGGCCTACACCAATACGAGCACGATCAAGATGGGTGTGGAATACACCCCGAACCGTTACGATGCGCGTCACTTCCTCAAACGCTGGTCCTACCGTGCGGGTTTCCGCTACGGAGCCTACAACCAGACGTTCAACGGGGACAAGCTCGCGCAGTACGCCGTGACGGCGGGCATCGGCATTCCGGTGAGGCGCGGCGCCTTCTCGGCCATCGACATCGGCGTCGAGTACGGTCGCCGCGGTTACAATATCGCCGACCGCCTGGGGCTGGTCCGGCAGCAGTATTTCAAGTTTGCGATCGGCTTCACGCTCTTCGCGGGACAGATGGAGAACGGCGAATATTGGTTCATGCGCTCCAAGTTCGATTGATGTGACAGGCAAGCAAAAATAAAAGATAGAAACACAAAAATTAATCTGACCGATGAAAAACGTTAAATTCCTGCTTTCTGCTGCGTGTGCGCTTTTTGCAGTCGCAGCGATGGCACAGCAAGATTTCAGTGATCCGAAGTACGCGGTCTGGGGTGACACTCCTCAGGAGCGGGAGCAGAACATTCTGAACAGCAACTTCCTCAAGGAGTCGCTCGACAACAAGGATTACAACGCTGCCGCGCATTACCTCAAGGAGCTGCTCGACAAATGTCCGAAGGCTTCGCAGAATACCTTCGTGCGCGGCATCACGCTTTATAAGAACAAGATCGCGCGCGCCAAGAGCATCGCCGAGAAAAACACCTACACCGACTCGCTGATGATCGTTTACGACCTGCGCAACGAGTATTTCGGCGACCATCCCAAGTACGGCACGCCCTATATCCTCGACCGCAAGGCCCGTGAGTATCTGATGTACAAACCCGCCGACCGCAAGGGTATCCGCGAAGCGTTCCGCGCAGCCATCGAGGCCGGCGGCGACAACACCGATCCCGAGACCGTCGTGGCCTATTTCTCGAACCTCTGCGACGATTACAGAAATACCGACGAGGTGATGCCCGACGAGATCATCGCCGAGTACGACCTTCTGACGCCGTTCTTCGAGAAGAACCCCGCTGCCGCCGAGTACAAGAGCCAGTTCGACGCTGCGTTCGGATTGAGCGGCGCCGCAAGCTGCGAGAATCTCGAAAGACTCTTCAAGGGCAAGCTGGCCGCCGCTCCCGACGACGAGGCGCTGCTTTCGCAGGCCGTGGCTCTGATGTCGCGCGCCAAGTGCGACGGTGATTTCTACTTCTCGATCGCCGAGAAATACTATCAGGTGAAGCCTTCGTCGGAGACGGCCATGTTCCTGGCCCAGGCTTTCCAGAACAAGAAGGACTATGCAAAGGCGAAGACCTACCTGAACGAGGCGCTGGATGTCGAGAAAGACCCCGCCGAGCGTCAGAAACTGCTCGTGCGCATCGCGCTGGTGGGCCTCGTGTCCAACGACATTCCGGGCGCTGCCGCTGCTGCGCGCCAGGCCCGCGACCTGGACCCCGAGGACGGCGTTCCGTACTTCATCCTGGCGCAGTGCTATGCTTCGTCGGCAGGTTCGTGCGGCGGTTTCGCCGGTCTGGCGACCTATTGGGCCGCTTACGATACGATGGCCAAGGCGGTCGAACTGCTCCCGGCCGATTCGGAGTACATGGAGCACGCCAAGAGTTCCCTCGGCAAGTTCCGTTCGGTTTTCCCCAGCTCGGAGGAGTGCTTCTTCAACGAGTTGCAGGAGGGTGCGCGCTATACGGTAACCTGCGGAACGGCCGCCGGTATCACCACCACCGTCCGTGCCCGCTAAAAAACACGCTCCCGACAGGCTTCGATGGGAAAACGCATGACAAGAACGATCAGGGTAGCACTCTCCGTGACGGGGAGTGCTATCTTGCTATTCTCGTGTGCGGACAAGGATGCGGGCCGCGCTTCGGCTTCCGAGGAGACGATGATGACCGAATACAGCGAGGACCTTTCGGTCGTGATGTCGCAGAACGGCCGCCGGTCGTACCATTTCGTCACGCCGCTGCTCGAAGGTTATTCGCTGGCCCGCGAACCTTACCGCGAATTCCGCAAGGGCGTGAAGATCACTACCTACCAGAACGATTCGCTGACCACGGTGGACGCCGTGCTGACGGCCAACTACGCCATCTATTACGAGAACCGCGAACTGTGGGAGGCCAAGGGCAACGTCGTCGTTGAGAAATCCGACGGCAAAACCCTCTACACCCAGCAGTTGTTCTGGAATGCGCGGACCAAGAAAATCTATTCGAACGTCGATTCGAAGATCGTGCAGAACAACGGCCGCGATGTCTTCATCGGCGAAGGTTTCGAATCGGACGAGGAGTTCAAGGACTGGCGTTTTCGCCGCATGAAGGGCCGTATGGAGGTCGAGATGAAGCAGAGCGCCGACTCCGCGGCCACGGATTCCACGTCCGTGCGCCCGGTTCCGAAACCCTCCGACAGCCGGCCCTCCGACAGCCGGTCCGCCGTCCGGACGCCCGAATCCGGGAGGGCCGCTGATGGGCCTGCGGCCGCTCCGGCCCGGGAGATTCCCGCCGGGCTGGCTGAAAGGCAGGTCGGAAGACCCGAGGCGGAGGTTGAGCGCCGGCCGCTGAAAATGCTGGACGGCTCCCGGGAGGAGGCGCGTCCGGTCCTGCGGGAGGAGCAGGTTTCCGTCGAACCCAAACTCAAAAACTGAAAGCGATGCTCACCACCGTCGTCCTGATTGTCGTAATGCTGTTGCTGTCGGCTTTTTTCTCGGGGATGGAGATTGCCTTTACGAGCAAGAACCGTCTCAAGCTGGAGATCGACCGCAAGCAGAACCGCATGTTCGACCAGATTGCCGAGGTTTTCGCCCGCCATCCGGGGCAGTATATCACCACGATCCTCGTGGGCAACAATATCGCGCTGGTCGTCTATTCGCTGTCGATGTCGCTGCTTCTGCGCAGCATTTACGCCTCGCTGGGGTGGGAGCAGCTCGCCCGGAGCGGCTCGGTCGCCGTGGACACCGCCGTTTCGACGGTCATCATCATCTTCTTCGCCGAGTTTCTCCCCAAGTCGATTTTCAGGAACAATCCCAATTTCTATTACCGCGCGCTGGCGCCGGTGATCTATTTTTTCTACATCGTACTCTATCCGGTGGCGCGTTTCACGACGCTGCTTTCCCACGGCATTCTGCACCTTCTGGGCCGCCGCGTCGAGGAGCGGAACATCACTCCGAGTTTCGACCGCGAGGACCTTGCGGCGCTGCTCGACACGAACAGCCCGGAGCAGCATTCGGAACCGGACAACGAGCTGAAACTCTTCCAGAACGCGCTGGATTTCGCCGACCTGCGCGTCAGGGACTGCATGGTTCCGCGTGTGGACGTCGAGGCCGTGGACATCGACGACACCTCGATCGAACAGCTCACGGCGCGTTTCGTCGACTCGAAATATTCGCGTATTTTCGTCTGGCGCAAGTCGATCGACAACATCGTGGGCTACGTCAATTCGAAAAGCCTTTTCACGCGGCCCCGGCAGATCGCCGACGTGATGATGGAGGTCAATTTCGTGCCCGAGACCATGCCTTTGCAGCTGATGCTGGAGAATTTCATCAAGCACCGTTCGAACATCGCCGTCGTGATCGACGAATTCGGCGGCACGGCGGGCGTCATTTCGCTCGAAGACGTGCTGGAGCAGATTTTCGGCGAGATCGAGGACGAGCACGACATTCCGGACCTCACCGAAAAGCAGGTCGGCCCCGACGAGTATGTTCTCTCGTGCCGCCTGGAGGTGAAATACCTGAATGAAAAATACAACCTCGGCATCGAGGAGAGCAAGGAATACGACACGCTGGCCGGTTTCATCATCTTCAATTACGAGGGTATTCCCACCGCCGGGGAGACGGTTTTCATCGGCGGTCTGCAATTGCGGATTCTCCGTACGACGCGTTCGCGCATCGAACTGGCGCGGGTGAAGAAATTGTAGCGTGGGCCGGATTCCGCCGCCTTTCCGGTAAATTCCCGCTCCGGTGGGGATTACGGGGGCGAAGCGTGCGTATATTTTTACTTTTATTCTGTTCTTTTTACAATTAATTTTACTACCTTTGGCTGATAATTCGAAACAATACGAATAATTAACAATTTATATGGCAAGTTTAAACACTTTACGAACCAAGTTCGGCATCGTGCTTTCGATCATCATCGCACTGGCCCTCTTGGCATTCATCCTCTCTCTGAAGACTGAAATGGGCTTCTCGGGCAACGACCCGCGTGTCGGTGTGATCGACGGCGAGAAGATCAACTATTCGGAGTACTACGACCAGTACGAGACAATCAAGTCGCAGAACAACATGCAGGAGAGCGACGAGCAGCAGTCGGCCATGCTGGCCAATGCCGCCTGGCAGGCGCTGATCGCCAAGCACGTGCTGACGCCCGGTTTCGACCGGATGGGACTTCGCGTCACCGAGCCGGAGCGTCTGGCGATGGTCAGCGGACAGCATCCTTCGCAGGCTTTCTACAATGCTTTCGCCGATCCCCGCACGGGCGAGTACAGCGTGGCTGCCATCAGCCAGTTCCTCGCGCAGGCCGAGACCAACCCCGAGGCGGCCAATGCCTGGGCGCAGCTCAACGAGCAGGCCCGTCTGGAGCGCGAGGTGCAGAAGTACTTCGGACTGGTGAAGGGCGGCGTTTACGTCAATTCGCTGGAGGTCGCCCGCGGTGTCGAGGCCGCCAACAAGTCTTTCTCGGGCAAGTGGGCCGGCAAGAAGTTCTCGGCCGTTCCCGATTCGCTCGTCAAGGTGTCGTCGGGTGATGTGAAGGCTTACTACAACAGCCATAAGAACCAGTTCAAGCAGACCCCGTCGCGTACGATTTCGTATGTCGTATTCGAGGTCTCCCCCACGGACGACGACCTGCTGGCGCTTGAGAAGAGCGTGACGGAGGTGGGCCGGGAGTTCGCCGCCGCCGAGGAGGTGAAGACCTTCGTCCGCGCCAACCGCAACGGCAAGATCGCCGACAGCTACGTTTCCGCCGCACAGCTCTCCGACGAGGAGGCCAAGGCGCTGATGGCGGGCGAGATGTACGGTCCCGTGCTGAAGAACAACGAGTGGACGATGTCCCGCGCGCTCGATTCGAAGATGGTTCCCGACTCGGTGGGCGTACGTCATATCGTGCTGCCCTATGCGCAGGAGGCGCTTGCCGACAGCCTGCTGACGGTGCTGAAGAAGGGGGGCGATTTCGCGCAGACCGCTGCCCGTTATTCGGTTTACGACGCTACGGCCGCCAACGGCGGTGAAGTGGGAGTGCTGCCTTTCTCGGCCTTCACGGGCGAGTTCGCCGCCGCTTTGGCCAATGCCAGACAGGGCGACATCGTGAAGATCGCTTCGGGCGACGCCATCCAGCTGATGCAGGTATACCGTGCCGACAAACCTTCGAAACACGTGCAGGTGGCTACGATCACCTATCCCGTGGAGGCTTCGGCCGCCACGCGCCGCGACGTGCACAACCAGGCCGGTTCGTTCATGGTCAACGCCAAGGGTTCGGCCGCCGCATTCGCAGATGCCGCTTCGACGGCTGCCGTGACGCCCCGCGTGGCTGCGATTGCCCAGGGCGACCGTACGATCCGCGGCCTTGAGGATTCGCGCGAGGTGGCCCGCTGGGTCTACGGAGCGAAGGAGGGCGACCTTTCGGCGATCTTCAACGTGGGCAAGGACTACGTGATTGCCACGCTGACCGAGATCGACGACAATGAGTACGCACCGCTGAATAAGGTTTCGGCCCAGATCCGTTCGCAGCTTCTTCGCGACAAAAAATACGATTATATCGTCAAGAGCCTTTCGGGTTCGACCCTCGCCGAGCAGGCTGCAAGTCTCGGCTCGGAGGTGGAGGACTTCTCCGATGTGACTTTCGGTTCGTTCTACGTGAACGGCGTGGGCATGGAGCCTCGTCTGGTGGGCGCCATCGCATCGGCCGAGAAGGGTGCCCTGTCGGCTCCCGTGAAGGGACTTTCGGGCGTCTATGTCTTCGAGGTCGGGGATGTCAAGACCGACGACAAGCAGACCGCCGAAGGCGAGAAAGTTCGCGCCCAGGCCATGGCCGAGGGCATGGCCCAGCAGTTCGCCATCCCGGCTATCCAGCAGATGGCCAAGATTCAGGACCTGCGCGGCAAGTACTTCTAAACGATTGATTTTACGGTGCATCTTTGCACTTGCTCCTGCAGGGCGCGAATGGGACGTACTTCGGTACACCCATCCGCGCTCTGCTTCGTTTAAGCACAAACCGGCAGCTTTCACCGCAAAGATTGAAAATTAGCGGAGAATTCTCTGCGCAGTCCGGCTTTTTTCGTATCTTTAGAGGCGTAACGGCTCTTTTAGCAGCCGGAGGCCCTGTCAAACCAGGTGCAATCCGGTTTCGGAGCCGTCCGGTCATTCATTCTCTTCGTAATAGGATAAATAAATATTCGCCATGAACAACTTCATCTATCACAATCCGACCAAACTGGTTTTCGGCAAGGGCCAGATCGCCCGTCTGCCGAAGCTCATTCCCGCCGGAAAACGCATCATGCTGACCTTCGGCGGCGGAAGCGTCAAGCGTAACGGCGTCTACGATCAGGTCGTCGCCGCACTCGAAGGCCGCGACCTGGTCGAGTTCTGGGGCATCGAGGCGAATCCGTCGGTCGAGACCCTGCGCGAAGCCATTGCGCTGGGCAAAGAGCGGAAGGTGGACTTCCTGCTGGCTGTCGGCGGCGGGTCGGTCATCGACGGTACGAAACTCATCGCTGCGGGCCTTCTCTACGACGGCGATGCATGGGACATCGTGCTCAAGGGGCAGGCCGGCAAGACCGTGCCGCTGGCTACGGTCCTCACCATGTCGGCCACGGGTTCCGAGATGAACTCCGGGGCGGTCATTTCGCGCTACGAGACCAAGGAAAAATATGCTTTCTACGGCGATTATCCGGTCTTCTCGATCCTCGATCCCGAGACGCTCTATTCGCTGCCGAAGCGTCAGGTAGCCTGCGGACTTGCGGATACTTTCGTGCATGTGCTGGAGCAGTATATGACTACGCCCCATCAGTCGCGGCTGATGGACCGCTGGGCCGAAGGCATCCTGCATACGGTGGTCGAAATCGCTCCCAAAGCGCTGGCGGACGAGCGCGATTACGACACGATGTCGGAATACATGCTTTCGGCGACGCTGGCCCTGAACGACATGATCCGTATGGGCGTGACGCAGGACTGGGCGACGCACATGATCGGCCACGAGCTGACGGCGCTGCACGGCTTGACGCACGGTGCGACGCTGGCCATTGTCATCAACGGTAAGCTGCGCGTGCTGCGCGGGCAGAAACGCGGCAAACTGCTGCAATACGGCGAGCGTATCTGGGGCATTGCCGGCGGTTCGGAGGAGGAGCGCATCGACCGCACGATTGCGGCCAACGAGGCGTTCTTCCGTTCGCTGGGCCTCTCGACACGCCTTTCGGAGGAGGGTATCGGCGAAGAGACCATCGCCGAGATCGAACGCCGCTTCACGGCTGCGGGCGATCGGTTCGGCGAGGCGCAGAACGTCGACGGCGCCATGGCCCGCCGGATTCTGGAGGCCTGCCTGTGATCCCATTGCCGGCTGCCGAAAGAACAATCCCCGCAACCGAGGTTGCGGGGATTGTTTGTCATGGAACGCGGGTTTATTCGTCCACCCCGAATGTCGAAACGTTGAGACTGCCCAGCGCATCGACCGTGATGCCGTATTCTCCGGTCTCGACGCCTTTCAGGATGATGAGGTAGGAGCTGCTTCCGAACCGGCGCGAGGTGAAGGGCTGCCGTTCCAGCGTGTTGCGCTGCTGGTCGCCGAAGGTTCCGACCGACGCGTATTCGGCGATCCGCATCTTCTTCTTGACCTTGAACCGGAAGACGCTGATCACCGACATCGGGTCGATCAGGTTGTCCGGAACGCGGATGATAAAGGCGATGCCGTCGCTCTTCCGGAGCCGGACGGGGGACTGCGCGCCTTTCAGCGTCATTTCGTCGATGTGGTTCTTTCCGATGCCGAACAGTTTCTGCCCGGTGGACGAACGGTGGCGGGGAGCCAGGCTCTCCTGAACGAGCTGCTCGGTTCTGTTGTCGGGCCGGATAGCCAATGCCTGGCCGATGAATTCAGGTTCGGGGAATGTCAGGGTGCTGTCGGTCCGGGTTACGGAGGGTTCCGGTGCGGCGGCTGCCTCCGGAGTCTGCGCCTGCGACCGGATGCAGGCACAGCAGGCAAGCAACAGAATGAGGGTTTTCTTCATGCGAATGGAACGTTGGAATGAATGAATTTGTGTATTTCAGTCGTAAAGATAATGCAAAAACTCCCGTTCCGGTCTTTGGCGGGTGAAAAAAGTCCCTCCCGAAGTGCTCCGGAACAAAAAACGCCCCGGTCTTGCGACCGCGGCGTTTCTCTTGTCGGAGCCGGGAATTTACTCGGCGAGCAGGATTTCGAGGATCTTGATGGCTGCCGTGGCGATCGGCGTACCGGGGCCGAAGATGGCGGCGGCGCCGTCGCGGTAGAGTTCATCGTAGTCCTGCGCGGGGATCACGCCGCCGACGATGACGATGATGTCCTCGCGGCCCAGCTTCTTCAACTCGGCGATGATCTGCGGCACGAGCGTCAAGTGGCCGGCGGCCAGCGACGATACGCCGACTACGTGTACGTCGTTTTCGACGGCCTGCTTGGCGGCCTCCTCCGGAGTCTGGAACAGCGGACCCATGTCGACGTCGAAGCCGATGTCGGCATAACCCGTAGCGACCACCTTGGCGCCGCGGTCGTGTCCGTCCTGGCCGAGCTTGGCGATCATCACGCGCGGCTGACGGCCCTCTTTCTTGGCGAATTCGGCGCACAGCTCCTTGGCGCGCTCGAAGGATTTGTCGTTTTTCACTTCTGAAGAGTATACACCTGAAATGGAACGGATAACAGCTTTGTAGCGGCCTACGACCACTTCGCAGGCGTCGGAGATTTCGCCCAGCGAGGCGCGGACCTTGGCGGCCTCGACGGCCAGTTCGAGCAGGTTGCCCTGCTTGGTCTTCACGCACTCGGTGATGGCGGCCAGCGCCTTCTTCACGGCAGCTTCGTCGCGGTTGGCGCGCAGCTCCTTGAGCCGCTTGATCTGGCTCTCGCGCACGGCCGTGTTGTCCACGGCGAGAATGTCGATCGGGGCCTCCTTCTCCAGACGGTATTCGTTGATGCCGATGATCTTCTCCTCGCCGGAGTCGATGCGGGCCTGCTTGCGGGCCGACGCCTCCTCGATGCGCATCTTCGGAATGCCGGTCTCGATGGCCTTGGCCATACCGCCCAGCTTCTCGACCTCCTCGATGCGCTCCCAGGCTTTGTGGGCGATCTCGTTGGTCAGTGTCTCGATGTAGTAGGAACCTGCCCACGGGTCGACCTCGCGGCAGATGTTGGTCTCCTCCTGAATGTAGATCTGCGTGTTACGCGCAATACGCGCCGAGAAGTCGGTCGGCAGGGCGATCGCCTCGTCCAAGGCGTTGGTGTGCAGCGACTGGGTGTGTCCCAGCGCGGCGCCCATGGCCTCGATGGCCGTGCGGGCCACGTTGTTGAACGGGTCCTGCTCGGTGAGCGACCAGCCCGAGGTCTGCGAGTGGGTGCGCAGCGCCAGCGACTTGGGGTTCTTGGGGTTGAACTGTTTAACGATCTTGGCCCACAGCATACGTGCGGCGCGCATCTTGGCGATCTCCATGAAGTGGTTCATGCCGATGGCCCAGAAGAACGACAGGCGCGGTGCGAAGGCGTCGACCGACATGCCGGCATTGATACCTGCGCGCAGGTACTCCAGACCGTCGGCCAGCGTGTAGGCCAGCTCGATGTCGTTCGTGGCGCCCGCCTCCTGCATGTGGTAACCCGAAATCGAGATTGAGTTGAACTTGGGCATGTTCTTCGAGGTGTACTCGAAGATGTCGGCGATGATCCGCATCGAGAACTCGGGCGGATATATATAGGTGTTGCGCACCATGAACTCCTTGAGGATGTCGTTTTGGATCGTACCGGCCAGCTGGTCGAGCGTGCAGCCCTGCTCCAGGCCCGTCACGATGTAGAAGGCCAGGATCGGCAGCACGGCGCCGTTCATGGTCATCGACACCGACATCCGGTCGAGCGGAATGCCGTTGAAGAGCACCTTCATGTCCTCCACCGAGCAGATCGACACGCCGGCCTTGCCCACGTCGCCCACCACGCGCGGGTGGTCGGCGTCGTAACCGCGGTGCGTTGCCAGGTCGAAGGCCACCGACAGACCTTTCTGTCCGGCGGCGAGATTGCGGCGGTAGAATGCGTTGGACTCCTCGGCGGTCGAGAATCCGGCGTACTGACGGATGGTCCACGGACGCATCACGTACATCGTCGAATAGGGACCGCGCAGGAACGGGGCGATGCCTGCCGCGTAGTTCAGGTGCTCCATGCCTTCGAGGTCTTCGGCCGTATAGGCGCCCTTGACGGGGATGCGCTCGGCCGTCAGCCACGGCTCCACCTGTCCGCAGCCTTTCGAGGCGCAGCAGCTCTTCTGCCCGCCTGCTTCGTATGTCAGTTCTGAAAATTTAGCTCTCATGATCAGATGCCCATTTCTTTAAGATAAAACTTCAGAGTCTCCAGGACGTTCGACTTCACCGAGATGAAGTTCGTGATGCCCTGGGCCTCCAGTTCGGGTGCGCATGCGGGAGCGCCTGCGACTACGAGAATGGCTTTGCCGGCGAGCAGCTCCTTCACCTTCGGTGCGGCCTCTGCGTAATCGTCGTCCGAAGCGCAGACCACCACGATCTCGGCTTTCGATTCGAGTGCGGCCTTCACGCCCTCCTCGATCGACTTGAAGAAGGTGTTGTCCTGCACGCGGATTCCGGCGCAGGCGAAGAAGTTGCACGAGAACTGGGCGCGGGCGCGGGCCATCGCCAGGTTGCCGCAGGTGAGCATGAACGCCTTGGGCTGTTTGCCCGAGCGGTCCACGTGCAGGCGCATCGCCTCGAAGGCCATGGCGCCGCGGTAGGGCGTGAGGACGTTGCCTTCGGCAGCGGGACGGGTGACGGCTTCGGCGGTGATCTCCTTCGGGGCCACCTCCGTGAAGTTGGGGAACTGGTTGGCGCCGAGCAGCGTCTGGCGGCGCGTTGCGATGGCCTTGTCCTTGGCGGCGGCCGAAGCCTCCACGCGCTCCTTGATGAAGCCGGCCTTGTAGGCCTCGGCGTAGCCGCCCTTCTCCTCGATTTCGAGGAAGAGCTTCCAGGCCTCGGCGGCGATCGACTGCGTGAGGTTCTCCACGTAGTACGAGCCGCCTGCGGGGTCTACCACCTGGTCGAAGTGCGATTCGTGCTTCAGGAGCAGTTCGACGTTGCGGGCGATGCGCTTCGAGAACTCCGTGGGGCTTTCGAACGCGGCGTCGAACGGCGTCACCTCCAGCGAATGTACGCCGGCGATGGTGGCCGACATGGCCTCCGTCGTGCCGCGGAGCATATTGACATAGGGATCGTAAACGGTCTGGTTCCAGTCTGCCGTGCGGGCGTGGATGTGCATTTTGCAGGCGCAGTTCTTCGAGGGGTTGTAACCCTTGACGATGTTGGCCCACAGCATGCGCGCCGCGCGGAACTTGGCGATTTCGAGGAAATAGTTCGAGGTGACCGAGAACGAGAAGCGCAGCTTGCGGGCCGCCAGCTCGGCGTCCACGCCGGCGTCGGTCAGGCGCGCGATGTAATCGTTACCGGCCGAGAGGGCGAACGCCAGCTCCTCGACGATGGTCGATCCGGCGTTCGAGAAGATGCCGGCCGAGACGGTCACGATACGGATGTGCTTGTACTCGCGGGTCTTTTCGATCAGCGAGGCGATCTTCGCGAAGCACTTTTTGCCGTTGGGCGAGCAGAAGTCGCCTTTCTGCGACAGTCCCTTGACCAGCGGGTCGATCGAGAAGGCCACGTGCGCCTCGGAGGCAGTGCCTTCCTTTTCGAGCTTGGCGATCACCAGTTCGGCGATGCTGCCCGTCTGCGCGCCGCAGAAGACCATTTCGATGGCCGGGATCGAGATTCCGGCGAGCAGCTGATCGAGTTCTTCGGCCGTGAAGCCTTCCTTCGCGATCGAGAAGCCCAATGAATCGACGCCCGAGTTGAGGAGTTTCAGCGCCTCGGCGTTGGCCTCCCTGGGACATTTTACCTCGACGGTCTGATGCACGCGCCAGCGATTGTGGCTGCGCGTACCTCTGACGTACGGGAACTCGCCTGCCTGCGAGCCCAGAAAACGGATGCCTTCGAGGTTTTCGGCGCGGTAGTAGGGGCGGACGTTGAATCCTTCTCCCGTACGCCACACCAGCTTGCGCTCGTAATCGGCTCCTTTCAGGTCGGCTGTAATCACCTCTTCCCACTTTTCGGTCGGGACCGGCGGGAACTCGGTGAACAGCTTTTCACGTTTGGTATTTGCCATGACTATTTAGAGATTAGTATGTGTGTAGTTTCGTTCTGTTTCAAAATTGCACGTAAAGTTACAAATTAATTACCGAATTGTAACAAGAAATTGTTACGAAAATAACAGTGCAGCGGAATTTTTCCGGATTTCGCCGCCCGCCGCATTTCCGGACGGCCCGGCGCGGATGCTGTCTTCGGTGTGGTTGAATGGTTGAAAAATGGTCTTTATTTCTGCTTGTTTTGGAAAAAAACGAAAAAATGTATTTTGGGGATTTTTCGTGAAAAATGAGGCTGTTTTTCGAAAAATGACTGAAATTTTCGGGTGTATGCGGCGAAAAACGGTTGTTTTTTCGGGAAAATGATGAAAAAAACGGCTGTTTTTTGAAAAAACGGTGATTTTGTAAAAACAACGTAACGGAATAATTCGTACATTTGTAGCCGGAACGAAAGATGTACCGCAGCGGGGGAGCGGCCCCGGGTTAGTTAGGTCGGCAGGTCCTGCCGGGAGGCAGTTGTCCGGTTGAATTTCAGGTTAGGTTTTAGTTTGCAATTATCGGGTCCTTCCCCGCGCGGTTTTTTCTACGAACACTAAACCCTTAATCAGTCAGGTATATGTCATCATTACTCAGATTCAAGATGGTCGATGCGGCCATAAATCACACGGCCGTCGAGGTGAAAGTTCCCGAGGGACGCTCGTCGGACTACTTCGGAAAGAAGGTATTTGGACGTGCGGCTATGCGGAAGTATCTCGACAAGCGCACCTATGCGGCCCTGCTCGACACGATGGAAAAACGCACGCCGCTTACGCGCGAAGTTGCCGACAGCATCGCGGCGGGTATGCGCCAGTGGGCGCTGGAGCACGGTGCGGACCACTATACCCACTGGTTTCAACCCCTGACGGGCGGTACGGCCGAGAAACACGACGCCTTTGCCGAGCCGGACGGTCAGGGCGGCGTGCTGGAGGAGTTCTCCGGCAAGCTGCTCGTGCAGCAGGAGCCCGACGCCTCGTCGTTCCCCAACGGCGGCATCCGCAATACGTTCGAGGCCCGCGGCTACTCGGCCTGGGACCCCACGTCGCCCGCCTTCATCGTCGACACGACGCTCTGTATCCCTACCGTCTTCATCGCCTATACGGGCGAGGCGCTCGACTACAAAGTGCCCCTGCTGCGCTCGCTGACGGCCATCGACAAGGCCGCCACGGAGGTGTGCCGCTATTTCGACAAGAATGTCGAGAAGGTCTTTTCCTACCTGGGCTGGGAGCAGGAATATTTCCTCGTGGACGAGAGCCTCTGGGCCGTGCGTCCCGACCTGATGCTCACGGGGCGTACGCTCATGGGACACGAGTCGGCCAAGAACCAGCAGTTGGAAGACCACTATTTCGGGGCGATTCCGACGCGTGTGATGGCCTTTATGAAGGACCTCGAATACGAGTGCCTGAAGTTGGGAATTCCGGTCAAGACGCGCCACAACGAGGTGGCTCCCAGTCAGTTCGAGCTGGCTCCGGTTTACGAGGAGGCCAACCTGGCCAACGACCACAACCAGTTGCTGATGACCATTATGGACAAGATCGCCCGCCGTCACCAGTTCCGCGTGCTGCTGCACGAAAAACCCTTCAAGGGGATCAACGGATCGGGCAAGCACAACAACTGGTCGCTGGGAACCGATACGGGCGTGAACCTGCTCGGTCCGGGCAAGACCGCTTCGGAGAACCTCCAGTTCATCACTTTCCTGGTGAACGCCATTTCGGCGGTTTACAAGCACAACGGCCTGCTGAAGGCGTCGATTATGAGCGCGACGAACGCTCACCGGCTGGGCGCCAACGAGGCGCCTCCCGCCATCATTTCGACCTTCCTCGGAACGCAGGTGTCGGCCGTGCTGGACAAGCTGGCCGCATCGAAGGGCGACGATGCCATCCGTTTCGACGCCAAGAACGTCTTCAAGATGAGCGGCATTTCGCACATCCCGACGCTGCTGCTGGACAACACCGACCGCAACCGCACCTCGCCGTTCGCCTTCACGGGCAACCGCTTCGAGTTCCGCGCCGTGGGTTCGTCGGACAACTGCGCCGAGGCGATGATCGTGCTCAACTCGGCGATGGCATACGAACTGACCGAGTTCAAGAAGGCCGTGGACGCCAAGATCGAGGCCGGGGCCAAGAAGGAGAGGGCCATTTACGAGGTGCTCAAGCAGATGATCAAGGCCTGCAAGGCCATCCGGTTCGACGGCAACGGCTATTCGGACGAGTGGAAGGCCGAGGCGAAGCGGCGCGGTCTGGACTGCGAGACGTCGACGCCGCTGATCTTCGACCGCTACCTGGACAGGGAGAGCCTGAAGATGTTCGGCGATATGGGGGTTTTCACCAAGGTCGAACTCGAAGCCCGCACCGAGGTGAAGTGGGAGACCTATACCAAGAAAATCCAGATCGAAGGCCGCGTGCTGGGCGACCTGGCGATGAACCACATCGTGCCGATCGCTTCGAAATACGAGGCGCAGTTGCTCGACAAGGTCTATAAGATGCATCAGATCGGAGGGCTGAACGCCTCGTCGGACATTCTGCTTATCAAGAAGATTCAGGACCATACGGCCTCGATCCAGAAACTCACCGGCGAGATGATCGACGCCCGCAAGGTTGCCAACCGGATCGAGGACCCGCGTGAAAAGGCCATTGCCTACCACGATACCGTGGCTGTCTGCTTCGACGAGATCCGCCGCCATATCGACAAGCTGGAAGAGATCGTCGACGATCAGATCTGGCCGCTGCCGAAGTATCGCGAACTGTTGTTCCTGCGCTGATCGGGCTGATTACGGCATAGAAAAACCGGGAACATTCCTTTCGGAGTGTTCCCGGTTCTGGTTTCATATCTTGCGGAAATTATTCGTCGTCGCGGTACATGTGTTCCACGTAAATGGCGTGCTGCATCGCCTCGCGCTTCGCGATCGAAGGCTTGGTGAAGTACTGGCGGCGGCGAAGCTCCTTCAAGACGCCCGTGCGCTCGTATTTACGTTTGAACTTTTTCAGGGCGCGCTCGATGTTTTCGCCCTCTTTTACCGGCATGATAATCATAATATTCTTTGTTTTTTGTTGTTTTGAATCTGTTTGTTCGTTCTGAAAACTGCGGGGTGCGCATCCTCGATGCATCTTCCCCAAAAACGGTCGTTTTATTCGTCGGCAGGTCCGCTGTCCGACCCGAATTGCAGATAAGGAGCCAGCCGTGCTGCCTCCTCGCGGGTCAATATGTTCTGTTCCACCAATTCTCCAGCGGTACTCCAACCTCCTTTCAATTGTCTTGCTTTCAGCAATTTTCGTAATGCCTGCGGTGCTATGTAGGGGTGTTTCCCCAGCACTTTCGGGCTTGCAAAGTTAATATCAATTTTCCGAATTTTGCAACTATCGCAGTAAATTTGTTTCAAAATTTTTTCATAATTGCGTTCCCGCACTCCCGGAACCTCTGCGAGTTGCTCCGCGCGGACGAATCCGCCGAGCCGTTCGCGGTAGTGCATGATCGCCACGACGGTCCTGGGACCGATGCCCACAACCGAGCGCAGCGTCGCCGAATCGGCCGTGTTCAGCTCCACGGGCTGTTCGATCGGCCGCGCCTTCCGTTCCGGGAAGATGACGTAGGGTTCCAGCGCCGCGGCCACCGAGTCGCTCACGACGTAGCATTCGCGCAGGTCCTCCATGTCGTAGATGCCGCTCAAATCCCGCCAGCGGATGAACGCCTCGGCCTGACGCTTCGACAAGGCCCCGATGGCGCGCAGGTAGCGGGCGCTCACGGTGTCGATGCGGAACGGCCCGGGTGCGAGCGGTTCGGGGAGAATGCGTCCCGTGCGGTATTTTTCGGGTGCGATGGCGTATTTGCGGCCGATGCGCACCCAGGGTTCGAGCCGCCGGTAGAGCGAGTCGCTGATGCCGTAGCAGAGCGTCAGGTCCTCGGGAATGCGGAACACTTTGCCCGCGGCGCGGTATTTCAGCAGGCTCACCGCTTCGTGCTTCGTAAGCCCGAGTCGCCGCAGGTCGTCGAACGAGGCCGTGTTGGGGTCGAAATGCGACATCACGACGCTGTCCGCGGGCAACGCCTCCTCCATCTCGGCCTCGGCGCGGCGGGCCGCTTCGGGGTCGGCTGCCGGGCGTACGAGCATCAGGGCTATGATCAGCAGCCCGGCCAACGGCAGGAATACCGCAATGGCGCGTATTTCGCGGTCGGAAAAAAGTTTAGCCATTGTTCTGTTTATGCGGTCATATGCTTTATCGTTTCAACTGCCGGGAGCATGCGTCGTCTCCCTTCCGGAGGGAGGCCGGGGCGGGGCCATGCTTGTAGATGGCTCCGCAGGCGGCAATGACGGCGGTCGAAAGCGATTTGTACGTCGAAGTGTGTATTCGTTTTGTCTATTTTCCGATCTCCTCCAGTGCCCGCTTCACCGAACCCCAGCGCAGCAGCAGTTCGCGGGCCTCGGTTTCGTCAAGCCCCGACGCCTCGGCGACCATCCGCGTTCCGCGGGCCACGAGCTTGTCGTTGGTCAGCTGCATGTTGACCATGCGGTTGCCTTCGACGCGTCCCAGCCGGATCATTACCGCCGTAGACAACATGTTGAGCATCAATTTCTGGGCCGTTCCGGCCTTCATGCGCGTCGATCCGGTCACGAACTCCGGTCCTACGACCGCTTCGAGCGCATACTCCGCTTCGGCAGCTACGGGCGACGCGGGGTTGCAGGTGATCGAGCCGGTCAGCAGTCCGTGGCGCCGCGCCGCGCGCAGTCCGCCGATCACGTAGGGCGTCGTTCCCGATGCTGCGATGCCGATCAGCACATCGCCGGCCGTGGGGTGGTAGGGCGCCATGTCGCGCCAGGCCCCTTCGGTGTCGTCTTCGGCGTGCTCCACGGCCCGCCGCAAAGCGCCGTCGCCTCCGGCGATCAGCCCGATCACCCGGTCGAACGGCACGCCGTAGGTCGGGGGCAGCTCCGAGGCGTCGGTGACCCCCAGCCGGCCGCTCGTCCCGGCGCCGATGTAAAACATCCGGCCTCCGCGCTGCATGCGCTCGACGATGCGTTCGACGAGTAGCTCCATGACGGGGATGGTCCGCCGCACGGCTTCGTGCACACGGGCGTCCTCGCGGTTGATGCCCGTCAGGATGTCGTGCACCGACATCCGTTGCAGGTCGTCGTAGGCCGAATCCTGTTCGGTGATTCTATCTTCCATAGTGGTATTTCAAAAGCCCTTCGGCGGGCGATTCTACGATGGTTTCCACGCGGCGGCCCTCCGCTTCCAGCGCCTCGCGCAGCAACGCCTCGAAGTGGGCCGCCACGCCGCCCAGCAGCGATACGGGGAGTTCCGCCGGATAACGGCTCAGGTTGCGGGACGCAAAGTCGCGGAACGACCGGAGTACCAGCTCCCGGATCTCCGGGCGGTCGATATGCGCGCGTATGAAAGGTGCGAACGAGGCCAGAAAGCGGTTGGCGTAAGGCTCGCGGTAGACGCGGCGGATGATCTCCTCGTAATTCAGCCCGTGCGCCGCGAGAAACTCCTCTTTCAGCGGAATGTGCCCCTTGAAGATGCCGTTCACCAGGTTGCGCCCCAGCACGGCCCCGCTGCCCTCGTCGCCCAGCACATAGCCCAGCGGTGGGACGTTTTTCAGGATTTCGCCGTCGCGGCACAGGCAGGAGTTCGATCCCGTGCCGAGGATGCAGGCGATGCCCTCTCCGCGGCCCCAGAGCGCCCGCGCCGCGCCCAGCAGGTCCGATTCGACCGTAATGTCCGTCGTTCCGAAGTGCGCTTCCAACTCCCGGCGCAGCTTCTCGCTCGCCTCCGGGAAGGTCTCGCCGCACCCCGCGCCGTAGAATCTCACGCTCGTCACGCCGTCGCATGGCGGCAGTTCCGCGAGGGCTTCGCGTATCTGTTCGGCCGAGTGCTGCACGGCGTTGATCCCCCGCGTGCGCACGTTTGTCGTCCGTGCGCCGTCGCTGGCGATCCACGTGCATTTGGTCGATCCGCTGTCGGCTATAAGTACCATAATTCAAAGATACGGATTAATCTTCAAATTCCGGAAAAAAGCCATAACTAAATTTTTTAGTTTAAAAACTATGTAAAATAGTTGCATGTGAATTTTTTTTAGTTACCTTTGCTCCCGGGTGCATGAAAAAGGACCGATGAAGCGATGGGCGGCTGTTCCGGAGGGAGCATTTCCGGCCGGGCGTGTCCGGAAAGTCGTGGGACGAATCCGGCGGGATCGTCGGCCGCGAGGGCGCTGTTCGCCGCATCGGGACCGGACCGGGCGTTTTGCTGCGCCGCCGTATGCTGGAATGCCTCCGTTTCAACTGAAAACGATACCTGATAACGCTTGTTTGAGTGAAATATGAAAGAGAATCCTGAAAAACTGACACGCAGGGAAGAGGAGCTGATGCGCTGCTTCTGGGAGCACGGTCCGCTGTTCGTACGCGAACTGGTGGCCCTTTCGCCCGATCCCAAACCCCATTTCAACACCCTTTCGACGATGGTCCGCGCGCTCGAAGCCAAAGGCTATGTCGCCCACAACTCCTTCGGCAGCACCTACCAATACTATCCGGTGGTGAGCGAGGAGGAGTTTTCGCGCTCGACGCTCGGCAGCGTGATCAGCCGCTATTTCGAGAATTCCTACCTCGGGGCGGTCTCGGCACTGGTCGAGGAGGAGAAGATCTCGCTCGGCGAACTGCGCAGCCTGATCGACCGCATCGAAAATCAAAACCGATAGCGCCATGTACGACCTGATGATTTACAGCCTGAAAGTCGGCGTCTGCCTGGCTGTCTTCTACCTCTTTTTCAAATTGCTGTTGAGCCGTGAGACCTTCCACCGCTTCAACCGGATCGTGGTTCTGGGGGCGATGTTCCTCTCGTTCGTGCTGCCGCTGTGCGTGATCACGGTTTACCGCGAAATCCCCGTCCTGCCGGAAATCCCGGACGGGGAGGCTGTTGCGACGGCCTTCGCCGAACCGCTTTCCGAACCTTTTCCGTGGGAGATGCTCGCCGGGGCGGCATTCCTGCTCGGGGCGGCCGCCACGCTGCTGTGGACGCTTTGTTCGCTCATCGGAGTCCTGCGTCTGATCCGCGGCGGACGTCGCGAACGGCTGGAGGACGGGGCTGTGCTGGTGCGCACGGAACGGCCCGTGACGCCTTTCAGCTGGGGACGCTATATCGTGATGTCCGAGAGGGACCTGGCGGAAAACGGCGGGGCGATTCTGCTTCACGAACGGGCGCACCTGCGGCTGCGCCATTCGCTCGACCTGATCGTGACCGACGTTGCGGGCTGCCTGCAATGGTTCAACCCCGCGATGTGGCTGCTGCGCCGCGAACTGCGGGCCATCCACGAATATGAAGCCGACGAGGCGGTGCTCGACAGCGGCGTCGACGCCCGGAGTTACCAGATGTTGTTAATAAAGAAAGCTGCCGGCGGGAGGTGGTACTCGATTGCCAACAGCTTTAATCACAGTAAACTTAAAAACCGTATTACCATGATGTTGCGTAAAAAATCGTCGCGGTGGGCCGGGGCCAGGGCGCTCCTGCTCCTGCCGCTCACGGCCGTCGCCCTGGGGGCTTTCGCCGAAACCGCTTATGTCTTTCCTGAAGACAAAGGTAAAAAAGAAACCAGTACGATTTACATTCGGGGGTCGAAATCTTTTTCCGATGGGCAACAACCGCTGATTCTGGTCGACGGCCGGGAGGTGAAGTCGATGGACAGCCTCGCTGCCGACCGGATCGAGGCGATCACCGTGCTCAAGGATTCCGTTTCGATGGCTGTGTACGGCGAAAAGGCCGCCGACGGCGTGATTCTTGTAACGCTCAAAAAGACCGGAGAACCGGGCGATGGGGCGCAGGTCCCGGGACTGAAAGGCAAAGTCGTGACGGTCACCCGGGCGGACAGCGCCGGGACGAACGAGTCGACAACCGTGCGGGTGATCGGTCACGGTACGAGGCCGAAAGACGGAACGGTTGTGGTGAATACGGCCGGAATCGCGAAATCGTATCGGTTCAAGGTCGAGAACGGCTCGTCGGTCGAGTCGAATCCTGTATTTATCGTCGACGGCGTACAAGTGTCTGAAATCGAATCGCTCGACCCGGATCAGATTGAAAGCATGTCGGTGATCAAAGGCACGAATCTCCCCGGGGAGTTTGCCGACAAGGGGTATGAGGGCGTGATAACGATTACGACCAAACAGGCGGCTGCCGCGCAAAGAGCCGCCGCGAAGTCGGCCCGGGAGGGTATCGAAGCCGGGAGAGCCGGGATCGAAGCCGCCCGCGAAGGGTTGAAACTGGCCCGCAAGTATATGAGTTCCGATGACTGGAAGCAGGCCCAGAAAGCGCTCGACAAGGCCCAGAAGGAGCTTGAAGCGGCCCGCAAGGAGACTTCGGCACAGCTTTCCGAAGCGCAGAAAGCGGTGGGAACGTCGCTTAAACTTTCGGCGGACGCCGGGCATGCCGATAAGGTGACCATTCAGGGCACTCCGGAAAGTTCGGTGTCGGTTTATAAGGGACAGGTTACGCTGAAAGGCGGATTTCCCGACGGCATGCTGATCCGTATCAACGGCAGGGAGGCCTCGAAAGAGGATGTTGAACGGCTGGAATCCGGGAAGATCAAGCGCATGGAGGTCTACAAGGGCGACGAGGCCGTGAAGCGTTACGGCGAGAAGGGGCGCAACGGCGTGGTCGAGATTCGCGCCCGCAGGTAAAGGCTTAAAGGAAAAACCATAAGCAGATAAAAAGTTCACGAAGGCGGGGGATTCCACGGAATCCTCCGCTTTTTTGTGCGTGCCTATTTGAATTCGACGATCTCGGGCCGCGTCGGTCGGTAGCGGTACTGCTCCATGCGTGTCGGGTTCGAAAGGCGGAAATATTCGCTCTCGACCAGTCCGCGTTTGCCGAAGGCCACGCCCAGCCGGATCTGGATCGTGTTGAACACCAGCCGTTCATTTCGCAGCCGCACGCCCAGTCCGAACGAGGTGAAGAAGTCGTTTTTGAAGATATTGGGCGAATAGCCGATCAGCCCGAAGTCGGCGAACCCGAAGACGGCGATGCGGAATCCCAGCGGCTGGTAGGGGGTGAATACCACCGTCTCGGTGTTGAGGATCATGCGGTTGGTTCCGATGATGTACTCCTTGAGGGCTTGCAGGCCGTCGGTGCGCGTGAAGCGGATGCTCTCGTCGCTGCCCGTCGCACGGTTCCAGCCCTGCGTGTAGTTGAAGGCGAGGAACTGGCGGATGCGGCTGCGCTTGAACAGGAAAAGGTTGGAGAACCACCGCAGGTCGACATCTACGGCGCTGCGCTGCCACATGCCGTTTTCGAGGTCTATGTAGCTTCCGAGCGTGAAGCCGCCCATGATGTAGCCCAGTCTGCGGAATCCACCCGTTTCGTAGCTCGCGCCGAGGTAGAGGGCGTCGTTGAATTCGCCCCACGAATAGCCCGTCGTCACTTCGGCCTTGTAGCCCGTCGCGAGGTACTCGCGCGTACCGAATCCGTAGATCATGTTGGCCGTGTAGAATTTTTCGCGGTAGAGACCCCCGCCGACCAGCAGGGCGTCCTGGTCGTGCAGCGCGGGGTTGTAGTCCGGGGCTACGAGGGGCCTGCGGCTCACGCGCCGGTAGTTGTAGCGTCCCGAGAGATAAACGCTCGATTTGATCCCGCGCAGGTAGTGCGAGTAGCCGCTCCAGACGTCGAGGTTGCGTTCCTTCACCAGCAGCGACGTGTCCTGTTCGATCATGTAGCGCTTGGCTTTGATGTCGCTGTATGTAAGGCCTATCTCGTAGTCCGTGGGTTTGAGGAACTCTTTGCGCAGCCCCATGTTGAGCGTCGAGTTGTAGAAGTCGCGCCCTCCGCCGATCTCGGCGGTGTAGAAGGTCCCGAGCAGGTTGGGGATTTCGTATTCGACCATGTTGCCGCCGTAGGAGAAGTCCTTGCGGCTGAAGTTGGTCATAAATTTGAGTTTGTTGCCCGATCCGAAGATGTTGGCGTCGGAAAGCCCCACCATCGTCCGGCCCTCGGAATGCCATCCTCCGTCGACGGAGATGGTCCAGCTGTCGCGCGTGGTGATCAGGAGGTTCACGCGTGTCGAGTCCACCGCGTCGGGGAGCACCGTGACGTCGATGTCCGAGATGTAGTCGCGCGAGCGGATCAGCTGCTTGTTGCGCACGATGAGCTGCGGGTCGAGCTTGTCGCCCGAGCGGAACAGCAGGTCGCGCCGGACGACGCGGTCGCGGGTGAGCATGTGGGTTTTGTTGGCCATGCGTTCGAGCCGGTTGCCGCCGGGGTCGAAAACCTGCTGGCGTTCGATGGTGATGTCGCCGATGGTTTTCCCGGCGTAGGGTTCCAGCAGGCGGCTCTCGTCGGTGACGCGGCCGCTCATCGTGGTGTCGAGCACGGGTTTTACGAAGAGCATCCGGTAAAGCATGCGCGGCACGGCGCGCCGGCTGGTTTTCGACTGGATGCTGTCGTAGAGGCGCTGGTTGCGCGCCGATGCATCGGGATTCGTCACGCGGGCACTGTCGGGCGTGAACCGGTCGGGGGCGTGCGTGCCGGGTCCTGCGGCACGGACCGAGAGGACCGTTGCCGCCCCAATCAGGATCAGGGAAAATATGCAGAACCGGGCGAACATTGTGTCAAAGATAACGGATTTTTTCGGCAAAAAGTGCGACACAGGGGCCTAAATTGAGGATTCGATACCCATATCCCGATTATTCCGTCTCGGCGGTGGGTGCAGCTCCCCGCATGGCTTATAATCGGTGTTTTCCATCCCTCTCTTTTCTTTGCCGCGACATCCTCCCCCGGAGAAGACGAAAAAGACGGCCCGAAGGTCGTCTTTTTCCATTTTCCGTTCAGCGTGGAATGGGGTCATCCCTTCCCCGCCTTATCTGCGGCCCTCTTTGGCCTCGATGCATTCCGTGGCGTGGGGCACTTTCATCAGCCGCTCCTTGGGAATGAGCTTTCCGGTCGTTTTGCAGATGCCGTACGTCTTGTTCTCGATGCGTACGAGCGCCATTTCGAGGTTGCGGATAAATTTCATCTGATGGGCAGCCAAACGACCGCTTTCCTCTTTGGAAAGAGTTGCGGCGCCCTCCTCCAGCACCTTGAACGTCGGCGATGTGTCTTCCGTATCGTTGTCGGCGGTATGGGTGATCGTGGCGCGCAACAGCTCGTAGTCCGCACGCGCGTTCTCAAGCTTTTTCAGGATAAGCTGCCGGAACTCTTCGAGTTCGGCGTCGCTGTATCTGGTTCTTTCGTCTGCCATAATAATCTCCTCTCTTTTAAGGTTTACTGTAAAATTAAGCAATAATTCCGATATTACCAAATTTTACCGGAATATATCAAGGGGCTATATCCGCGTCACGGCGATGCGCAGCGGTTCGTCGTCCACGTCGGTTTCGACGACTGTTTCGCCTGCCGGTTCCGCTGCCGGACGGACCTCCACGGCGAGGGTCTGCGAAGCGATGTAACCGGCGAATCGGGCGATTGCGTCGGCCACCAGGGGCTTCTGTTCGATCTCTGCGCGGATCTTGTCCGTGACCTCGAATCCGGAGTCCTTGCGGATATTCTGGATGCGGTTTATCAACTCGCGTGCCACACCTTCGGCTTTCAGCTCCTCGGTGACGGTAATGTCGAGCGCCACGGTGAGTTTTCCCTCCGAGGCGACGAGCCATCCGGGCATGTCTTCCGAGGTGATCTCGAAGTCGGCGGGCGTCACGGTGATCCGCTCCGCTCCGAGGTCGAGCACCGTTTCCGGCGCGGCCTCCACCTCGGCGATACGTTCCTGCGAGAACTCCGCGACGAGGGCGGCGATCTGCTTCATCCACTTGCCGTAACGCGGCCCGAGGGTCTTGAAGTTGGGCTTGATGCGTTTGGTAATCAGCCCCGTGGTCTTTTCGATCAGCTCGATCTCCTTCACGTTGACCTCGTTCATAATGAGGTTCTTCACGGCCGAAATATGCTCCGCCGTCGCGGGGTCGAGCACCGGGATCAGGATTTTGGTCAGCGGCTGGCGCACCTTGATCGACACTTTGCGGCGCAGGGCCAGCACCATCGACGAGACCTTCTGCGCCAGCGACATCATCTCTTCGAGGCGGGCGTCGATCAGCCGTTCGTCGGCCGTCGGGAACGCCGCGAGATGCACCGATTCGTCCTTGTGGCGACCGCTCACGGCGTTGAGGTCCGTGAAGATGCGGTCGGAGATGAACGGCGCGAACGGCGCTGCGAGCATCGTGACGGTCTCAAGACAGGTGTACAGCGTCTGATAGGCCGCCAGTTTGTCCTCCGACATGCCGCCTCCCCAGAACCGCTTGCGGTTGAGGCGCACGTACCAGTTCGAGAGGTTTTCGCCCACGAACTCCTGAATGGCGCGGGCCGCCGGAGTGGGGTCGTAGTCTTCGAGAGATTCGGTAACGTTCTTCACCAGCGTATTCAGGAGCGAGATGATCCAGCGGTCGATTTCGGGACGCTTCTCCATCGGAACCTCCTCTTCACGGCCCGTGAAGCCGTCCACGTTGGCGTAGAGGGCGAAGAACGAGTAGGTGTTGTAGAGCGTTCCGAAGAATTTGCGGCGCACTTCGTCGACGCCGTCCCTGTCGAACTTGAGGTTGTCCCACGGCTGCGAGTTGGAGATCATGTACCAGCGCGTCGCGTCGGCTCCGTAGGTGTCGAGCACCTCGAACGGATCGACGGCGTTGCCCAGGCGTTTCGACATCTTGTTGCCGTTCTTGTCCAGCACCAGACCGTTCGAAATGATATTCTTGAAAGCCACCGAGTCGAAGAGCATCGAGGCGATGGCGTGCAGCGTGAAGAACCAGCCGCGCGTCTGGTCGACGCCCTCGGCGATGAAGTCGGCGGGGTAGACCTGGCCGAAGCCCTCCTTGTTCTCGAACGGGTAGTGCACCTGCGCATAGGGCATGGCGCCCGAGTCGAACCATACGTCGATCAGGTCCGATTCGCGCCTCATCGGCTCGCCCTTCGACGAGACCAGCACGATCGAATCGACATAGGGGCGGTGCAGGTCGATGTTCTCGGTCGAGTAGTTCTCCTTCGACATGTCGCCGACCCTGAAATTCCTGTACGGGTTTTCCTGCATGACGCCCGCCGCTATCGAACGCTCTATTTCGGCCATCAGCTCTTCGACCGAACCGATGCACTTCACCTCGGAGTAGTCCTCCGTGGCCCATACGGGCAGCGGGGTTCCCCAGAAGCGCGAACGCGAGAGGTTCCAGTCCACCAGTCCTTCGAGCCACTTGCCGAAGCGGCCCGTTCCGGTCGATTCGGGTTTCCAGCGGATCGTTTTGTTCAGTTCGATCATCCGCTCGCGCAGCGCCGTGGTGCGGATGAACCACGAGTCGAGCGGGTAGTAGAGCACGGGTTTGTCCGTGCGCCAGCAGTGGGGGTAGGAGTGGGTGTGCTTCTCGATCTTGAAGGCCTTGTTTTCGGCTTTCAGCATCACCGCGATGTCGATGTCCAGCGTCGGGTCGGTCTCGCTCAGCCGCTCGTCGTAGGCGTTCTTCACGTAGCGGCCCGCATACTCCCCGTATTTCGCGGCGTCGACGTGCGTCTTCACGAACTCCGGGTCGAGGTCTTCGATCAAAAAGAATTTGCCCTGCCTGTCGACCATCGGCTGGTTCTTGCCCGCGCGGTCGACCATGAAGAGCGGCGGGATGCCGGCGGCCTTGGCCACGCGGTCGTCGTCGGCGCCGAACGTCGGGGCGATGTGCACGATGCCCGTACCGTCCGAGGTGGTCACGTAGTCGCCGACGATCACGCGGAAGGCGTCGCCTTCCGGCTTCACCCACGGGATCAGCTGCTCGTAGCGGATGCCTTCCAGCTCGGGACCTTTCCAGCTCCCCTCCATGATCTCGTATGTGCCTTCCATCTTCTTGGTGAAGTAGGAACCCAGTAGCTCTTTGGCCAGGATGACCGTCTGCGGCCGGTCGGTGTAGGGGTTGCGGCACTTGACCTTCACGTATTCGATCGCAGGGCCTACGGCCAGCGCCGTGTTCGAAGGCAGCGTCCACGGCGTGGTGGTCCAGGCCAGGAAATAGAGTTCACCTTCGACCCCTTCGAAGAGTTTCTCGCTCTTCGCGTCGCGGATCACGCGGAACTGCGACGTGCAGGTCGTGTCCTTCACGTCGCGGTAGCAGCCGGGCTGGTTCAGTTCGTGGGTCGAGAGACCCGTTCCGGCGGCGGGCGAGTAGGGCTGGATGGTGTAGCCCTTGTAGAGCAGTCCCTTGTCGAAGAGCTGCTTCAGGAGCCACCACAGCGTCTCGATGTATTTGTTGTCGTAGGTGATGTACGGGTCGTCCATGTTGACCCAGTAGCCCATCTTGCGCGTGAGGTCCTCCCACTTGCCCGTGAACTCCATCACCGCCTCGCGGCACGTGCGGTTGTACTCCTCGATGGAGATCTTCTTGCCGATGTCTTCCTTGGTGATGCCGAGCTTCTTCTCGACGCCCAGTTCCACGGGCAGTCCGTGAGTGTCCCATCCGGCCTTGCGGTGCACGAGGTAGCCCTGCTGCGTCTTGTAGCGGCAGAATACGTCCTTGATCGTGCGGGCCATGACGTGGTGGATGCCGGGCATGCCGTTTGCCGAGGGGGGACCCTCGTAGAATACGAACGTGGGATGGCCCTCGCGGGTCGTGATGCTTTTGTGGAACGTGTCGCGTGCGTCCCATTCGCCGAGCACGTCGGCGGCTATGCCTGCCAGGTCGAGGCCTTTATACTCCTTGAACTTCATATCGGTAGAAATTTCTTCGCTAATTTTCTGACAATTGGCAAAGATATAAAAAAGATTTGAAAAACGGGTCTGAAGCGTTCGATTTATGGATGTCCGTTCCGGGAAGCGGGGTCTGCGGGGGCCTTCCCTTCGTCGGGGCTGTCCGCGTCCGGCTTCGGGGCGATGACCGTCCCGGTCGTTTCCCGTCCGGTTCTGCGCCCGGGACGGACGCGGGTTTTGGGGATTACTCCCCCGCGGGAATGTCGATCCGGAAACAGGAGCCTTCGCCCGCCACGGAGTCGACGCCGACCGAGCCGCCCAGCTGTTCGGCGATCGACTTGCAGATCGACAGCCCGAGCCCGGTCCCCTGGGTGAAGGTGTCGAGTTTGACGAAACGTTCGAAGATGCGTTCCCGGTCTTCGGGCGCGATGCCGATGCCCGTGTCGCGGACGTAGAAACGGATGTGGCCGGGAATCCGGCGGAATCCGATCGTTACCGATCCTTTTTCGGTAAATTTCAGTGCATTGCGCGTAAAGTTGTTCAGCACCTGGGCAAGCCCCTTCCTGTACTCCGTGACGGGGAATTCCGGCAGCCCTTCCTCGACGCGCAGTTCCACGCCCGGCCGGCGCTGGAGGCGGAGCGAGTCGGCGACCTCCCGGCATAAGTCCCGGGCGTCGAACTGCGTGCGCTCGATGTCCGTGCGTCCCGACTCGATGCGCGCCAGATCCAGCACGTCGGAGATGATTTGCAGCAGCAGGGTGTTGTTGCGCAGGATGATGTCGGTGTACTCCCGGCGGGTTTCGTGCCTGCTTTCGTCTGCCAGCAGCTCCGAGAATCCGACGATGGCGTTCAGCGGGGTGCGGATTTCGTGGCTCATGTTGGCCAGGAACGCCGACTTGAGTTTGTTGGACTCCTCGGCGCGCTTCTTCGCTTCGCGCAGCTCCTCCTCCTCGGTGCGTTTGAGTTCGCTGATGTCGTAGTTGACGCACGCCAGGTCGATCACGCCCTCCTCCGGACGGTAGTCGCGGCAGAGCAGGTGGATTTTGATCCAGCGCATCGGCTCCTGATCGCTCACGATGCGCACTTCGTTGACGAAAGTCCGGATTTCTCCGGTTTTGAGGCGTTCGAACTCCTCCTCAAGGTGTTGCCGGTCGTCGGGATGGACCTGCCGCCAGTGGCCGAGAATCTGTGAGGCGGGCGTGTTTTCCGCTTCGCCGTAATTTTTGGCCCAGGGACCCTTGGTGTAACCCTCTCCCGTAAGGGGGTTGTAGCTGACGCAGCCCACGTGCGCGAAGTCCGAAACCAGGTTGAAGAGATGCTCGAAATCGTCCAGCTGTTCGCGGCTGCGCGTGGCGTCGGTGATGTCTTCGAGCAGGATGACCAGTTCGTCGTCGCCCGGCGTGTTGTAGATCAGGAAGCGGCAGGTGCGTTTGCCGTCCGGGCTTTTCCCGGTCTGCTCCCAGAAGGAGCAGGAGGGGATGTGCTCGAATGTGGGAATGTGTTTCAGGGGATCTATTCCCACCTCGCGGGCCGTCTTTCCGGCATGGCCCTGCGTGTGGATGCCCAGTATCCTGCCGGCCTGCTGGTTGATGTACGAAAGCAGGTAGTCGACCGCTTCGCCCGATTTGTCGCGCAGGATGTTGACGCGCAGGTAGCCGATCGGCAGGTGTTCGATCAGTTGTGCGAGGTGGCTGTAATTGCGTTGCGTCGCCTTGTAACTCTGATTGATGGAGGCCAGTTCGGCATTTTCGGGAGTGCCTTCCGTAACGCGGCGGACGGTTCCGAAAACCGAGCGGACGCCCGTCAGCGGATCGTTGGCGGCAGCCACGGCTCTGACTTGCAGGCATCTGTCGCCGTTGGCCGTGACGAACGTTTCGTCGAGCGAGTCGGAGACCTTGAGGGCGGCGCAGCGGGTGTAAATGCGCGCCCGGTGCTCCTCGCCGGGCAGCAGGTAGACCTCCTCGAACGAAATGCGGGTGCGATCTGCGCCGAAAAGGTCCGCCGCCAGCCGCGAACAGGTCATTTCGCGCTGTCCGAAGTCGAGCTGCCACCATCCGACGCCGGAGGCGTCGAGTGATTTTTGCAGCAGGTCGGGGGCGGCTTGTTCGGAGTGCATGGCAGAAATTACCCTTTTTTCGATGTTTCTGCAAAAATAGAAAATTTCGGGAGAAAACGAATTTTGTCCGGATGATTTTTTGCGCGGCGGCGCTATTCGGTTTCGTCCTGCCGCGTCAGCGTGCGGATCACGCGCGCCGGATTTCCCACGGCCACCGAGTCGGCCGGGATGTCGCGCGTCACGACGGCTCCGGCGCCGATGACCGAACGGTCGCCGATGGCGACGCCCGGGCAGACGATCACCCCTCCGCCCAGCCAGCAGTCGTCGCCGACGGTGATCGGACGGCCCGCTTCGAGTCCAGTGCGGCGCTGTGTCGCGTCGAACGGATGCAGGGCGGTGAGCAGCTGCACTTTGGGACCTATGAGCGTGTGGCGGCCGATGCGGATCGGTGCCAGGTCGAGGAACACGCAGTCGAAATTGACGAACGACCCTTCGCCGATTGAGATGTTGAGTCCGTAATCGCAGCGGAACGGTTCGCGGATGAATCCTTCGCAGCCGGGGCACAGCTCGCGCAGTGCGGCGCGGTAGGCGTCGTCGTGGCCGCAGAGTTCAACGTTGAGGCGGTGCATCAGGCGCGTGGCGTTGTCCCGGATGGCGGTGAGTTCCGCATCCCGGGGGTCGAACCACCCGCCGGCGAGCATCTTTTCCCGCTCGGTCATTTTAGTCGAAGGATTGCATTTCGATCAGCTTGGCGTAGATGCCGTTGCGTTCCATCAGCTCGTTGTGCGTGCCCTGTTCGGCGATGCGGCCGTGGTCGACGACAACGATCAGGTCGGCGTTGTGGATGGTCGACAGGCGGTGGGCGATGACCACCGACGTGCGGCCTTTGAGCAGGTTGTTGAGGGCGTCCTGCACGAGTTTTTCGCTCTCGGTGTCGAGTGCCGAGGTGGCCTCGTCGAGGATCAGGATGTCGGGGTTCTTGAGCACCGCGCGGGCGATCGAGAGCCGCTGGCGCTGGCCGCCGGAGAGTTTCACGCCCCGGTCGCCGATGTTGGTCCCGTAACCGTCGGTGCATTCGCGGATGAAGCAGTCGGCGTTGGCGACCTTCGCCGCCTCGACCACCTCTTCGTGCGTGGCGCCGCGCTTGCCCATGCCGATGTTGTTTTCGATGGTGTCGTTGAAAAGCACGGTGTCCTGCGCCACGACGCTCATATGGGCGCGCACGCTCTCCTGCGTGTAGTCGCGCAGCGAGATGCCGTCGATGAGTATTTCGCCCGCCGAGGGGTCGTAGAAGCGGGGCAGCAGCTCGCTCAATGTCGACTTGCCGCCTCCCGAGGGACCGACCAGAGCCACGGTCTGCCCGCGGCGTATCTCGAACGAAATGCCGTCGATCACTTCGCGCTCCCCGTCGTAGGTGAAGTGCACGTCGCGGAATTCGATTTTCTCTTTCAGCCCCGTGAGTTCCCGGGCGCCGGGTTTGTCCTGTATTTCGGGTTTCGTGTCGATGATCGAGAAGATGCGCTCTCCGGCGGCGATTCCCTGGTTGATGTTGGCGAACTGGTCGATGAAGGTGCGCACGGGGCGCGTGATCTGCGAGAAGATGGCGATGAAGGCGATGAATCCGCCGGGGTCGAGCACGCCTTTGGCCACGAGCGAACCGCCGAAGACGAGGATCACGCCCACGGCCGTGATGCCGAGGAACTCGCTCATCGGCGAGGCCAGCTGCTGCCGGCGGGCCATCGAGAGGGTCAGGCGCGCCAGGTCGGCGCTGATGGCGTAGTATTTCTGCTTGATGTATTCCGTGGCGTTATAGCTCTTGATGACCTTGATGCCCGAGAGCGACTCGTCGAGCGTCGAGACCATCTCGCCCATGCGCTGCTGGTTGGTGCGGGCCGGGTGGCGGAGTTTCTTCACGATGCTGCCGATCAGCAGGGCCACCACCGGGAGGAACAGCACCGAGAAGATGGCCAGCTCCCACGAAATGGCCACCATCATCACGATGTAGCCGATGATCAGAAACGGTTCGCGGAACGACACCTGGAGGGTGTTGGTGATGCAGAACTGCACCACGCCCACGTCGGAGGTGATTTTCGAAATGATGTCGCCCTTGCGCTGGTCCGAGAAATAGCCCACGTTCATGTCCATCACGCGCGAGAACATTTCGTTGCGCATGCGTTGCAGGGTCCGCGTGCGCATGTTCTCCATGGTCCATGCGCCGAGGTAGCGGAACAGGTTGCTCATCAGGCTGATGCAGATGGCTACAATGGCCAGCAGCATCAGTACGTTCTGGCGGTCGTATTGTTCGAAGATGTGCGAATAGGCGAAGTTGAAAAGTGTTGCGAGGTAGTCCTGATTGAGTTCCAGGGGAGGCAGCTTTTCGACGTATTCGAAGGAGTAGTTCGCGTCGAACATGGTGTTCAGGATCGGGATGATCAGCATGAACGTCAGCGAGTTGAACAACGCGTAGAAAAGCGAGTAGAAGAAGTAGGGGATCGCGTATTTCTTGATCGGCCGGGCAAAACCCAACAGCCGCATGTATGTTTTGAACATTCGGAGCGTATGTTTGTTGGTTACGCAATTCGCGGCGTAAAGATAGGAATAATAACCCGAAAAGCGAAAAATGTACGATAATTCGATGGATTATGGTGGACTTTGTGCCGAAAAAACGGTGCGGCGGCCTTCCGTTTTACCGCTCTGCGGGATCGTAGCCCGTGTCTTCGAGCCAGTGCGCCTTGTCGTTGGCCGCCGCCACGGCCAAACAGTCGCAGCGGTTGTTCTCGACTGTTTCGGCGTGGCCCTTGACCCAGACGAAACGGACGTTGTGGCGGTTGTACACGCGCAGGAAACGCATCCAGAGATCGGGGTTTTTCTTGCCCGCGAATCCCTTGCGGACCCAGCCGAAGACCCAGCCTTTCGAGACGGCGTCGACGACGTATTTCGAATCGGAGTAGATGACCACGTCCGAACCCTCGAACTTGAGCGTTTCGAGCGCCACGCACACGGCCATCAGCTCCATGCGGTTGTTGGTCGTGAGGCGGAATCCCTGCGACAGCTCCTTGCGGTGGTGTCCCGAGAGAAGCACTGCGCCGTAGCCGCCCGGCCCGGGGTTTCCGAGGGCCGAGCCGTCGGTGTAGATGGTGATCGGAGACAAAATATGCGTAGATTAGAGATCAAACATAGAGTTTATGACGGGATGTTCCGGTCCGGTTTTCCGGGGCTTGCGCC
This sequence comes from Alistipes sp. 56_sp_Nov_56_25, assembly GCF_001915285.1. Taxonomy (NCBI): domain Bacteria; kingdom Pseudomonadati; phylum Bacteroidota; class Bacteroidia; order Bacteroidales; family Rikenellaceae; genus Alistipes; species Alistipes sp. 56_sp_Nov_56_25. The sequence goes on from NZ_MNQF01000001.1 coordinate 195,685, forward strand.
TGCCGCACCGCCGCCGGCCGTTTCGCGGTTCATTCGGCGGCCGTTCCGCCCAGCTCCTTGTCCAGAATCTTTTTCGCCTGGTAAAAGGCATTCGTGTAATTGCGTGCCAGTATGGTGCCGTCCGGACCGATCAGAACGAAGAACGGCCGGCCTTCGATGGCATACGTTTCCATGATCTGCCGGTTTTCCGGATGACCGGTTTCCAGTTCCGCTTCGATCCATCCGTGTTCCAGCATGCCGGCCAGCACGGGGCGCATGTCGTCCACACCCGGCGACGGCGTTTTTTTGCCTGCGGGCAGACTTTCGTATACGCTCCGGATATCGGCGATGGATTCGGTCAGTCCCACCACCTGCAATCCTTTGTCCTTGTACTTTTCGAACAGATCGCTCACCTGCCGGTCGATATGGATCGAGCCGGGACACAATCCCCAATGGTAGAGCAGCAGGTATCGGCCTTTGAAATCAGCCTTGGCGACAGTACGGTCTTCGGTCGTTGCCAGTGTGAAATCCGGCGCCGGTTTTCCTTCGGCGAGTTGTTCCATTCTTGCCATGCAGTCTGCGTACATCCGGCCGAAATAGCTCGTTTTCAACCCTTCGGACAATGTCTTGTAAAACCTGTGCGCCTCCTTGGCCGGGGTGTACGACAACTTGGGTATCCTGTCGATCAACAGGTACAGGCTTCCGTGCGGATTGGCCGCTTCGTAGGCTTTGCGCAGCATATCCTTTCGTTCTACGCCGGGATTGCCGTTGTAAAATCGGTTGAATTTTCCGCCCCATTCCCGGCTGGCTGCCGTATCGTTCCGCTCCGACGCTTCCCGTGCATTTTCCAGATAACGCCCCCGGACCCGGCCGAGCGAATCATCGACCGCCAGCAGGCTCGACAGCATGGGCTCGTCGTAAATTCCTCCGCCGAGACGGCAATAATAGATCGCATCCGTCGAGCCGGTCATGCCGATCCTATCGCCGGGCCTGACGATGACGGGTTTGCCTCCGCGATCCCCGGCTGCGGCTCTTCCGGCTTTCGGGCGGTAGGTCATCAGGTAGTACTGGTCGTGTTCCGACTTCCCCCGATGACGGAATGCGCCCGGTTTGCGGACCACGACGTCGAATCCCGGGCCGTACTTCCATGAAGGCAGGAGAATACGCTCGAAACGGAGGGTGTCTCCGGCTTGCAGTCCCTCGATCCTTCCCTCCAGTCTGAATCCCCGGGCATAGGCACAGGCTGCCGCCATGGTCAGGGCGCAGCATGACAGGAAGAGTTTGTATCGTAGGGCCATGATAGCTGTTTTAATGCTTATTTGCCGGATTCGAGCGCCGCCAGCTGTTCGCGGATCGCCGTGATCTTGGCTTCGGCGTCGGCCTGCTTGGCGCGCTCGTTGGCCACCACCTTCTCGGGCGCCGAGGCGACGAACCGCTCGTTCGAGAGCTTCTTCATCACCGAGGCGAGGAATCCCTCGTAGTAGGCCAGATCGTCCGCGAGTTTTTTGCGCTCGGCCTCGGCGTCGATCTTTCCGGCCATCGGCACGAAGTACTGCGTCGTCTTGACGATGAACGCCGCGGCCGCCGGGTCCTTCTCCGCCACGGTCTCGATGGCCGTGAGGTTGGCCATCTTCATCACGACGGGGGCGAACTCCGCGGGATAGTTCTCATCGGCGATGACCCGGAGCGTCAGCGCCTCTTTCTGCGGCAGGCTCTTCTGGTTGCGGATGTTGCGCACCGAGGTGATGATCTCCTTCGCCAGTTCGAAGCGCGCCAGCATCGCGGCGTCTTCGGCCGCAGGCTCGGGCATCTGCGCCACGCAGATCGAAGCGCCTTCGGCGCGGGGCGCGAGGTCCTGCCAGATCTCTTCCGTGACGAACGGCATGAAGGGGTGCAGCACGCGCATCAGGGCGTCGAAATAGCCCTTCGTCGCCTCCATCGTCGGGGCGTCGATGGGCTGTCCGTAGGCGGGCTTCGCCATCTCGAGGTACAAGCCGCTGAAATCGTCCCAGAAGAGGCGGTAGGCCTCCTTGAAGGCCTCCGAGATGCGGTATGACTTGAAATCCTCGGCGATCTGGCGCAGCGAGCGGTCCAACGCCTGCCCGAACCACGCCACGGCCAGACGGTTGTTCTCGCTTTGCGCCGCCGCGGCGTCCACCGCCCAGCCGTTCAGGAGGCGGTAGGCGTTCCAGATTTTGTTGCCGAAGTTGCGGCCCTGCTCGCACAGCGCTTCGTCGAACATCACGTCGTTGCCGGCCGACGAGGAGATGAGCATCGCCATACGCACGCCGTCGGCGCCGTACTGGGCAATCAGGTCCAGCGGGTCGGGCGAGTTGCCCAGCTGCTTGGACATCTTGCGGCCGATCTTGTCGCGCACGATGCCCGTGAAGTAGACGTTCGAGAAGGGCTTTTCGCCGCGGTATTCGTAGCCGGCCATGATCATGCGGGCCACCCAGAAGAAGATGATGTCGGGACCGGTCACCAGATCGTTGGTGGGGTAGTAGTAGCCGATCTCCCTGTTGTCCGGGAAGCGGATGCCGTCGAACACCGAGATGGGCCACAGCCACGACGAGAACCATGTGTCGAGCACATCCTCGTCCTGCCGCAGGTCCGTCAGCTGCAACGAGGCGTCGCCGGCCTTCTCGCGGGCCTTTTCCAACGCCTCTTCGGCCGTCAGGGCCACCACGAAGCCGCCTTTGGGAAGATAGTACGCCGGAATGCGCTGGCCCCACCACAGCTGGCGCGAGATGCACCAGTCCTTGATGTTCTCCATCCAGTGGCGGTAGGTGTTCTTGTATTTCTCGGGCACGAAACGGATCGCGTCCTCCATCACGGCTTTCGTCGCCGGTTCGGCCAGCTCCTGCATCGAGAGGAACCACTGCATCGAGAGTTTCGGCTCGATGGCCACGCCCGTGCGCTCCGAATAGCCCACGTTGTTGGTGTAATCTTCGGTCTTTTCCAAAAGGCCCGCCGCGTCGAGGTCCTTTTCGATCTGCCGGCGCACGTCGAAGCGGTCCTGACCCACGTACATGCCCACCTTGTCGTTGATCGTGCCGTCGTCGTTGAAGATGTCGATGGTCTCCAGCCCGTATTTCTCGCCCAGCATGTAGTCGTTCACGTCGTGGGCCGGAGTCACCTTCAGGGCGCCCGTTCCGAACTCGATGTCGACGTATTCGTCGCGGATCACCGGGATCGACCGTCCCACCAGCGGCACGACGACGCGGGCGTCGGCGGGCAGGGCCTTGTAACGCTCGTCATTGGGGTTGACGCACAGCGCCGTATCGCCCAGAATGGTCTCGGGGCGCGTCGTGGCGACGATGATCGCCCGGTTGGTTCCCTCGACCTTGTAGCGCAGGTAGTAGAGCTTGCCGTGCGACTCCTTGAAGACCACCTCCTCGTCCGAGAGGGCCGTCTGCGCCGCGGGGTCCCAGTTGACCATCCTTACGCCGCGGTAGATCTTGCCTTTCTCGTAGAGGTCGCAGAAGACGCGCAGAACGCTCTCCGTGCGGGCTTCGTCCATCGTGAAGCACGTGCGGTCCCAGTCGCACGAGGCGCCCAGTTTGCGCAGCTGTTTGAGAATCACGCCGCCGTATTTCTCCTTCCATTCCCAGGCGTGGCGGAGGAACTCCTCGCGCGTGAGCGACGACTTTTCGATGCCCTTTTCGCGCAGCATCGCCACCACCTTGGCTTCGGTGGCGATCGACGCGTGGTCCATGCCCGGCACCCAGCAGGCGTTCTTTCCCGACATGCGGGCGCGGCGCACCAGCACGTCCTGCAACGTGTTGTTGAGCATGTGCCCCATGTGGAGCATGCCCGTCACGTTGGGGGGAGGGATGACGATCGTGTAGGGTTCCCGCTGGTCGGGTTCCGAGTGGAAAATATGCTGTTCGATCCAGTAGTCGTACCATTTGGATTCGATCTGCTGCGGTGCGTATTTGTCTGCGATTTGCATGGCGCGTTGAATTTTACTTTGTTTTCAGGGATGCAAAGTTATTAACATTCTGTCAAAGATAAAATAAAATTTCTAAAAAATCGTTATATTTGCACCATTATATATCTGTATATCCTATGAGCAAAAAAGATAAGATCAAAACCATCGAAGTAGACGACGTGAATCTCGTCCCCGAGCTGCTCGACGGCAATCACCGCGTGATCCCCATCGTGACCGGCGGCGACGAGCCTGTGGAGGAGGTCGAAGTGCCCGAAATCATACCCATTCTCACGCTGCGTTCGTCGGTGCTTTTCCCCGGCGCCATCACGCCCATCACGGTGGGCCGCGACAAGAGCATCAACCTCGTGCGCGCCGTGAATGCCGAAGGCGGCATCCTGGGCGCCGTGTTGCAGCGCGAAAGCGACGTCGAGGACCCCGCGCCGGACGACATGTACAAGGTCGGCACGGCCGCGCGGATCATCAAGATCCTCGAAATGCCCAACGGCAACCTCACGGTGATCCTGAACGGCCTGGAGAAGGTCGAGATCACGGAGTACATCACCACCGAGCCTTATTTCAAGGCCCGGGTGACGGCCCTGCACGATTCGACTCCCGATGTGAAGAGCATCGAGTTCGAGGCTTTCGTGGACTCGATCCGCGACGTGGCGCTGAACATCATCAACGTGTCGCCGTCGATGCCCAAGGAGGCGGCTTTCGCCATCAAGAACATCGACTCGAAGCGCGGCATCATCAACTTCATCTGCTCCAACATGGAGCTGACGGACGAAGACCGCCAGTCGCTGCTGGAGGCCCCCGGCCTGCTGGCCCGCGCCCGCAAGCTGCTCGAAATCCTGATCCGCGAGCAGCAGCTGGCCGAGCTGAAGAACCAGATTCAGGAGCGCGTCAAGCAGGAGATCGACAAGCAGCAGCGCGACTACTACCTCCAGCAGCAGATGCGTACGATCCAGGACGAACTGGGCGACGGCGCCGATGCCGACATCGAGAAGATGCGCGAGGAGGCCAAGAAGAAGAACTGGCCCGCGGAGGTGGGCGAAACCTTCGAGAAGGAGTTGCAGAAGGTCGAGCGGCTGAATCCCGCCGTGGCCGAATATTCGGTGCAGATGACCTACCTGCAGCTGCTGCTGGAACTGCCGTGGAACGACGTGACGAAGGACAACCTCGACCTCAAGTGCGCCCGCGAACAGCTCGATCACGACCATTTCGGTCTGGACGAGGTGAAGGAGCGGCTGCTGGAGCACCTGGCCGTCATCAAGCTCAAGGGCGACCTCAAATCGCCGATCCTCTGCCTCTATGGCCCTCCGGGCGTGGGTAAGACCTCGCTGGGCAAGTCGGTGGCCGCGGCGCTGGGCCGCAAGTTCGGCCGTATTTCGCTGGGCGGCCTGCACGACGAGTCGGAGATTCGCGGACACCGCCGCACCTACATCGGCGCCATGCCGGGCCGGATCATCCAGACCATCAAGCGGTGCGGCTCGTCGAACCCCGTCATCATCCTCGACGAGGTGGACAAGGTGACCGTTTCGAACCACGGCGACCCGTCGAGCGCCCTGCTGGAGGTGCTCGATCCGGAGCAGAACACCACGTTCCACGACAACTACCTCGACATGGAGTACGACCTGTCGAAGGTGCTGTTCATCGCCACGGCCAACAACGTGGCCAATATCGCCCCGGCGCTGCGCGACCGCATGGAGATGATCAACATTGCCGGTTACCTCCTGGAGGAGAAGGTGCGCATCGCGCTGGACCACCTGCTGCCCAAGCAGCGCGAGGCCCACGGCATCAAGGAGCAGGAGATGACGATGACCCCGGAGGTCGTCGAGAACGTCATCGCCTGCTATACGCGCGAAGCCGGCGTGCGTTCGCTGGACAAGAATCTGGCGAAGATCGCCCGCGCCCGCGCCAAACAGATCGCTTTCGACGAGGCTTTCGCGCCCGAGATTTCGATGAAGGACGTCGAGAAAATCCTCGGCATGCCCAAGCTCCTCAAGGAGGAGTACGAAGTGGGCGGCATGACGGGCGTCGTGACGGGCCTTGCGTGGACCGAGGTCGGCGGCGACATCCTCTACATCGAGTCGGTGCTGACGCCCGGCAAGGGCAAGGTGAGCCTCACGGGCAACCTTGGCGACGTGATGAAGGAGTCGGCGACGATCGCCCACGAGTGGACGATGGCCCACTACAAGGAGCTGGGCATCGACCCCAAGCTGTTCGAAACGAACGACATCAACATCCACGTTCCCGAGGGTGCGATCCCGAAGGACGGTCCTTCGGCCGGCATCACGATGGTCACTTCGATCGTGTCGAGCTATACGGGCCGCAAGGTGAAGGAGCGTATCGCCATGACGGGCGAGACCACGCTCCGCGGACGGGTGATGCCCGTGGGCGGCGTGAAGGAGAAGATCCTGGCCGCCAAACGCGCCGGCATCACGGAGCTGATCCTCTCGGAGGAGAACCGCAAGGACATCGCCGAGATCAAACCCGAATATATCGCGGGCCTCACGTTCCACTACGTGAAGACCAACGAGGAGGTGTTGCAGCTGGCTCTGGAATAGTTTTTTCGTGATGGCGGCGAACTCTGGCGCTTCCTTCGTCGGCTTCGGCAGCCACATACCCCGTGTATGCTTCTGCCTTGCCGGTTTCACGAAGTCCCGGATTTCATCCGCCCTGACGAAAAAACGGGAGGCTGTAATTATGAATTTTGAATTCTGAATTATGAATTTTTTGGCAATCATCCCCGCGCGCTACGCTTCGACGCGCTTTCCCGGGAAGCCGCTGGCGCGGCTGGGCGGCAAGCCCGTCATCCAGCGGGTCTACGAGCAGGTCGCCGGCGTGCTGGACGATGCCGTGGTGGCCACCGACGACGAGCGCATCCGCGACGCCGTGCGGGCCTTCGGGGGACGGGTCGAAATGACCTCCCCGGACCACCGGAGCGGCACCGACCGCTGTTGGGAGGCCTACTGCAAGCAGGGCCGCGAATACGACGTGGTGGTCAACGTGCAGGGTGACGAACCTTTTATCCGTCCTTCGCAGCTGGAGGCCGTGAAACGCTGTTTCGACGATCCCGCGACCGACATCGCCACGCTCGTGAAACCCTTCACCGAGGCCGACGGACTGGCGGCCCTCGAAAATCCCAACTCGCCCAAGGTGGTCCTCGACGCGCAGTCGCGGGCCATCTATTTTTCCCGCTCGGTGATTCCCTACCTGCGGGGCGTTCCGCGCGAAGAGTGGCTCGCGCGCCACACGTTCTACAAGCATATCGGGCTTTACGCCTTTCGCGCCGACGTGCTGCGGGCGGTGACGGCGTTGCCGCAGTCGCCGCTTGAGCTGGCCGAATCGCTTGAACAGCTGCGCTGGCTGGAGAACGGTTACAAGATCGGCGTGGGGATTTCGGAGGTCGAGACCATCGGCATCGACACGCCCGAGGATCTGGAGAAAGCGGAACGCTTTCTCCAATTAAAAATGAAGAATGAAAAATTAGGGATTGAAAATTCTCCGGAATTCTTAATCTTTAATTTTTAATTTTTAATTCGAATTTTATGGCAATAAAATTTATCGCAGGTCCGTGCGTCATCGAATCGGCCGAACTGCTGGACGCCGTGGGCGAAAGGCTTGCGGCCATCAACCGCACCCTCGGCACGGAAATCATCTTCAAGGCCTCGTTCGACAAGGCCAACCGCACCTCCATATCGTCGTTCCGCGGCCCGGGACTCGAAAAGGGGTTGCAGATGCTTTCGGACGTGCGGGCGAAGTGGGGGCTGCGGCTGCTCACCGACATCCACGAATCGTGGCAGGCCGCACCCGTCGGCGAGGTCGTCGACGTGATTCAGATTCCGGCCTTCCTCTGCCGCCAGACCGATCTGGTGGTCGCCGCAGCCCGGACCGGCAAAACGGTGAATGTCAAGAAGGCCCAGTTCCTTTCGGGCGCGGACATGCGCTATCCCTACGAAAAGGCCCGCGAGGTGGGGGCCGGTGAAATCTGGCTGACCGAGCGCGGCAACTCGTTCGGCTACAACAACCTCGTCGTCGATTTCCGCAATATCCCCGACATGCTCAAAATCGCCCCTACGGTCGTGATGGACTGCACCCACTCGGTGCAGCGCCCTGGCGCGGCGGGCGGCAAGACGGGCGGCAACCGCGAATTTGTGCCCGCCATGGCGCATGCGGCCAAGGCGTTCGGGGCCAACGGTTTCTTTTTCGAAGTGCATCCCGATCCCGACAAGGGGTTGAGCGATGCGGCCAACATGCTGCGGCTCGACGATCTGGAGACCCTTGTGAAAAGCCTGCTGTAAAATACCCATCTAACTCTCGTTAAGCATGACAGATACGACCAAGGCGCAGATTCTGGAGGTTGCCCGCAAGGCGATCCATACCGAAATGCTGTCGCTCAAACGCATGGAAGACACTCTCGGCGACGAGTTTGCCACGGCCGTGGAGATGATCCTCGGAAGCCGCGGCAAGTGTATCGTTACGGGCATGGGCAAGTCGGGCCTCGTGGGGCGCAAGATCGCCGCGACGCTCGCTTCGACCGGAACCCCGAGCTTCTTTCTCCACCCCGGCGAAGCCTTCCACGGCGACCTGGGCATGATTTCGAAGGAGGACATCGTGGTCGCGCTCTCCTATTCGGGCGAGACGGACGAAATCCTCAAGATCGTCCCCTTCATCCACTCCAACGGCAACAAGCTGGTTTCGATGACCGGAAACCCCGACTCGGCGCTGGCCAAGAACTCCGACGTGCATCTCGACGTGGGGGTGAAGGAGGAGGCTTGCATCCTGCATCTCGCACCCACTTCGTCGACCACGGCGCAGATCGCCATGGGCGACGCGCTGGCCGTGTCGCTGATGCAGATGCGGGGTTTCACGAGCGTCGATTTCGCGCGCCTGCACCCGGGCGGAAGCCTCGGGCGGCGTCTGCTGATGACCGTAGGGAACGTCATGCGCGACCACGATCTGCCCGTCGTGGCGCCCGACTGCCCGGCTGCGGAGATGATCCACGCCATTTCGAAGGGCGGATTGGGGCTGATCGTGATCTGCGAGGGCGAGCGGATCGAGGGCATCGTCACCGACGGCGACGTGCGCCGCGCGATGGAGCGCCTGCGCGGGGAGTTCTTCAATATCAGGGCTTCCGACATCGCCACGCGCAATCCCAAGACCATCTCGCCGGACGAGAAACTGATCGAGGCCGAGAAGATGATGACCCGCAACAAGGTCACCTCGCTGCTCGTGACGGACGCCGCCGGCAAGCTGACCGGAGTGATTCAGATTTACGACATCAAGTTGTAGCAATGCTGCCGGTTTCGGACTGTTTCCGTAAAACGAGGGGAGGTTTTCAAAAAACCTCCCCTCGTCTATTTATTTCCTTATGTAGTGCGGCATTTCGTCCGGCAGCTCCATCGAGATTTCCACCAGCCCGCGGATTTCGCCGCGCTCCCTCCACGCCGTCTGGTAGATCATCTTGCGCACGCCCTGCTTTTCGATGGTGTAGGCGTTCGTGCCTCCCGATGCGAGCATGCGGCGGATCGTTTCGCGCGACCGTTCGTTGTGGCAGTCGAACAGGTTCCGGCCGATCAGGTCGCCGTGTTGGGCGAAGGTCGCACGCGCCTTTTCGTTCATGTAGAGGATCACGCCTTCGGTGTCGCACACCGTGACGGCGCAGTCGGCCTCTTCGGCCCAGGGAAGGGCATTTTCCGTTGTCATTGCTGTATTTTTACGAGTTGTTCGCGGTATGCGTTCAGAATGCGCGACTTGGAGATGAATCCCAGGTAGCGGCCCTGCTTGTCCACGACGGGCAGCATCCAGGCGTGCTTGTCCTCGAATTTCTCCATGACGCTCAAAATCGCCTCGTGTTCGATGATCTTGTCCGGCGGCGGAATCATGTAGTCCGAGATCGGGTGCCCGTACTTCTCGTGTTTGAACATGTCCTCGCGCAGGTCGTCCAGCTGCACCACGCCGATCAGCCGGCCGAAGTTGTCGATCACGGGGAAGATGTTGCGGCGGGCCGTCGAAATGATGTGCACGATGTCGCCCAGGGTCATGTTCTCCTTGATGCGCAGGAAATCGGTCTCCATCAGCTCTTCGAGTTTCAGGAAGACGAACACCGACTGGTCCTTGTCGTGGGTCAGCAGTTCGCCCTTCTGGCGCAGCTGCTTGGTGTAGATCGAGTCGGGGTCGAGGTAGTAGTCCACGGCGAACGAGATGCAGGCGGTGATCATCAGCGGGATGAACAGTCCGTAGCCGTTCGAGAGTTCTGCGATCAGGAAGATCGAGGTCAGCGGGGCGTTCATCACCCCCGACATGACGCCCGCCATGCCGACCAGCGTAAACGAGACGATCGACACCTCCCATCCGAACAGCGTGTTGCACACCAGCGCCAGCGAGGCGCCCGTGAAGGCTCCGACGAACAGCGACGGCGCGAACGTACCGCCCACGCCTCCCGCGGCGTTGGTCGTCGACATGGCGATGACCTTGAAGAACATCGTGGCGATGACGAAGAGGATGATCACCCAGTCGATGTCGCGGAAGCGGTAGAAGAGCGAGTTGTTGAACAGCTCCTGCGCGTTGCCGTGCATCAGGGAGGTGAATCCCTCGTAACCCTCGCCGTACAGCGGCGGGAAGACGAAGATCAGGATACCCAGAATCGCACCGCCCCACAGCCATTTCTTGTACTGTTTGTCGATGCTCTTGAAGAAACCTCCGACCCGCGAGTTCATCGACGTGAAATACCACGCCATCAGCCCGCACAGCACGCCGAGCAGGATGAACAGCGGTATCTGCCACAGCTCGAAGGCGTCCGCGGGGGCCAGCGTCACGGCCAGAATCGGGTCGAAGCCGCGCAGCATGAAGGCCATCGTCGTCGCGGTGATCGAGGCGATCAGCAGCGGGATGACCGACCCGGCGGTGATGTCGAGCATCAGGATTTCCAGCACGAAGACCACGCCCGTGATCGGGGCTTTGAAGATCGCCGCGAGGGCGGCGCCCGCGCCGCAGCACAGCAGCAGCGTCGTGTGTTTGTAGTTGAGGCGCGCCAGCCGTCCGATGTTCGAGCCGATGGCCGCTCCCGTGAGCACGATCGGGGCCTCGGGTCCCACCGAACCGCCGAATCCGATGGTCGTCGCACCGCCCACGATCGAGGTCCAGCAGTTGTGCCGGGCGATGCGCGAATTGCGGCGCGACATGGCGTAGAGGACGCGCGTCACGCCTTCGGAGATGTTGTCGCGGACGATGTATTTGACGAACAGCGTCGCCAGGATGATGCCCACGGCGGGGTAGATCAGGAAGAGGATATGTGCGCTGTCCACCGGGAACCAGCGTATCAGCCCGCTCTTGATGCCGTGCAGCAGCATTTCGAACAGGTAGGCTCCCAGCCCTGCGAGCACACCGACCACCACGGCCAGCAGCATCATAATCTGCTGGTTGGAGAGTCTCCGGGTCAGCCGGAGAAACTCGAGGTAGATGCGGTCGGCGCGGAAGGACATAAAAAGTTAAAAGTTAAAAGTGAAACATTGCGATTGACCGAGACCGGGCGGTTTGATTTCATCCTGTACGATGCCCGGTGTGCAAGTCAAATGCCTTTGATTTTCAATTTTTAATTTTCCGTTTTCAACTTGAAATGCTCGGTCTGGCCGTCGATCAGCTCGCGGTCGTCGAAATAGTTGATTTTCATGGCCGCACGGACATCCGCCAGGGTTTCGGCGGCCGCTGCGCGGGCCTTGGCCGAGCCTTCGCGGAGGATGTCGTACACCTCGCCGATGCGCGTCTCGTAGTGGCGGCGGCGTTCGCGGATCGGGTCGAGCATCTCGTTGAGAATGGCGATCAGCAGGCGTTTCACCTTCACGTCGCCCAGCCCGCCCCGGCGGTAGTGGGCCTTCAGCTCGTCGAGCGAAGCGTATTCGGGCAAATATTTCGAAAAATGCTCGGGGCGGCTGAAAGCGTCGAGGTAGGTGAACACTGTGTTGCCTTCGACCTTGCCCGGGTCCTCCACGCGCAGGTGGTCGGGGTCGGTATACATGCCCATCACCTTCTTCTTGACCTCCTCGGCCGTGTCCGACAGGTAGATGCAGTTATTCAGCGACTTGGACATCTTGGCCTTGCCGTCGGTTCCCGGCAGGCGCATGCAGGCCGCGTTCTCGGGCAGCAGGATTTCCGGCTCGACGAGCGTTTCGCCGTACACCGCGTTGAATTTGTGGACGATTTCGCGCGTCTGCTCGATCATCGGCTCCTGGTCCTCGCCCACGGGCACGGTCGTGGCCCTGAAGGCCGTGATGTCCGACGCCTGGCTGATGGGGTAGGTGAAGAATCCGACGGGAATGCCCTGACGCTGGGTCGTGTCGCCTTCGGCGGCGCCCTCGGCGAATCCGCGCAGGGCGATCTCGGCCTTCACGGTCGGGTTGCGCTGCAAACGCTGCACGGTGACCAGGTTCATGTAGTAGAACGCCAGTTCGCACAGTTCCGCCACCTGCGACTGGATGAAGAGCGTCGATTTCGCGGGGTCGAGACCCACCGAGAGGTAGTCCAGCGCCACTTCGATGATATTCTGACGCACCTTTTCCGGGTTGTCGGCATTGTCGGTGAGCGCCTGCGCATCGGCGATCATAATGAATATTTCGTCGAACTCGCCCGAGTTCTGCAGCTCGACGCGGCGGCGGAGCGAACCCACGAAGTGGCCCAGGTGGAGCCGGCCCGTGGGACGGTCGCCGGTAAGGATGATTTTTGCCATATTTTTAGAGAAAGTACATTTTGCAGGCGAAGATACGAAAAACTATGCGGCAATGCGAAAAAGTTGTCCGATATAGATTTTTTTTATATCTTCGCTTTCTCAAATAGACGCCTGTTATGACAATCATCCAACTCGAATATCTGCTGGCCGTGGCCAACTGCGGGAGTTTCTCGCTTGCGGCCGAACATTGTTTTGTGACGCAACCTTCTTTGAGCATGCAGGTTAAGGCGCTTGAAGAGGAGCTTGGCGTGGTGCTTCTGGACCGTTCGAAAAAGCCCGTCATTCCCACCGAGGCGGGCGAGGTGGTGCTGGAACAGGCGCGCGAGACGATCAAGGCGTACAATTACATCAAGGAGGCCGTTTCGGAGCTCAAGGGCGAAACCGCGGGCAAACTGCGGCTGGGCGTCATCCCGACCATCGCGCCCTACCTGCTGCACAAATTCATTCCGGCCTTCGTGCGCGACTACCCGAAGGTCGAGCTGGAAATATCCGAGATGATCACTTCGGACATCGTCGAGGCGCTCAAGCGCGACCGTATCGACGCGGCGCTGGTCGCCAGCGGCACCTGCGGCGAGGGCATCCTCGAGCAGGAGCTTTTCAACGACCGCTTCTACGCTTACGTGTCGCCCGAAAATCCGCTCTATGAGCGGCAGAATATCCGTATCGAGGAGATCGACCTCAAGGACCTGGTGATCTTGAGCCCCGGCAACTGCATGCGCGACCAGATCATCGAACTCTGCCAGGCCCGGCGTTCGATGCCGTCGCACTATTCGTTCGAATCGGGTTCGCTGGATACGCTCATGCGGATCGTCGACTGCACGTCGTGTCTGACGATCATTCCCGAAATGGCCGTCGAATACATCCCCTCGGACCGCCACGACCGGCTGAAAACCCTTTCGAAAGGGGCTACGTCGCGCAAGATCGCCGTCGCCGTGCGCCGCACCTACGTCAAGAACTCGATCATCCGGGCCTTGACCGAGACCATTCTGGCCAATGTCCCGGGTGCGAAGGCATAGCTTCCGCTCTCTGAAAGAATGCGCCCGGCCTGCAAAACGCAGGCCGGGCGCATGTCGATTATCCGGTCGGTTATTCCGGAATCGTTACTTTGGTCGCTTTTCCCGTCCAGTCGGCGAAGATTGATTTGCCGTCGGAAAGTTTAACGGAGAGTTTGACGGAGAAATTATCCCCGTCTCTGGTGACAGTGAGCATTCCGTAGGAGACTGTTGCCGAAGAGATGTCGTCTCCATTGCTTACCGTAATTCTTTCAAACGAGTGTACGATGTCGAACTCTGTTTCACCGATTGCCCCGACGGAGAGGTATGGTCTGAGAGGCCCGGTTTGGGTAACGGGTTCTGTGAGGTCGATAGTTTTGCCTATCAGGGATTCAGAAACTTCTATATCGACACCGTAGTCGGACATTGTAAACGGTAATGTCGAAAAATACTCTCTGAATAGAATGAGGTCGTATGAGGTTTCCCATTGCTCGTCGGCTTTTTCTTCCACATAGAAAGCGCTTTTGACCTCGCAGATCTGACCATTGACGGTGATCGTCTGCATGGTGGTTACTTTTTCGTCCTTGCAGGACGTCGTGGCCAGTGCGAGTGCGCCGGTCAGACAGAACATGAAGATTTTTCGCATAAATTGAACTTGGGTTAGTTGGAGTATCTCCAAAAGTAGGGATAAAAAACGAATCCGGCGACAAAAAGGGCGAAATAATGAATCGTTTCCGGAACAATATGCCCGCTTGCGGCGCGATTTTTACCGCGTTGCTTTCAAATCTCATTCTCTTTTCATACCTTTGCAAGGTTATAGATACCTATTGAACATTTATGGATAAACTGATCGAAACGATCGTCAGCGCGATTGAAGATAAAAAAGGTAAGAATATTGTATCGTTGGACCTCTCGGGATTCGATGGAGCGATCTGTTCGCATTTCGTGGTCTGCAACGCCGATTCCACGACGCAGGTGTGCGCCATAGCCGCCGAAATCGAGGAGAAGGTGTTCGAGAAATTGGGCGAGAAGGTGTGGCGCATCGAAGGCCAGCAGAACGGCGTGTGGGTCGCCATGGACTATGTGGACGTCGTGGTGCACATTTTCCAGACCGAGCTTCGGAGCTTCTACAAGCTCGAGGAGCTGTGGGCCGACGCACCGCTGGTGAAATATGAATACGAAGAGTAATCCGGATTATGGCACAGAAAAGCAAGAACAACAATAAAATGAATATGAACATGCCGCGGCCTTCCTTTTTATGGATTTATGGCTTGATTGGTGCGTTCATTCTCGGGTATTATTTTTTTAATCCGACTAATGATCAGCCTATTAAGAGCGATTGGACGCTTGTTGGATCAATGATTGCACAAGGAGATGTGGAACGGGTGCAGATTGTTGGTGAGTCTCGGGCGTTGATTTTTCTGAAAAAAGGGGCAGTTGAAAAGTATCGGAATGCCCCGGAAAATAAAAATAAACAATTAGGTAGTATTCCCGATAACCCTCCCCAGCTATTTTTGATTACGGGGCCGATTGAACCGTTCATTGCAGAACTTAATAAGGTAGCGCAGGAGGCGGGATATAATATTCCTATCGAGTATTTGGAGCCGGAGAAGGACACTTGGACCTCGATTCTGATCAACCTGCTGCCGTGGATAATCATCATCGGAGCGTGGTTCTTCATCATGCGCTCCATGTCGCGCGGCGCGGGCGCCGGAGGCGGCGGTGGCATTATGAACGTCGGCAAAGCCAAGGCGCAGGTCTTCGACAAGGACAACTCCAAGCGCGTGACGTTCAAGGATGTGGCCGGCCTGGAGGAGGCGAAGGTCGAGATCATGGAGATCGTCGATTTCCTCAAGAAGGCCGACAAATACAAGGAGCTGGGCGCCAAGATTCCGAAGGGCGCGCTGCTCGTAGGCCCTCCGGGAACGGGCAAGACCCTGCTGGCCAAGGCCGTCGCAGGGGAGGCCAACGTGCCGTTCCTCTCGATTTCGGGTTCCGATTTCGTCGAGATGTTCGTCGGCGTGGGCGCCTCGCGTGTCCGCGACCTGTTCGAGCAGGCCAAGCAGAAGGCTCCGTGCATCGTCTTCATCGACGAGATCGACGCCATCGGCCGCGCCCGCGGCAAGAACGCCGGATTCTCGGGCAACGACGAGCGCGAAAATACGCTGAACCAGCTTCTGACGGAGATGGACGGCTTCCAGACCAATACGGGCGTCATCGTTTTGGCCGCCACCAACCGGGCCGACATCCTCGACAAGGCACTGATGCGCGCCGGGCGTTTCGACCGCCAGATCGAGGTGGGACTTCCCGACGTGAAGGAGCGCGAGGAGATTTTCAACGTCCACCTGCGTCCGCTGAAGCTCGATCCGCAGTTGGACCGTTCGTTCCTGGCGCGCCAGACCCCCGGTTTCTCGGGCGCCGACATCGCCAACGTCTGCAACGAGGCCGCGCTGATCGCCGCGCGCCACAACAAGAAATTCATTTCGAAAGAGGACTTCCTCGCCGCCATCGACCGCATCGTGGGCGGCCTGGAGCGCAAGAACAAGATCATCACCGACGAGGAGAAGCGCGTGATCGCCTTCCACGAGGCGGGACACGCCACGGTGAGCTGGATTCTGGAGCATGCCAGCCCGCTGATCAAGGTGACGATCATCCCGCGCGGCAAGGCGCTGGGCGCCGCCTGGTATCTGCCCGAGGAACGTCAGATCACCACGCGCGAGCAGATGATGGACGAGCTGGCCGCTACGCTCGGAGGCCGCGTTTCCGAGCAGCTGACCTTCGGCGAGATTTCGACCGGGGCGCTCAACGATCTGGAGCGCGTCACCAAGCAGGCTTATGCCATGGTGGCCTACTACGGCATGAGCGAGAACGTCGGCACGCTCTCCTTCTACGACTCCACGGGCCAGAGCGACATGGCCTTCACGAAGCCCTATTCGGAACTGACGGCCCAGCAGATCGACGCCGAGGTCAAGCAGGTGATCGAGAAGGCCTACAAGATGGCCGAGAAGGTGCTCCGCGAACATGCCGACGGCCTGAAAGAGCTGGCCGAACTGCTGCTCTCCCGCGAGGTGGTCTTCACCGAGGACGTCGAGCGCATCTTCGGCCGCCGCAAGAAGGACATCGAACGCGAACGCCGCGAGGCCGAGGCGAAAGCCAGGGCCGAGGGCGGCAAACCCGCCGGAGAGGAGCCGCAGGCCGGCAAGCAGGCCGCCGCGGTCGCCGATCCTTCGGCCAAATCGGATAAGTCCGAAACGGCCGAACCGGCTCCCGTAGCTCCGGCCGTTGCCGCGCCCGAAACCGAATGACCCCGTTGAAACCCAACTACACCCTTAAAAAACAATGAGTGAAAAAATGAAGAACCTCTGGGTGCGCACTGTGAGCGGGGCCGTCCTCGCCGTGGTGATGCTGGGGGCTATCGCATGGTCGCAATGGAGTTTCGGCCTGCTGCTGGCGGCGTTGCTGGTCGTCGGCATGACGGAGTTCTATTCCCTGGCCGGGGAGCAGGGCAGCAATCCCCAGCGGATCGTCGGACTGGCTGCGGGACTCGTGCTTTTCGCCCTGAATTTCGCATTCGTGTCGGACGACATCCAGATACTCGGCAGCGCCCGGCAGGCTTTCGCCTGCGGAATGGCCCTTCTGCTGTTGCTGCTGCCCGCCATGTTCATCTGCGAACTTTACCGCCGTCGGGAGAATCCCGCCGCCAATATCGGCATCACTTTCATGGGCGTCGTCTACGTGGCGCTGCCGTTCTCGCTGATGTGTTACATTCCGATCATCGGCAGCGAGACGTGGAGTCCCTGGATGATGATTTTCTACGTTTTCATCATCTGGGCCAACGACGTTTTCGCCTATCTGGTGGGCATGTCCGTCGGCAGGCACCGCCTGTGCGAACGCCTTTCGCCCAAGAAGTCGTGGGAAGGGTTCTTCGGCGGTATCGCCGGGGCCGTTGTCCTGGGACTCGTCGCCGCCCGCGTGATGGACGGCAGCTGTTGGGTGTGGGCCGGGCTGGCGCTCGTCGCGGCCGCTACGGGGGTTCTGGGCGACCTGGTGGAGTCGATGTTCAAGCGCGCCGCCGGGGTCAAGGATTCGGGAACGCTGATTCCCGGTCACGGCGGAGTGCTGGACCGCTTCGACGCCATGCTGCTCTCGGCGCCGTTCGTCTTCGTCTATATGCTTTTTGTGATGTAACTGCAAACTTAACCGTGTTATGAGAATCAATAAGGAAGGATACAAAATCATCGGCATCTCGGGCGCTGTCTGCCTGCTTCTGTGGTGGCTGTTTTACCATTTGCTGGTCCACGATGCGAACGTCTCGCTGCTGTGGTTCAGCACCCTCGTGCTGCTGCTGTTCTGGTTCTTCATCGTAGCCTTCTTCCGCGAACCCCGCCGGGTGCGCATCCACGATACCGATCTGGTCTTCGCTCCCTGCGACGGCCGCGTGGTCGTGACGGAGGTCGTCTCCGAGGACGAGTACCTCAAGGAGGAGATGTTGCAGATTTCGATCTTCATGTCCATTACGAACGTCCACATGAACTGGGTTCCCGTGGGCGGCGAGGTGGAGTATTTCAAATACCATCCGGGGCGTTTCCTGGTGGCCTGGCACCCCAAATCCTCGACCGAGAACGAACGCACGACGACCGTGGTGCGGATGCCCTCGGGCCAAAAGGTGCTCTTTCGCCAGATCGCGGGACTGATCGCCCGGCGCATCATCTCGTATATGACCGTCGGTCATCAGGTCGAGCAGAACAGCGTCTGCGGATTCATCAAGTTCGGCTCGCGCGTCGACGTGCTCGTCCCCAAGGACAGCGAACTGCTGGTGGAGATCGGCGATCCCACGGTGGGTTCGCAGACTCCGATCGCCCGGCTGCGCAAGAACCTCGAAAACGAATAACGCCATGAAGGCGACGCCCCAGACCTTCCTGCGGTTCATCGCGGGCGCGGCGGTTGCCGCGGCCGTGCTCTTTCTGGTCTGGTATTTCTCCTCGATCGTCGTCTACATCCTCGTTTCGGCCGTGCTGGCCGTCATGGGCAATCCGCTCGTGAAGTTTCTTTCGGGGCTTCACTTCAAGGGCTGGCAGGTTCCCCGCTGGCTGGCCGCGCTGGCGACCCTCGTGGTGATCTGGGTCGTCCTGGCTACGCTGTGTTCGTTGTTCGTGCCGCTGGTCTTCAACAAGATAAACCAGTTCGCGCACGTCGACTTCGCGGCGGTCGTGGGGAGCATCGGCGAGCCGATCGCCCGGATGCAGCACGATTTGCAGGCGCTTTTCTCCCTGCCCGAGAGCACTTTCTCGCTCTCCGACGAACTGACGGCCGCCCTCCGGCAGATCATCGACATCAATTCGCTCAACACGATTTTCTCGTCGGTCATCAACCTCGTGCTTTCGTCGGTGATCGCCATTTTCTCCGTTTCGTTCATCACCTTCTTCTTCCTCAAGGAGGAGGGCCTGTTCTACGCGATGGTCACCTCCGTTTTCCCGGAACATTATCACGGCAACATCACCCGTGCGCTGGATTCGGTGACGGTCCTGCTGGCGCGCTACTTTACGGGTATCCTTTCGGAAAGCCTGCTGCTCACGATCGCCGTGACGCTGGTGATGATGGCCTTCGGGATGAAGGCCGCCGACGCGGGGTTCATCGGCCTTATCATGGGTGTGATGAACGTCGTGCCTTACGCCGGGCCGCTGATCGGCGGCGTGGTCTCGGTCTTCGTGGGCATCGTCTCGCCGATCGAGGGCATGAGCGTGGGGCATACGGCTTTCGTGATCGCCGGGTCGCTGCTGATCCTCAAGGGTATGGACGATTTCATCCTCCAGCCGACGCTCTATTCCGAACGAGTGAAGGCGCATCCGCTCGAAATCTTCCTGGTGATTCTCATTGCCGGGTCGCTGGCCGGAATCCTGGGCATGCTGCTGGCGATACCTTCCTATACGGTACTGCGTGTCTTTGCCAAGGAGTTCTTCTCGCAGTTCCGGCTGGTGCGTAAACTGACCGAAAAAATCTGATGGAACGGATTCTGATCGAAGGCGTTGTGGAGCACGGACGCCGACTCGGACGTGAGTTGGGTTTTCCGACGGCCAATCTGGCCGTTCCGGAGGACGTCGCCGCTGCCGACGGGGTCTACCGTTCGCGTGCGGAGGTCGGCGGGAAAGTCTATGACGCCATGTCGAACCTGGGCCGCAACCCTTCGGTCGGGGGTGTCGAGCGGCGTTTGGAGACGCATATTTTCGACTTCCGCGGCGAACTTTACGGCCGTCGGCTGCGGGTCGAACTGCTCGAAAAGATCCGCGACGAACGCCGGTTCGCTTCGGTGGAGGAACTGCGCGGGCAGATTGCCAGGGACAAGGAATATATTTTAGGATTGAAATAATGTGTCCGTATTTTGGTCAAAAACCCGGTTGCGTTGCGACAAGCCCCTCCCGAGGGAGGGGTTTGGGGTGGGGTCAGACTTGTAAACGCGGCGGTACGCCGCGGGTCTCAACCGGGCAGATACGGACGAACGATGCGATAACTTAAAAACATACTGCTATGTATATTGACAACACTCTTCCCTATAAGGTTGCCGACATGTCGCTGGCCGAATGGGGCCGCAAGGAGATCGAGATTTCCGAGCATGAAATGCCCGGCCTGATGGCCGTGCGCCGCAAATACGGACCCGAAAAGCCGCTGAAAGGCGTACGCGTGATGGGTTCGCTGCACATGACCATCCAGACGGCCGTTCTGATCGAGACTCTCGTGGAGCTGGGCGCCGACGTGCGCTGGTGCTCGTGCAACATCTTCTCGACGCAGGACCATGCGGCCGCCGCGATTGCCGCCGCAGGCGTCCCGGTCTTCGCGTGGAAGGGCGAGACGCTGCCCGAATACTGGTGGTGCACCGCCATGGCCCTTTCGTTTCCCGGCGGCAAAGGCCCGCAGCTGATCGTCGACGACGGCGGCGACGCCACGCTGCTGATCCACAAGGGTTACAAGGCCGAGAACGACGCCTCGACGCTCGATTACGAACCTTCGTCCTACGAAGAGGAGGTGATCCTCGGCACGCTGAAAAGCATTTTGGCCGAGGACCCCGAAAAATGGCACCGCACGGTCGCCGAATGGAAGGGCGTGAGCGAGGAGACCACCACGGGCGTACACCGCCTCTACCAGATGCAGGAGGCCGGCGAACTCCTGGTTCCGGCCATCAACGTCAACGATTCGTGCACCAAGTCGAAGTTCGACAACCTCTACGGCTGCCGTGAGTCGCTGGCCGACGGCATCAAGCGCGCCACGGACGTGATGATCGCCGGCAAGGTGGTCGTCGTGTGCGGCTACGGCGACGTGGGCAAGGGCTGCGCCCGCTCGATGCGCTCCTACGGCGCCCGGGTGATCGTCACGGAAATCGACCCCATCTGCGCCTTGCAGGCCGCCATGGAGGGCTTCGAGGTGAAGACCGTCGAGAGTGCGCTCGCCGAGGGCAACATCTATGTCACCTGCACGGGCAACTGCGACATCATCACGCTGGAGCACATGGAGCGGATGCGCGACCAGGCCATCGTCTGCAACATCGGCCATTTCGACAACGAAATCCAGATGGCGCGCCTCGAAACGTCCGGGGCCGTGAAGTTGAACATCAAGCCGCAGGTCGACAAGTTCACTTTCCCCGACGGCCATTCGATCTTCATTCTGGCCGAAGGCCGTCTGGTGAACCTCGGCTGCGCCACGGGGCATCCTTCGTTCGTGATGTCGAACTCCTTCACCAATCAGTGCCTCGCGCAGATGGAGTTGTGGCAGAAGGAGCACGCGGTCGGCGTCTACCGCCTGCCGAAGCGCCTCGACGAGGAGGTGGCGCGCCTGCACCTGGACAACCTCGGCGTCGAACTGACCCGCCTGACCCGGCGTCAGGCCGACTACATCGGCGTTCCGGAGGACGGTCCCTACAAGGCTGAGCACTACCGTTATTGATTTCAGGGGCTTGCCTCTTTCGTTTGTCCGGCCCGGATGGAACATATGCTCCTCCGGGCCGGACTGCGTTCGCATTCTTCTCCCGAAACCCTGTCAGCAGGGCGGTTTTTCCGGATTGTTTCCCGTTATTCGCATAAAAACACCTCTCCGATTAAGAACTTTTGCGATTTTAGGGTACTTAATCAATAGAAAGCATGGACCCGACCGACATCCGTTACATCCTCGACGACCTGGCCTGCAATGCTTCCCAGGAGGCTTTGCAGGAACTTTATATGCTTTATTACAAGCGTATAGCCCGTTATATCGGATTGTATGTCCGCTATGACGGGGCTGTTATGGAACTGACTTCCGACGTGTTCTTCGCGGTCTGGGAGAACCGTCTTGAACTTCCCGAAATCCGGAATTTCAATGCTTATATCTACCGGATCGCCAAATTCAAGGCATTGAATTATCTCCGGAAACGCAACCTGCCCACCGTCAATCTGGACGAAATGCCGCTGGACCTTTTCGCCCGCACCAGCACGACTCCCGAGGACGACTGCATTTCCGCCGAGACCGTCCGCGAGATAAACCGTGCCATCGAGTCGCTGCCGCCCAAATGCAAGCTGGCCTTCAAACTGGTGCGCGAGGACCGGATGTCGCACCGCGAAGCGGCCGAGACGCTCTATATCTCCGTCAAAACCCTTGAAGTGCACCTGGGCCATGCCGTGCAGAAGATCCGCGAGGCTCTGCGCAAGAAAAATATTTGCTGATCCGTTAAGAACATTCCGCCGTTTCCGGTACTTAATCCATAAGACATGAAATCAAAAACAGACATACGCACCCTTTCGGAAAAAGAACTCAACGCCCGGCTTGTCCGTGATCTCACGGAGGTTTGCCCGGCCGGTGAACGCGAAGCCCTCGCCGCCTGGCGGGCCGCCGATCCCGCGCATGAAGAGGAATACGCTCGGATCAGGAGCTATTGGAACGCCCGCGTGACGACGACCCGCAGCATTGACCCGGAGCGGGAGTTCCGGAAATTGCAGCGGCGGATCGCTGCCGGCTCCGAATCGCGCAGGAGCGGCATGCTGCGCCTGCTCGCCACTCGTATGGGGCGTTATGCGTCGATGGCCGCCATGCTGGCCGTGGGACTGTTCTGCGGATGGGCGCTGTCCGGTCCCCGTGCTGCCGAAAGGTTCGCCTTCATCACGGGCAGCAGCATTTCGTCGTTCGAGCTGCCCGATGGCAGCCGCATTACCCTCGATAAGGAGAGCCGTCTGGAGTACGACGGTGATTTCGGCAGGGACGAGCGGAACGTGCGGCTTGTCGGCAAGGGCTTTTTCGAAGTCGAGAAGATGCCGGACAAACGATTTGTTGTCGAGATGGGCGATGTGCAGGTCTCCGTGCTGGGCACGACTTTCGATGCCAGCAACCGGACTGAAGAGGGCATTGTCAGCGCTTCGCTGGTCGAAGGGTCGGTCGCGTTCCGCGCCGGAAATCAGAATCTGCGGTTGACGCCTTCGCGCCGGGCCGTTTATCATGTCGGGAGCGGCGAAATCACCGTCAGCGAATTCGATCCCGAGATCACGACCGCCTGGAAGGACAATCTGTTCCGCTACAAATCGCTCACTCTGGAGGAGCTCCTCGAACAACTCTCCGCGCGTTACGACGTCCGCATCATCACCGATGCGGGAGACGTCGGCCGGACCCGCTTTTCAGGTGCGCTCGAAACACGGCTGTCCGTCGAGCAGGCGCTCGACATCGTGAGCCGGCAGACCGGCATGGAGTGGAGCAAACTCGACAATGTCTATTTCGTTACCAAACGCTGAAAATCCAACCCGATAATACCGAACTCCTAAATTTTCCGATGCCTATGAACTGACAAGATCCCTGTCTTCGCCTTTCCGATTTTTGCAGCTTCCGCCCGAACGGATGCCGTTCTGCTTCGGTCCGATGCCCCGATCGCGGCAACGTACCAATACCTTTAAACTTCCAACCCGGAAACAATGAAACCAAACTTTACCAACGCATTTTTTCAGAAGACACGCTGCTTGCGCACCGTCCTGCGCCGTGCGGTCGTGTGCATGCTGTTGCTGGGCACGACGGTCGTTCACGCCCAGGAACGGAAAATCACCGTGGATACCCGACAGGAGGTGACGCTCGTGCAGCTTTTCCGTCAGGTAGAAGCCTCCAGCGACTATCTGTTCAATTACAAGGACCAGGATGTGGCGGACATCCGTGTTTCGGTGAAGGTCGCCGACGCCTCGATCCAGGAGGTGATGGATCTGGCATTGGCGCGCACTTCGCTGACCTATACCGTCAAGGGCCGCCATGTCATCATCGGACAGTCTGCAGCGCGGTCTGCCGGAACCCCCCCCCGCACCGATTCCCGGCCGGTGGCCCTGACGGGGCGTGTTACCGATGAAAAGGGCATGCCGTTCGTCGGCGTCACGGTCATCCAGGAGGGAACCACCAACGGATGCGTCACCGATGCCGACGGCAACTACCGCATCAGCGTCCCGGTCGGGGCGTCCGTTTCGTTCAGTTATATCGGCTACAAGACCCAGCGGACGCATGTCGGCGTGCAGACCCGTGTGGACATCCGTCTCGAACCGTCGGACATTTCGCTGGAAACGGTCGTGGTCACGGCCCTCGGCATCAAGAAAGCCGAGAAGAGCCTGGGATATTCGCTCCAGCAGGTCAACTCCGACGCTTTCGACAAGGTGAAGACCGATAATCCGATCAACGCCCTGAACGGCAAGGTTGCCGGACTTACGGTCAATACCCGCGCCGGCATTCTGGAAGATCCTCCGATCAAGCTGCGTGGCGAGACCCCGATCTACGTCATCAACGGAACGCCCGTGACCTATTACCGCGGCGTTTCGTCGGACGACATCGAATCGATCACGGTCCTGAAAGGTCCGCAGGCGGCCGTGCTTTACGGTTCGCGCGGCGCCAACGGTGCGATCCTGATTACTACCAAGACAGGCGACGACATCGGCGAGAAGACCGAGATCACGCTCAACTCCTCGACGATGTTCACCGCCGGGTACCTCACCCTGCCCGAGCAGCAGAGCATCTACGGTACGGGCGATTTCGGCCAGTATTCCTACCTCGACGGCAAGGGCGGCGGCGTATACGACGGTCTGTGGACCTGGGGCCCGAAACTCGACCAGAAGGACCCCACCACGCCGAGCGGTTATTTCGAGACCGTACAGTACAACAGCCCGATCGACCCCAAGACGGGGAAGCGGATTCCGACGCCTTTCGTCTCCCACAAGGACAATTTCCGCAATTTTCTGCAACAGGGCCTCACCACGAGCAACAACGTCAGCATCTCCCATAAATTCAAGGAGGGGTCGTTCCGCATCAGTCTCAACCAGCTCTACCGCCGGGGGCAGACTCCCAACACCGATCTCAAGCGCTTCGGCGTCAATATGGCGGCCAACTACAACATCACCAGGAAGCTGCATATCAATGCCAGCATGATCTACAACTATACCTATTCCAAAAACCGTCCCTGGTCCGGTTACGGCAATTCGCATCCGTATTACAACATTCTGGTGTATATGGGCGCCAACAACGACATCCGCGATCTGCGCAATTACTGGGAGGAGGGGCAGGAAGGCTACGCCCAGCGTAACTGGAACCACGTGTGGTTCAACAATCCCTGGTTTGTGGCCGAGGAGTACACGCGTCCTTACAGCGAACCCGAACTGATCGCTTCGGCGTCGCTGGACTACGACATCACCGACGACCTCAATTTCATGGTCAAGGCCGCCACCGACTCCAAACACCAGAACCAGGAGGAGTGCAAACCTTACGCCTGGGTGGGCAACGACCGCGGTCTCTATTCGGTCGGCAGCGACCGCCGCGTCGACGTCAACCTCGACGCCATGCTCTCGTACAAGAAACGGTTCGGGGAGTTCGACCTCGACGCCATGCTGGGTGTTTCGCTCTTCAACTACCAGCGCAATTACCTCTTTTCGACGACCGAGGGCGGACTCCAGCAGCCCGATCTCTACAACCTTTCCAACTCGCAGAACACCCCGTCGACCACTTCGAAGATCGAACGCCGCCGCATGGCCGGCGCTTACGGGTCCGTCACGCTGGGTTACCGCGATGCATTCTACCTTTCGTTCACCGGCCGCAACGACTGGTCGTCGACGCTCAACAAGAACAACCGCTCCTTTTTCTATCCGTCGGTGGCGTTCAGCGCACTGATCACCGAGGCGGTCAAGCTTCCGAAGGCTGTTTCCTTCTGGAAAGTCCGCGCCTCGTGGGCCAAGGTCGGGTTTGACCAGTCGACCGTCTACATGTTGCAGGACACCTATTCGTTCAATACCTACTGGGACGGCAATGCCGCGTTCACGCCTCCGACCACGATCATCAATCCCAATATCAAACCCTATTTCACGAGTTCGTTCGAGGTCGGCACGGACCTGCGCTTTTTCGGCAGCCGCCTGCGTTTCGACTTCAGCTATTACCGCACCTACGACGAGGGCCAGATCCAGAAGGTCGACATCAACCAGTCGAGCGGCTACGAGGAGATGCTCACCAACGGCAACGACTACCGCCGCGAAGGATACGAACTGATGGTCGGGGCCACGCCGATCAAAACCAAGGATTGGAAATGGGACATCAGCTTCAACTGGTTCCAGACCCGTAAGTACCTCGACAAGATTTACAACGGGGCCTATAACTACAACAACCTCAAGGTGGGCGACCGTGCCGATGCGCTCTACGAGAGCGTCTGGCAGCGTGATCCGCAGGGCAATTTCATCGTTTTCGAGAACAACGGGCGTCCCATCGAAGACCCCTTCAAGCGTGTGATCGGCTATGCCGGCGCCGATTGGGAGTTCGGCATCTCGTCGACGCTGCGTTACCGCAACTGGAGCCTGTCGTTCGACATCGCGGGCCGTGTCGGCGGTGTCATCCGTTCAGACCTCAACGCCCGTATGATCGAAGCCGGGACCCACAAGCTCACGGCCGCTCCCGAGCGGGAGCTGGACTGGACGAAAACTCCGTCGTACATCCCTTCGAACGCCGTGGTGGTGGTCGACGGCGACATCGAGTATGACGATCACGGCAACGTGCTCTACGATACGCGCGGCTACGCCCCTTCGACTACGCCTGTCTATTTCAAAAGCTGGATCGGCTACATGGGTAAGCTCAACGGTCCCTACACGATGGGTTACAACCTTTTCAAGGGCGATTTCATCAAACTCCGCACGATGTCCGTCGGCTACGATTTTTCGGATTTGCTCTCCGGCAGCCGGATTTTCAAGGGGCTTGAACTTTCCGTTATCGGCACCAACCTGCTCATCTGGAAGAAGCTCGACAACGAAGACCCCGATGCGGCTTATAAGAATTTCTCCTATCCGACCGAACGCATGATCGGCTTCAATCTTACCCTCAAACTCTAATACGGATATGAATATGAAACGCTTTCTCTCGATATTTTTCGTCCTGCCGTTGGTGTTCGTTTCCTGCGACCTGACCATGGACGAGGTGAGCCAGGACGTGAACAAGCCGACGCAGGTGCATCCGAAAACCATCCTCACACAGCTCTGCATCACGACTTTCGGCATCGAATACTACGGTGTGCAGCCCTACCGGCTGGCCTGGCAGTGGGATCAGCGCGGTGGCGGCGGCCATTTCAACTTCCAGCGCCGCAATTTCATCAGCGAATACCGCCGTGTGACCTGGTGCTACGACATGGTCCGCGAAGCCGAACGCCTCAACGATCCCCGTTACATCCACCTTGCGGCATACTTCCGTGCCAGCTGGATTTTCGACACCACCCGACTGTTCGGCGACGTGCCTTACACCGAGGCTGCGCAGGGACGCTTCGACGATCCGAACTTTTCTCCCAAATACGATCCCCAGGAGGAGATCGTGGCCGGGCTGCTGCGGGAGCTTGCAGCGGCCAACGAGGCCCTGGGGGACTACGACAATACCAAAATCGACGGCGATGTGATCTTCGGCGGCGACATTCGCAAGTGGCGTCAGCTGATCAATCTTTACCGCCTGCGCATCCTGATCAACTGCTCGATGAAGCAGACCATCGCCGGGGAGCGTGTCGGCGAACTGTTCGCCGGCATCGTCGGCGATCCGGAGGGCAACCCGATCATGGGGGCGTTGTCCGACAGCGCCATCCGCGACGAAAAGGGCAATATGGAGAATTACAAGTATTACAACGACAACAATTTCGTTTCGTCGTACCGGATCTCCAAGTTCGTCGTCGACTGGATGCGGGAGCGCGGGGACATGCGCCTGCCGAAACTGGCCGAAATGATGATCAAGCTGGACGGCAAGAATGCCGATCCCACGGACCTTGCGAATTACAAGGGCGTCATTCCCAATCCCGGCGCTACGGGAGACAACAACAATACCGACATGGAAAACGGGTCGCAGTCGCGCTTGAAGTCGAAATGGTATCTGGAGCCGGTCGGTCCTTCGGCCATGAACATCGGCTATCCCGAGCAGGAATTCATTCTCGCCGAAGCCGCCCTGCGGGGCTGGACCGACGACGATCCGGAGACCCATTACCTGAACGGCATCCGCGCTGCGCATGAGTTCCTGGGGGTGAGTTCTGCCGACACCCGGGCCTACCTGGGGCACGAAAAGGTGCAGTTCAAGGGCAGCGACACCGAAAAACTGGGTAAGATCATCACGGAAAAATACCTCAATTTCTTCATGCAGGGCGGCAACGAGGCCTATTTCGAACTGCGCCGTACGGGCTATCCCGATTTCTCGGCCTACCTGACGCACAACACCGACCAGATTTACAACGACGGCTACCTGCCTCTGCGCTACCGCTATCCGCAGTCGGAGATCGACAACAACAATGCGCAGGTTTCCGAGGCGATCAAGCGTCTGGACAAGGGCGACGACCGCAATTCACGGATGTGGCTGTTGCAGGGTTCCGATCCGCTCTTCAACCCCGCTCCGTTCCCGTTCCGATATAAAAACTGATAAAAGCAAAACACCATGAATACTTTCCATATTACGAACCGACTTCTGAAATCGACCCTTTTTTGCGGACTTCTGCTGTTCAGCTCCTCGGCCCTCTCGTGCAGTTCGGACGACGACGGCGGCGGCAACGGCGGCACACAGCTGGAATGGCTCGAACCCATCCGCGTGGCGAGCTACAACATCCAGTACGACAACCGCAACGAGGAGGCCGGACGCTGGGAGAACCGCAAGGAGATCGTCTGCCGGCTGCTCGAAGCCGAGGATTTCGACATCTTCGGTGCGCAGGAACCCTACAAGTTCCAGATCGAGGATATGGCCGCCGCCCTTCCCGGATACACCTGGATCGGCACGAGCGTGACGGGCGAAGACAATGTGGAGCGCCGTCATTTCAATCCGATATTCTACAAGACCGACAAATTCGAAGTGCTCGAAAGCGGTTCGTTCTGGTATTCGGAGACGCCCAACGTTCCCAATACGAAATTCTCCGACTCCTATTCCCCGCGCATGTGCAATTGGGCGCATTTCCGCGTGAAGGCCACGGGCAAGGAGTTCTTCCTCTTCAACTCGCATTTTGACCATATCGGAACCGTCGCCCGGGCCGAGAGCGCCAAGCTGCTGATCGAGAAGGTCGCGGAGATCGCCGGAAAGACCCCGGCCTTCTGCACCGGTGACTTCAACTCGAACCAGCAGACCAACGTCTACAACACGATCGTTACCTCCGGGACGCTGGTGGACAGCTATGCCCGTACGACCGATAAGGTCAACGCCGACTGGCCCTCCTACAACGGTTACAAGTATATCTCCACACCTCCGGCCAAGGCTTCGCGCATCGACCATATTTTCGTGACCAAGGGCCGGACGAAGGTGCAGTCGTGGGCGATTGTCAACACCTCGTATTCGCAGAAGTACCCTTCGGACCATTTTCCGGTGGTCATCGAGTGGTCCTTTGCCAAATAACGTATATCCATGCCTAAAAGAAACTGAACAATGAACACATACTTCATCAAGCGGTTTATCGCCCGTACGGCGGTCGTGTTGAGCGCCGCGGCGCTCTTCTGCGGCTGTTCGGACGACGACGAGACCTCCACGCTGCATTTCGACAAGCCCGAGGTCGTCATCGGCCCCGAGAGCAGCACCGCCTCTTTCATCCTGCGTTCGGACACGTCGTGGAAACTCCACAGCGACGCGGACTGGTTCACACTCAACCTGACGAAGGGCGCCAAAAGCGCCTCGGTGATCATCACCTACTCGGAGAATACCTCGATGACCGAGAAGCGTACGGCCGTCATTACGGCCACGACGCTCTCGGGCGACGCCAGCGACTCGTTCATCCTTTCGCAAATGCCCGTCGAGTCGTATATCCGTCTCGAAACCGAAGCCCTGCCGATTTCCGCCACGGCAGCACACCACGAAATCGCCGTTGAAACGTCCGTCGATTCGGGCATCGACCTCTCGGTCAGCTACGGGGACGAGGAAGGCGGGGCATGGATCGAAAACCTGACCCTCGCCGACGGAAAACTCGCATTCGACGCCGGGGAGAACGGCTCGTCTGAACGGCGCATCGCGGTGATTTCGCTCCTCTATCAGGATGAGTTCGGCCGCACGACCGAAGCGGCCGTACGTATCACCCAGTCTTTCAGCATGAATCCCTCTGCCGCCACGGAAAAGGACTTCGCCTTTGCGGCAGCCCTCGGGACCGGCGACGTGGAGGAAAACGTCTACGTCACGGGGCAGATCGTGCTCGACGGACGCAATGCCAACTTCCCGAATCGGCGTTATTCGATTCAGGACGCCGAAGGCCGTGCGCTGCTCTTCGAGTCGACGATCGACCTGGGCGTCGCCCGCAACGACCGCGTAAGGCTCTGGCTGCTGGGCAGCACCGTGAAGGAGGTTGCCGAAGGGACGTTCACCTATAAAGTTTTCACGGGTATCGCCGCCGAACATATCATGCAGAAAGAGGCCGGTTCGCCCGTACAGCCCCGCGAGGTTTACATCCGCGATCTGACCGACGAGATGCTTTTCTCGCTGGTCCGGCTGCGCGACGTGGAGATCGCGATGCCTTACGGCGGTCTTGTCAACTACGACGAGTACTATGTATCCGGCGGCGGCGTCAATGTCTACGGCAAGAATCTCACCAAGTACTACGGCACGTGCCTGCGCGATATCAACGGCGACCATCTGTACATGTTGACCAATTTCGGCGTGGATTACCG
The DNA here is from genome assembly GCF_001915285.1 of Alistipes sp. 56_sp_Nov_56_25. Taxonomy (NCBI): domain Bacteria; kingdom Pseudomonadati; phylum Bacteroidota; class Bacteroidia; order Bacteroidales; family Rikenellaceae; genus Alistipes; species Alistipes sp. 56_sp_Nov_56_25. Next base: position 226,420 of record NZ_MNQF01000001.1, read on the forward strand.
CCGTCATTCGCTGCCGATGGGTTCGGGAACCGTCACGGGCATCCTGACCCGCGAGTACAACTCCAATTTCGGGGAGATGGGCGCTTTCCAGATCCGTCACCTCACCCAGGCGGAGATCGCCCTCGACCCTTCGCGCGAGAACAGCTTCAGCAAGGTGCTCGTCGAGTGGACCTGTGTCAAACCCGCCGGATTCAAGGAGGGCGTGACCCACGTCGCCCCGACGACCGGCCCGGCGTCCGCCTCGCTCTACAAGAGCAATGCCGACGGTTTCTACAACGCCTTCCTCGCCGGCAGCGGCCGCATTTATTTCGGCAACAAGCCGCGCGGCGACGTCGACTCGAACGGTCAGGGTACGGCCAATACGGTCAAGGGCGGCGGTATGTATTCGGCGCTGTGGGATACGGACACCTACTGGCTTATCAGCAACGTCTCGACCTCGGGAATCCGTTCGCAGCTGTCGTTGCAGATCGAGACCAATTCGCTGCTGGCTACCGGACCGCGCGATTTCGTAGTCGAATATTCGACCGACGGTACGTCGTGGACGGCCGTTCCGGGCGGCAGCTATACCGTCATCGGCCAGTGCGACTCGAAAAATGCGCTGCCTCATTACATGCCCGGCTTCAAGGTCTTCGACTTCGCCCTGCCCGCCGCTTTGCAGGACAAGGCGTCGGTCAGCATTCGTCTGCGCTGCGCCAGCCTGACCGGAACCGACGGCAAGTCGTCGGTCGTGCCCAACGCCACGAACCGGCTGGGCCACGTATCTATCAAGTATAACAAGTAAATGACGATTCCATGAAATTCCAGAATATCCTGTTGCTGCTCACGGCCTGCCTGCTGGCAGGTTCGTGCAGCGACGACGACAACGACGGCGCCTGGTTCCTGCCGCGCACGCTTCAGGTGATGGACGCCAAGACCGACGCCCCGCGTGCCAACGAGCCGCTCACGCTCAACTTCATCGGCGACGACGGAGAACTCTACTCCCACCGGCACACCACCGACGAGAACGGCTGCATCCATTTCAAGGGAAGCACCCGGGGGGAGTACCGCGCTGCGTTCAGCTACTTCCCCGGTACGGCCAGCGACTGTTTCCATTCGTTCCGCCTGGATTCCGGCGATGAGGCGCCCATCATTATGACGGTCGAGCCTTTGGCCAAGGAGTTCCGCAGCGCCATCGTCATTACGGGCATGCTGGCCGACGCCAAGGGTAGCGACACGAACAACGAATACATTCAGTTCATGGCCCTCGAGGAGATCGACTTTGCGCAGACGCCCTACTGCGTTATCGCCTGCCGCAACAACAAGGTCAACGCCAAGGGCTGGGTGCAGGGCAGTTACGTTACCTACAAGTTCAACCTCACCTCGGGCCGTGCGGCCAAGGGTACATTCTTCTATGTCGGCGGTGTCAACAAGCGGCTCAACGGCAATTCGAGTGCGGACATCAGCGGCGCCAACTGGATTTGCAGTGTCGACTACAATACGCAGGCCGGGGCCGACGGCATCGGCGACAAGACCACCGGATTCCTTCACAACTACAACAGCAACGGCAATAAAAATATCGCCGACGGCATCGCTGTTTTCAAGGGTACGGAGGTCGACGAAAAGAGTGTCCCGTGCGACGCGGTCTTCTACGGCGCCACCATTACCACGGACGTCTACAACCCGGCCGGTTACGGCTACCGGATTCCCGACAACGATCTTTACAGCACGAAGAACCTCCTGTCGGGCGTCGGTCAGCCCTTCTTCGGGCAGGGAACCAATACGTTCCTCTTTCCCGACGGCGGCAACGATGCCGGGGAGTTCGTTTTCTTCGGCGGCAGTTTTACGCAGGGCGGTTACTATCGCGGCCGTTCGGCTGTCTGCCGGAAGCTGGCCGCCGATGCTTCGGGATCGCTCGCCGACATCGAAAGCGGGGACGGCGTTACGACTTATCTCTGATTCCGGAAGGGGAGCGCGCTGCGCCTCCTCTTTGTCCGGACTGCCTGAAAAAAGCCCTTTCCGAAAGGAAAGGGCTTTTTGGAACATCTTTTGCCGGTTTAATACCCGAATATCTCCTCCTGCGAGACGGTCCGGATCGGACCGAGCGTCTTGAGGTAGTTGAGGTCGAGATCCTGGATGTCGCCCAGGATGCCGTAGACGTATTTGCGGTTCTTGACCCACTTCTCCTGCGCGGCCTTCACGTCGGCGAGCGTCATCGCCTGCACCTTTTCGAAAATCTGCTTGTCGCGGTCCTCCTCAAGGCCCAGGTTGCGCAGTCCGATGAAACTCCACAGCACCTGTTCCTTCACCGTGCGGTCGGTGCGCAGGCGCGAGATCAGTCCCTCTTTGGCGATTTTGAACGCAGTCTCCGATTCGGGCATGTTGTTGATGATCTCGTCGAAAGCTTCGATCGCCATCTGCATCTTGTCGTTCTGCGTGGCGATGAAAGCCATGTAGCCGTATTTCGTGTCGGCGTAGTTCGGCTGCATGATGCTGGCCTGCGCGGTGTAGGCCAGGCCGCGTGCCTCGCGCATCTCCTGGAAGACGACCGAGTTCATGCCGCCGCCGAAATACTCGTTGTAGAGCGTGATTTCGGGGTCGGCCGCGACGTCGAACTGTTTGCCGAGGTTTGCATATTGCAGGTAGTAGAGCTGCTTGGCGTCGTATTGGGCCATCAGCACTTTGCTTTCGTCCGTGGGCAGCAGTTGCAGGTGCTTCTTGTCGAGCGGCTGAAGCTCCGCAGACGTTTTGTGGTGCATGGCCAGCGCCTCCGTCACCTCCTTCTCCGACTGCGGGCCGTAGTATAACACCTTGTGCTGTTTGTCCATCAGTTCGCCTATCTTCGCCAACAACATTTCGGAACTCATCGCTTCGAGCGCCGGGTTGGTGAGCGTCGTGCGGCGGATGAAGTCGGAACCGTAGAACATGTAGGTTTGCAGGGCGCCGAAGCAGCGGCTCTGGTTGAGTTTGGCGTCGGCGCGGCTCTTGATCATGTCGGCCTTGAGGTTGGCGAGAATCGCCTCGTCGGGCTTGGGCTTGTTCAGCAGTCCCTCGACGATTTCCATGGCTTCGGCCATATTCTCTCCCAGTCCCGTAATCGAGATGCGGCACGAGGTGGGGTCGGCCTGCATCGAGAACGAGCAGGCGATGCCGTACATCTTCGAGGCAATCTGCTCGGCCGTCAGCGACTCGGAACCGAGGTAGCCCAGGTAGTCGAACGCCAGATTGAGCGCCGGATCGTTCTCCGTGCCCGTGTCGAACACATAGGTCAGTGTGAAGATGTCGTTCGACTCGTTTTTCTTATAAAGTACGTCGATTCCCTTGCGGGCCTCGAACTGCGACATGTCCTTCTTGTAATCCACGAACACCGGTTCGATGGGTTTCACCTCCGTGTTCTGGATTTCGGTCAGGAATACGCTCTGCGCGTCGCGGTTGGTGGCGATGGGCGTGATTTTCGGGGCTGCGATCTTCTGCTCACCGGGGTCCTTGCCTTCGCGTTTGTAGACGATGGCGTAACTTTCGGGACCGAGGTATTTGTTGGCCCAGTCCACCACATCCTGCTTGGTGATCTTTTCCATGCGTTCCAGTTGGCGGATGTCGTCGGCCCACTCCTTGCCGTAGATGAACGAGTAGACGTAGAACATGGCGCGCTGGTCGTATTTGTCGAACTCCTTCATCAGCTGCATCTTGTAGTTGTTGACCGAAGCCTCGATCAACCCTTCGTCGAACTCTCCGGCGCGAATCTTTGCTGCTTCGGCCAACAGCAGGTCGCGCACTTCGTCCAACGACTGCCCGGCTTTCGGATTGCCATCCATGAGGAACATTCCGTAGTCGGGCTGCGCAGAGGCGTAGGCATAGGCCGAGAGCACCTTCTGCTGCTGGTTCAGGTCGAGGTCAATCAGGCCTGCCTGCCCGTTGTAGAGGACCGAACCTACGATGTCCGCCACGTCGTTCGAGGGGTCCGTTGCGGCCGGCAGCCGCCAGCCCAGCATGACGCGCGCGGCCTCGGGGCCATAGACCTCCTTCACCACGGGCGCGGTGATCGGCTCTTCGGGCTTGAATTCCAGTTTCGGCAGGTCGGGGTTGGGCTGCATGTCGCCGAAGTACTTGTCGATCGTTGCGATCATCTGGTCGGGATCGAAGTCGCCCGAGACGCAGACGGCCATGTTGTTGGGCACGTAGTAGGTCTTGTGGTAGTTCTTGACGTTGGTGATCGACGGGTTCTTGAGGCTCTCCTGCGTTCCCAGCACGGTCTGCGTGCCGTAGGGATGGTTGGGGAAGAGCGCGGCGTCCATCGCCTCCCAGATTTTGCGGCCGTCCTGCGTCAGCGACATGTTTTTCTCTTCGTAGATGGTCTCCAGCTCGGTGTGGAATCCGCGGATCACGGGATTGCGGAAGCGGTCGGACTGGATTTTAGCCCAGTTGTCGATCTGGTTCGAAGGGATGTCCTCGACGTAAACGGTCATGTCCTGCGACGTGAAGGCGTTGGTCCCGTTGGCGCCGATGGCGGCCATCAGTTTGTCGTATTCGTTGGGAATGGCGATCTTCGAAGCCTCGTAGCTGATCGAGTCGATGCGGTGGTAGATCGCCGCGCGCTCGGCTTCGTCCGTGGTCTTGCGGTAGACCTCGAAGAGCCGTTCGATCTCGTCGAGCATGGGTTTCTCGGCGGCGTAGTCGGACGTTCCGAACTTTTCGGTTCCCTTGAACATCAGGTGTTCGAAGTAGTGTGCCAGACCGGTCGTCTCGGCGGGGTCGTTCTTGCCGCCGACCCGCACGGCGATGGCCGTTTGGATGCGGGGCTGCTCCTTCATAACGCTCATATAGACTTTCAGTCCGTTGGGAAGCGTGTAAATCCGGGTTTTCAGCGGATCGCCCGACACCGTTTCGTACTTGTATTTGCTGCAAGACGAAGCGAGCATCGCGAGGATGACCGCCGTTAGTAGTAGAAACCTTTTCATATGCGATATGTTTTAGAAAGTGGTTGCGAACCAGTCCCGGAGAGCGGGGTAGGTGTCGGCCGCGACATGGATCAGCATGCCTGCCGAGGCGGCCAGCTTGACGCCCGTGCCGACGACGAATGCGAGGAACGACCCGAATCCCACGAGGAAAGCCTTCGGAACGTCGCTCCGGTCGTTGAGCAGTTCGCCCAGCACGGCGCCCGCGAACGGGCCGAGGATGATCCCCACGGGCGGAAAGAGGAAGAACCCGGCGAAGACGCCTGCCGTGGCCCCGATGGCTCCCGAGCGCGATCCGCCGAAGCGCCGCGTCATCCATGCGGGCAGGAAATAGTCGGCGGCGCTCACGGCGACGGTCACGGCGAGCCACAGCCAGATCGCCCCGGAGGTCATCTGGGAGTAGGAGGTGAACCAGGCGCAGAGAAGTCCGGCGTAGCTCAACGCCACGCCCGGCAGGGCCGGTACGATGCAGCCGATGATGCCCAGTATCGAGAGCGCGAAAGCGGCTATGGAGAGGGTTATGTCCATCGAAAAGTGCTTGGCCCTGCGGCGGCGGAACTATCCGGTGAGCCGGGCGGATTCGTCCGGACCGGCCGGGGCGCGCGGCCGCCGCAGGGGTTATCTTCTGCAAAGATAACGGATTAAACGAAAAAACCTCCCTTTTCGGGGAGATTTTGTGTCGGGTCGGCCTGCCGCCGCGCCGGGGCGCGTTATTTCACGAGCCGGTTGGTCGCCGTGTCGGGGAAAACGATCCACGGGCGGAACTGCTTGGCGTCCTCGAAATCCATCAGCGCGTAGGATGCGATGATGATTACGTCGCCCACCTGCACCTTGCGTGCCGCGGCGCCGTTCAAGCACACGCAGCCGCTGTTGCGCTCGCCTTTGATCGTGTAGGTCTCGAAACGCTCTCCGTTGTTGATGTCCATGATCTGGACCTTCTCGCCTTCGATCACATTGGCGGCTTCCATGAGCGCCTCGTCGATGGTGATGCTCCCCACGTAGTTCAGGTCGGCCTGCGTGACCGTTACGCGGTGGATCTTCGATTTGATGACTTCAATCTGGAATTTCATGATCGGATACAGATATTATCAATTAAACGGATCTCCCCGGCCTGTACGGCGATGCAGCCCTGGATACGCTCCGAGTCGCTCCATGCGGCGACCTCCTGCATCGTCAGCGCGTCAACCGACTGGTAGTAGATGACCTTGAGCAGCGGGTTGCGCTCCACTTCTGCCGTGACCCATGCCTTCAGTTCGGCGGGCGTCATTTCGTGCGATTTCTCCACGGCTGCGCGCAGCGTGGCGTAGATGTGTGGCGCTGCGGCGCGGTGCGCCTCGTCGAGCAGCGTGTTGCGCGACGAGAGCGCCAGTCCGTCCTCTCCGCGGACGATGGGGCATTCGACGATCTCCACCGGCAGTTTCAACTGGGCCGTCATCGCCTTGATCACGGCGATCTGCTGGAAATCCTTCTCCCCGAAGTAGGCGCGTGCCGGGCGCACGATGTCGAACAGGCGGCTGACGACCTGCGCCACGCCGTTGAAGTGTCCGGGGCGCGTCGCACCCTCCATCACCTTGTCGATCTGCCCGAAATCGAAAATCCGGGTGTCTTCCTCGGGATATATCTCTTCGACCGAAGGCATCAGCACGAAATCCGCGCCGGCCTCTTCCAGCAGGCGCCGGTCGGCCTCCGGGGTGCGGGGGTAGTGCCGCAGGTCGTTCTTGTCGTTGAATTGCGTGGGGTTCACGAAGACGCTCACGACGACCGTGGCGTTCTCCCTGCGGGCGCGCTCCACGAGCGAGCGGTGGCCCGCATGCAGGGCGCCCATCGTGGGTACGAAGCCGATACCCGACTGTTCCGTCCGGTCCAGTTCGGCGCGAAGTTCCTTGACGCTTGTAAATACTTTCATCTCTTTCTTGAAACGAGTTGCGGGGCAAAGGTAGAAATTCCCGCAGACATAAAGAAGGAAAATCGCAGAAAAAGCATTACTTTTGTAGGAATACTAATTTCGAACGAGCATGAAAAAGCTTTTTACTATTGTATCTATGACACTCATCATTCCCGCACTGACCTCGTGCGGCGGTGGCCCCAAGGGCGATATGCCGTGGATCGTCGACCGTTTCGACGACATCAAGGTCATCCGTTACGAAGTTCCCGGTTTCGACGCCCTGCCGCTCGAAGAGAAGGAGCTGATCTATTACCTCTCCGAGGCTGCCAAATGCGGCCGCGACATTCTTTTCGACCAGAACTGCCCGGTGAACCTCCCCGTGCGCCGCACGCTGGAGACGGTTTACGAGAACTATAAGGGCGACCGCACGACGGCCGAGTGGAAGGCGTTGGAGAAATATCTCAAGAAGGTATGGTTCGCCAACGGCATCCACCACCACTATTCGAACGACAAGTTCGTGCCCGAATTCACCGAAGGCTACCTGCTCGACGCGATCGAGACCATCCCCGAGGAGAAGTTCGGCTCCCTGAACTCCCTGCGCGGCGAGGTCTGCCGGGCGATCTTCGATCCGGCGCTCTATCCGACGAAGCTCAACCAGAAGGCCGGCGACGACCTGCTGCTCACCTCGTCGAGCAACTACTACCACAACGTGAGCCAGGCCGAGGCCGAGGCGTTCTACGCCGACATGGCCGCCGCCGATGCGGGCAATCCCGAGCCGGTCTCCTACGGCCTGAACTCGCAGCTGACGAAGGATGACGCGGGACGCATCTGCGAGCGTGTCTGGAAGCTGGGCGGCATGTATTCGCCGGCCATCGAGCGGATCGTCTACTGGCTCGAAAAGGCGCAGGCCGTGGCCAAAGAGCCGCAGAAGACCAACATCGCGGCGCTCGTCAGCTACTACAAGACGGGCGATCTGAAAGAGTTCGACCGCTACAACATCGGCTGGGTGAAGGACACCGTTTCGAACGTCGATTTCGTCAACGGCTTCATCGAGGACTACGGCGATCCGCTGGGCCGCAAGGCTTCGTGGGAGGCCAACGTCAACTTCATGGACACCGAGGCCTGCCACCGCACGGAGGTGATCTCCGACAACGCCCAGTGGTTCGAGGATCATTCGCCCGTGGCCGAGGCCTACCGCAAGCCGGTCGTGAGGGGCGTTTCGGCCAAGGTCATCACCGTGGCGATGCTCGGCGGCGACTGCTATCCCGCGACGCCCATCGGCATCAACCTGCCCAATGCCGACTGGATTCGCAAGGAGTACGGCTCGAAGTCGGTCACCATCGACAACATCACCTATGCCTACGACATGGCTGCTCACGGCAACGGTTTCAACGAGGAGTTCGTGCTCCGCGCCGAGGACCGCGAGCGGATGGAGCGGTACGGCAAGCTGGCCGACGACCTGCACACCGACCTGCATGAGTGCCTGGGGCACGGCTCGGGCCAGCTGGCTCCGGGTGTCAAGGGCGGCGAGCTGAAGAGCTACGGCTCGACGCTCGAAGAGACCCGCGCCGACCTGTTCGGGCTTTACTACCTGGGTGATCCGAAGCTGGTCGAACTGGGGCTGATTCCCTCGCTCGACGTCGCCAAGGCGGGTTATGCCAAGTATATCCTCAACGGCATGATGACCCAGCTGGCGCGCATCGAGCCGGGCAAGAACGTCGAGGAGTCGCATATGCGCAACCGCAAGCTGATCTGCGAGTGGTGCTACGAGCGCGGCAAGGCCGACAAGGTGATCGAGCTGGTGAAGGAGAACGGCAAGACCTACGCCGTGGTCAACGACTTCGGCAAACTGCGCGACCTGTTCGGCCAGATGCTCCGCGAGGTGCAGCGCATCAAGTCCGAGGGCGACTACGAAGCCGGCAAGGCGCTGGTCGAGCAGTATGCCGTCACGGTCGATCCCGAGCTGCACAAGGAGGTCTGCGACCGCTACTATGCGCTCGACATCGAGCCTTACGGCGGTTTCGTCAATCCCGAATACGAACTGGTGGAGAAGGACGGCAGGATCGTCGACGTGAAGATCTCCTACCCGGCCGACTACGTGGGACAGATGCTCGGCTACGCGAAGGATTATTCGTTCCTGCCCAACATCAATTAGTTTTCGATGATTGCGGCGCACCTGCCGCACATCCCTCGAATCCCCGAATGGGACGTCCGCCGAGGACTACCCATCCGGGGATTCTTCACGATGCACGACATCTGCACCGCACTGACCGAAGACGTTTCGATTCTCACGGGCTCTTTACCTGCTCCGCGATAAGCGAAAACGGTGCAGAATCGCTCTGCACCGTACTGTTCGGAACCGTGTGGTTCCGGCTTACTCTTTCGCCGCGGCTCCGCCGTCGATGGCGAACGTCGAGACGATCACCATCTTCTCGTCCACGTTGTTGGGGTTCGAGACGATGATGCCGTATTCGCCTGCGGGGCGTTCGTCGAAGGTCAGACGGTAGGAGCTTTCGCCGTATTTCTCGGCCGAAAACCGCAGGTAGTCCATCGTGTTGGAGTTCACCGAGAACGACCCGACGGCCGAGATCACCGCCGACCGGTTTTTCTTGGTGCTCTTCATGCGGAAGACGCGCACGATGGACATGGGGTCGGCCTTATTGTCCTTGGCGCGGACGATGAGCGCGATCGGTTGCGCTGCGTCGAACCGCACGCTGGCCGAACCGCCTTCCACGAGTACTTTTGTTTTGGATTTGCTGGCTGCGAATCCGGCGATGTAGACGCCGGCGCCCGTTCGCATCCGCACGTTGTGTTTTTCGAGCTTCTTGGACGAGCCGTCGGGGAATACGCCGACGACCTCTCCCTCGAATTCGGGTTCGAGGGTCTGTGCCTTTACTGCATCACACCCCCACATCATGGCCGTTGCAGCCATCAGGAATAGGATTTTTTTCATCATTGTATTGATTTGATTCTTGACCGCGCACCGTGCGCGACGGACAAAAATAGCAAAAATCGGCGAAGGTTATATACCCCCCCCGATTTTTTTGAAACGGCTCTCCGAAATGCCGCGGGGCGCTCCTTTTCGGGGCTGCGCCTCGCTTTCCGGGCTGCTCCTCGACCTCTTCGGAATTGCTCTTGCCGACGCCGCAAACCGGGCATGTCCGGTCGTCGGGAATCTCCTCGGACGGCGTTCCGGGCGCGGCGGAAATCCGGCCGACGTCCTATACCGATAATATATATAGGCGAAATCATCCGTCCGCTCTTTTCGCAAAGCGGTTCCGGGGCCGTTTTTGTTGTCGTCCGGGCCGTTTCGGCCACTCCGTATCGGAAAACTATTTCACCGCAAACAGCTCAATTATCACTTTTATTGCTATCTTTGTCGATGATAGGAACCACCGACGGTTTCCTGTCCGACAAAAGCATCCGGAAATTGAATGATTTGGTAAATACAACATTATCAATGACTCCCAATCCGATTTTTATCGGGGGGGGGAAATTTTTGATGGGCGAATCCTGAATCGGGTTCGCCGGTATTTTCGTGTACCGGACAGACGGGACTTCAAATGGCAGACGTCAAGACAGGCAGCATCTCCTCCACGGAATTCGGGAAGTTATTTTTCGAATTCAAGCCCCGTTTTATCGCCCTGGCATACCGCTATGTCCGCGATCGGGAGACCGCCGAAGACCTGGTGTCGGACAGTTTTATGACCTTTTGGGAAATGCATGAAACCCTGCCGGCGGACATCAATGTGCCGGCTTATATCCTCACTTCGGTCAAAAACCGCTGCCTGAACCACCTCAACGCCCAAATCCGCCACCGCAAGGCCGAACAGGACATGCATTCGACGCTGACGCGCCGGCTTCAGGCCGACGTGCGCTCGCTGTCGGCCTGCGATCCCGACCTGCTCTTCTCCGAAGAGATTCGCGCCATCCTGAAACAGGCAGTCCGCAAGATGCCGAAAATGACCCGCAGCGTATTCCTGTTAAGCCGGATCAGAAATATGACATACAGCGAGATCGCCGCCGAACTGGGAATTTCCGTCAGCCATGTCAATTTCGAAATCCGCCGGGCGCTCAACCTGATGCGCTCCGAACTGAAGGATTACCTCCCGGCCGTGCTGATCACCCTGATACTCTCGTCCCGATGGTGAAATAGCGCCCCGCAGGGCTGTCAGGAGTCCGTTCCGATCTTTTTTCAAAAAAACTTGCATTTTTTACTACTTACCCCCTCCGTGTGTTTGTTATTACTATATAACACGAACACATGGACGATCTTTTATTGCAGAAATACTTGAGAAACGAGACCTCGGAGGAGGAACTCGTCGAGGTGCTCGACTGGCTGGACGCGTCAACGGAAAACCAGCGGTATCTCGATCGGCTCGATTATATTTCCAACCTCAATATCCTGGCCGGAGAGGCGCAGCCCCGTATCCGCAGACATACCGTTTCGCTCTGGAAGAGAACGGCTCAATGGAGTGCCGCGGCTGCGGCCGTGCTGCTCGCATGCGCCGGGTTGGGCCACTATATGGCCGACCGGATTCTCGAACGCCGTACCCAGGACATGATGGCCATTACCGCGCCCAACGGGCAGAGCATGTCCGTCACCTTGAGCGACGGGACGACCGTATGGCTCAATTCGGGCGCCAAGTTGGAATACCCCTCGATCTTTTCCAGAAAGACACGCCGGGTCAAGATTTCGGGCGAGGCCATGTTCGAGGTGGAACACGACGCCAGCCGTCCGTTCATCGTGGAAACATTCGCCTGCGATGCCGAGGTGCTGGGTACGAAATTCAACATCCTGGCCGATGCCCGGACCGCCGATTTCTCGGCGGCGCTGCTCGAAGGACGGCTGAAAATCTCGAACCGCCTCGTCGGCGGCGAATCCTTCATTCTCTCGCCCAACGATCAGATCGACCTGGTCGACGGACATCTCAAACTCAACCGGATAACCGATCCGGACGACTTCCGCTGGGTCGACGGGCTGATGAACCTGAACACGCTGTCGTTCACGGAGGTGATCCGCAAATTCGAGAACTATTACGGAGTCCGGATCACGATCGACAATCCCGAGGATATGCCCGAACTCAAGTACCACGGCAAAATCCGCGTGTCGGACGGTGTGGACCATGCGCTGAAGCTGCTCCAGATCACCAATAACTTCTCCTATACGCGCGACGACGAGACGAATACGATCCACATAAAAATAACTAAAATCTAAACCGACTCTATGGAATAAACCGCCTCTGCCTCAAGACACTTTTATGCTGCACCGCCGACGCGTCCGGACACGGTCGTGTCCGCCGGCGGGAGATAAACAGTGATTCGGATTGCTAACCTATTGATCTTAAATCAGCAAACTTATGAAAAATTTAAGTATTAGGCAGATAAAATGCCTGATTACTCTAATTCTCGCCGTGTTCCTGTGCGGTGCGCCCGCCGTGGCCCAAACGCAGAAAATCGCGGTGAAGCTCGACATGACGAAGGTTCCGATGAAGACCGTCATGAACGAAATCGAAAAGCAGACCAAGTATCTTTTCCTTTATACGGACGAAATCGACACGAAACGCATCGTCTCGATCAAGGCCGATTCGAAGCCTCTCAACGAGGTGCTGCCGCTGCTGTTCAAGGACACGGACATCACCTATGAGATCACGGTTCCCAACATCGTGCTGTCGAAGCGCGTCGCCGCAGCGAGGCCGACGGCCATCTCGGGCGTGGTGAAGGATTCCGGCGGCCTGGGCATTATCGGAGCCACCGTTCTGATCAAGGGCACGACCGTCGGAACGACCACCGGCATCGACGGAGACTTCGCCCTGACGGTCCCCGCCTCGGTCGACAACCCCGAACTGTCGGTCAGCTTCATCGGCTACGAAACCCGTGTCGTGCCCATCGGCTCGCGCACCACTTTCGACATCACGCTGTCCAATTCGTCCATCGAGGTCGAGCAGGTCGTCGTTACGGCCCTGGGTATCAAACGTGCCGAGAAAGCCCTGTCGTACAACGTGCAGCAGGTGAATTCCGATGCCATCACGGCCAACAAGGACGCCAACTTCATCAACTCGCTCAACGGTAAGGTGGCCGGTGTGAACATCAACGCCTCGTCGGCGGGCGTCGGCGGCGCTTCGAAGGTCATCATGCGCGGTATGAAGTCCATTTCGCAGACCTCCAATGCGCTTTACGTGATCGACGGCGTGCCGATGTTCACCAAAGCCCAGGAGGGCAGCACCGAATTCGGTTCGCAGGGCACGACCGACCCGATCGCCGACATCAACCCCGAGGACATCGAGTCGATCTCCGTACTGACGGGCGCTGCTGCGGCCGCACTGTACGGTTCGGACGCGGCCAACGGCGCCATCGTCGTGACAACGAAAAAGGGACAGGCGGGGCAGCTCTCCGTCACTGCGACGGCCGGTGTTGAGATCATGACTCCGTTCGTTCTTCCCGAGTTCCAGAACCGGTACGGTACGGGCAACCTTACTACGCCGATCAACGTGGCCAGTTACAGCTGGGGTAAGCGGCTCAACCGCGCCAACCGATACGGCTACGATCCCCGCGAAGACTATTTCCGTACCGGCGTAGCCAATTCCGAGAGCGTTTCGCTTTCGACCGGAACGGAGAAGAACCAGACCTATTTTTCAGCCGCGGCCATCAATTCCAACGGCATCGTGCCCAACAACAGCTATGACCGTTACAACTTCACGTTCCGCAACACCTCCTCTTTTCTGAACGACAAGATGAGACTGGACGTAGGAGCCAGCTACATATTGCAGGAAGACTGCAACATGATCAATCAGGGAATCTACAACAACCCTCTGACGGGAGCCTACCTCTTCCCGCGCGGCGATGACTGGGCGGATATCGAAATGTATGAGCGCTACGATCCCATAGACAAGATTTCGAAACAGTACTGGCCGATGGGTGACGGCTCCATCACCATGCAGAACCCCTACTGGGCGAACTACCGCAACCTGCGCGAGAACCGTAAGGATCGTTACATGCTCAACGCGGCGCTGTCGTACGACATCCTCGACTGGCTGAATGTTTCAGGCCGCATCCGCATCGACAACTCGCACAACACCTACACCGAAAAGATGTATGCTTCCTCGAACGTGCAGCTCACCGAGCAGTCCGCCAACGGCCTTTACGGCGTCACCAAGACGATGGACCGCCAGGTTTATGGTGATGCTTTGCTCAATATCAATAAAACGTTCGGTGACGACTGGTCGTTGCAGGCCAACATCGGTGCTTCGTTCTCGGATATGAAGAACGACGCCCTGAAGATCCGCGGCCCCATTGCCGACGGTACGTCGGGCGAGAAGCAGGGGCTGGCCAACGTCTTCAACATTCAGAACTTGAGTAATTCGACCAAGACCGTCCGTAAGCAGGAAGGCTGGCGTGAGCAGACGCAGTCGATCTTCGCTTCGGCCGAGGTGGGATACAAGGGCACCTACTACCTGACCCTTACGGGCCGCAACGACTGGCCTTCGCAACTGGCGGGTCCGCATTCGAACGCCAAGTCGTTCTTCTATCCTTCGGTCGGACTTTCGGTCGTGTTGTCGCAGCTCATTCCCAACATGCCTGAAAATCTCTCCTATATCAAGTTGCGCGGTTCGTTCGCCTCGGTGGGCGTTGCCTTCGAGCGTTACATCGCCAACCCGCTCTATTCGTGGAACGAAAGCGGCCTGTCGTGGAACACGCAGACGCAGTATCCCGCCTATCACCTCAAGCCCGAGCGCACCAAGTCGTTCGAGGTGGGTCTGACGATGCGTTTCCTCAAGCATTTCAACCTCGATTTCACCTACTACAATTCGCATACGTCGAACCAGACCTTCGACCCGCAGATCTCGGGCGGTACGGGTTTCTCCAAGATCATCATCCAGTCGGGTAACGTCCGTAACCAGGGTATCGAGCTGGCATTGGGTTATCGGAACACCTGGCGCGACTTCACGTGGGATACCAACTACACCCTGTCGACCAATCAGAATAAGATCATCTCGCTGGCCAACAACGTCATCAACTACGCTACGGGCGAGCGCTTCTCGATCGACCGGCTCAACATGGGCGGTCTGGGCGACGCACAGTTCCTACTGCAGGAGGGCGGTACGTTGGGCGACCTCTACTCCCGCCGCGATTTGCGCTACGACGAGAACAATGCCATTTACATCGACGAGAACGGAAATGTAGCTACGGAGACGATCCAGGATGTGAATAAGTATGTCAAGCTGGGCAGCGTACTGCCCGATGTCAACATGTCGTGGCGCAACGACTTCCGCTGGAAGAACCTGAACTTCGGCTTCATGATTTCGGCCCGTCTGGGCGGCATCGTCTACTCGCGTACGCAGGCCATGCTCGATCAATACGGCGTGTCAGAGGTTACGGCCGCGGCGCGCGATGCCGGAGGCGTGACGCTCAACGGCGGCGACGTGGTGGATGCCTACACTTGGTATTCGGCCATCGCAGGCGGCAATTCCATCCCGCAGTTCTACACCTACTCGGCCACGAACGTGCGGTTGCAGGAGGCTTCGATTGGCTACACGATTCCCCGCAAGCTGCTGCGTAACGTCTGCGAGATTACGGTTTCTATCGTGGGCCGCAATCTGTGGATGCTCTACAACAAGGCTCCGTTCGATCCAGAAAGCATCGCTACGACGGGCAACTACTATCAAGGTATTGATTACTTCATGATGCCGTCATTGCGCAACGTAGGATTCAATCTCCGTCTCAAATTCTAAAACAGCGACACGATGAAAGACAAATTGATAAAAGCGGCGCTCTCCTTCGCAGTTGTGTGCGTTCTGGGCGCATGCACCAAGAATTACCTCGACATCAACAGCAATCCCTACGAGGTGGACAAGGAGCAGATGGAGGCCAAGGACTACGCCATCGCCTCGGGACTCTCTGCCATGTTCGGGACCGTCGTCTCGACGGATGTCAATACGGCGCAGTTCACTGACTGTCTGCTGGGCAGTACGCAGGGCGGTTATTACGCTGATGCGAACAATGGCTGGACGAACACCATTTCCAAATACAACCCGACCGACAACTGGACGAACGTGTTCATGTACAGCGACAAAGTCATCCCGCAACTGTACAGTAACATGTCGAACGTGGAGGGGATTTCGGAGGATCCGCTCGTTTTGGCCATCCTCAAGATCGTGAAGGTCTGCGTCCTGAACCGTGTGACGGACACTTATGGCCCGATTCCTTATTCCGAGATCGGAAGCACCGGTAAGATCCAGGTGGCTTACGACGACCAGCCCAAGGTCTATTCGCAGATGTTCGATGAATTGGACGAGGCAATCGCCCTGTTGGACGAGAACATCGACAGGAGCATCACGAGCACGACCGACCAAGTCTTCGACGGCACAGCCGTGAAATGGTGCCGTTTTGCCAACTCGATGAAGCTGCGGCTGGCCATGCGGGTGGTATACACCGATTTCGTAAGCTCGAAGGGCCTCTCTCCGCAGCAGTTGGGCGAACAGGCCGTGGCGCACTCTGTCGGTGTCATGCAGTCGAACGCAGACAATGCGCAGCTTTCGTCCCTGGCCTTCGGCAAGGACGGCAATCCGCTCTATACGGCATGCATGTACAACTCCCCAGCTGGGTCGGTGACGGGCGGCGATTCGCATGCTGCAGCCGACATCATCTGCTACATGAACGGTTATGAGGATCCGCGCCGCGAGAAATATTTCAGCAAGGCACAGTTCTCCGGGGACAACGCCCTTGAGTATGTGGGCATGCGTCGTGGTATCGCCATTCCAGCGCTCAGCACTGTGGGGCTGCTCTATTCAGGCGTCAACTTCGTAGATGGCATGGCTACTCCGTTGCAGTGGATGAATGCCGCCGAGGTGGCCTTCCTGAAGGCGGAAGCCGTCGGCGTGTTCGGCTGGAACATGGGTGGCAGCGCTAAGACCTTCTACGAGCAGGGCGTCCGCCTCTCGTTCGAACAGTGGGGTGTTGCGGGCGTCGACGAATACCTTGTCGGCACCACTCTTCCGGAATCCTACACCGACCCCAACGGCGGTGCGACCTCCTATTCTACACAGCTCTCCCAGCTGGGGGTGGCTTGGAACGACGGCGCCTCGAAGGAGGAGATGCAGGAGCGCATCATCATCCAGAAGTGGATCGCCAACTTCCATCTTGGCAACGAGGCGTGGGCTGATTTCCGCCGTACAGGCTTTCCGCACCTGATTCCGGCCATGGAGTCTGCCGTGGGCAATAACTCGCAGGGCATCCGGAACCTTACGCTCGGCGCTCGCCGCATGTCCTATCCTGCGGACGAGGCGACCAACAACCCGGAGAACTACGCCAAGGCTGTGGAGATGCTTGGTGGCTCCGATAACATGGCAACCCGCATGTGGTGGGACTGCAATCCGGCCGTCAAATAACCGTACACACCGTTTAACCCATTAAAACGAAATTCGACATGAAACGCATATTCATTCCGTTCTTCGCCGCGGCGGCCCTGCTGGCCTCGTGCAGCGACTGGACGGAAGCCGAACACAAAGATTTTCTGCCGCCGATGAATCAGAATGATCCGGCTTTTCTGACATCGCTCCGGGATTTCAAGGTCGGCGAACACCTGGTGACGATGATGATCGTCCGGGGAACTTCGACCGCTCCGAACCGGCAGAACCAGCATCCGATGTCCATGCCCGACAGTGTGGATTACCTGCTCATGACCGACGTCGACGACCTGCATCCGGCGCTGTCGGACGAGATCGCCGAAGTACGTTCGAAGAAGGGTACCCGCACGCTCAACGTCGTGGACTATACGACAATCCGCAGTACCTGGGACGCCATGAAGGAGGCATCTTTCGGTACAGAGCACGAGGACGACTATACGGAGGAGAAGTTCGCCGAGTACTGCAAGGCCGAGACTGAAAAGCAGCTTGCGGCCTGCTCCCGATACGGATTCGACGGCATCGTCGTCTCCTATCTGGGCGGTTACGACAGCAGCGCCGCAGCTCCGTTCGTCCTGGCGGCGGACACGTGGCGCCGCGACAATCCCAACAAGCTACTCTTCTTCCGCGGATACCCCGCCTTCATCACGAGCATCGAGAACCAGACGATTCTTGCGGAGTGTGACTACGTCATCATCCTGACTGAGGGTGCCTCGTCGTCGGTGGCTATCTCCCGTATGGTGCGCGACCAACTCGAAGAGGGTGTTCCGAGCAACCGGGTCGTGCTGGAAGCCTCCGTGCCGTCGATCGCCGACGGTGGCGACGACGCTCAGGTGGGCGCTTCGCTCCAGGTGGCCGCGCAGTGGGTGATGGATCCGAAAACCTCCCAGACTGTACAGTGCGATAAGCTGGGGCTCTGCGCATCGAACGCACAGGAAGACTATTTCAATACGCCAACATACAAGAGAATCCGCGAGGCGCTCGGCATCCTGAACCCCGAGCCCGAAGAGGAGCCCGAAAACAATCCCGAAAATAAAAACGACGATGAAAAATAAATTAGGATTCGCATTGTGTCTGCTCCTGGTAGCCGTATTCATGGGCTGCAAGGAGGATGAGGAGGGCAAACACCACTTCAGCAATCAGGTGTTCATCTCCGCCACGTCGTTCACCGACGACGTGTTTATCAAACGGGACAACCTCGACGTGACCCGGGAAGAGAGCTGCGACGTTACCGTCGCCATGGCCCAGCCCCGGGAGCGCGACATCACGGTCACGTTCGCCGAGGCTCCCGGTCTGTTGGAGCACTACCGGATGTTCTACGACGATCCAACGGCCGAACTGCTCCCTGCCAACGGCGGCTATTACGATTTCGCGGATAATTCGACTGTCATCACGGCCGGGATGGTGGAGAGTGCGCCGCTCACCTTCGCCTTTACGAATTTGGACAATCTGCCCATCGAGGAGAAGCAGCGTTATGTGCTGCCCGTACGCATCGTGTCGGCCGACGGCATGAATATCCTCGAAAGCGCCCGGACGGTCTACTTCGTCTTCTCGAAGGCCGCGCTCATCAACGTCGTGGCCGAGATGGAGAACAACTGCGCCTGGCCCGAGTGGACGGCTGATACCGAGGCGGTGAAGGACATGGAGACCTTCACGCTCGAAGCGCTCGTCTACGCCAACTCGTTCGACCGCAAGATCTCGACAATTATGGGCATCGAGGATACGTTCCTCATCCGTTTGGGCGACGACGGCCGTCCGACTAACCAGTTGCAGGTGGCCTTCGCCAAGAAGGTTTCGGAGGAGGAGACCTCGCCTGCACGCGGGAAGATTCCGGCCGAGGCCGACAGCCGTTATGACCTCAAGCTGTTCGTTTGGCATCATATCGCCGTCACATTCGATCGTGGCACTATCTGCGTCTATATCGACGGCAAGCTGAAGGATACGGTCAAGGCTTCAGTATCTGGTACCGACGGGCATGCCGTGATCATCGACAAGATCAACTTCGCCATTCCGCACTCCGACGAGACGGACGGCAAGGAGCGCTGCTTTTGGATCGGCCACTCGTACCGCCTCCAGTCGGACGGCGACTTGTTCTACGAGCGTCGTTTCGACGGCATGATGGGCGAAGTGCGCCTCTGGAACAAGGCCCTGACGGCCGAGGAGATCGCTTCCGAGAACCATTTCTACAAAATCGATCCCGCATCAGACGGACTGGTGGCTTATTGGAAGTTCGACGACAATACGAAAGGTAAGACCGTCAAGGATTATACCGGCAACGGCTTCGATCTGAAGACCGAGCGCGAAGTGAATTGGCAGAGCGTCGCGCTTCCCGAAGAGTGAGAGATTTATTACCTGAAGAATCGTAATTCCTTAACTTTAATTTAACCTTTTTAATTAACCTAATCAACCAAACATGAAAAGAAAGTCATTTCTGATGCTTTTAACGGGTATGTTCGCCATTTCATCGGGGGCTCTCGTCGGTTGCAACGATGACGATGATGTGAACAAAAAGAATTCCCTGTCGGTAACACCTGCGTCTGCTATTGAGTTCAAGGCCGGCGACAATCAGGACGTTGTGCTGACCGTCAAGACCGACGCCAAGTCGTGGGCATTCGAGAAGAACGGTGAGTGGATCGTCGCCAAGCAGGACGGCGACAAACTAACTGTGAATGCCCAGGCTAATACCACGGAGTCCGTACGTCCGGGCCGCATCACGATTACGGCCGGTAACGCCGAACCCGTCAACATCAACGTAAACCAAAAGGGGCTTGAAGTAGGTGAAATCGTACTGAGCATTTCGCCGTCGGATCCCATTGGGTTCGAGGCTACTGGCAACAAGGCCGTTGAACTGACCGTTACGACTAATGCACCCGACTGGACGTTCTCCTACCCCGAGGAGTGGATGACGGCCGAGAAGCAGGGCGACAAGCTGACGGTCAACGCCAAGGACAATACGGGAGATGCCCGTGTGGGGCAGATCGTCGTGACGTCCAGCGAGGGTGAGAAGACTGCGAAGATCGCCGTGTCGCAGAAGGCCGGCAGCGAGAATCCCACCCCGGGCGAGGAGATCGCCGGTTCGCTCTCGACGGCCGATGATCTGAACATCCAGTTCGCTCACGATGCCGTGGAGCCCGTCAAGAAAACCCTGACCTTCACGCTGGAGAAGACCGCTATGGTTGAGACCAAGGTGAAGCTCGTCTTCGACGAACGCCATGTCGAAGAGTACAACTTCGACCACGCTACCGAGTATGTCGTATTCCCCGAGAAACTCTGCACCATTGCGAACGACGGCGTGATGACTATCCCCGCCGGTGAAACCTCTGCGCAGATCGAGGTAACGCTCACGCCGAGTGCTTCCGATCTGGAGTATGTAACCACCTACATGGTTCCCCTTCAGGCCGTAGCCCAAACGGAGGGTATCGTCGTTAAAGATGAGGCTGAATACGTTGACTTCCTAGTTTCGCGCATTGGTTCGAAGAAGATCCGTAACATCTGTTATTTCGAGGTGAACGACTGCAACCCGCTCAACGCCATTGAGTACATTTTGGAGGACGGTCAGCCGTTTTTCGATGCTGTCGTGCTATTCGCTGGCAACATCAACTGGGATGCTTCGAAGCAGAAGGTCTACATGAATGCCAACCCCAACGTGCAGGCGTTACTCGACAACTCGGAGGAACTGCTCCAGCCGCTGCGTAAGAAAGGTATCAAGGTGTTGCTCGACATCTTGGGCAACCACGACCAGGCCGGCATCGCTGGTTTGAGCGACTGGGGTTGTGAGCAGTTCGGTAAGGAGCTGGCTCAAATCTGTCTCGACTATAAACTCGATGGTATCGGTTTCGATGACGAGTATTCGCTCTACTACGGATCCGGAAAATGGTTCGCAGGCCCCAGCTCCCAGCAGGCCGCCCGTCTCTGCTACGAGACCAAAAAGGCGATGAAGGAATTGTGCCCCTGGGAGACTTGGGTACACCTCTATTACTTGGGCTATATCCAGTCCTCTCTGCCTTCGGTATTCATCGACGGTGTGGAGCATAAGCCGTCTGAATTCATTGACAACGTCTGCGCCGACTACGGCGGTTCGGCAAGACCGGTAAACGGTATGGGACTGAGCGGATGTGCCGGCAACTCTATCCAACTCAACTATGGCTACTCCATCTCGTCGTCTGGAGCCAAGGCACTGATGAATCAGGGTTACGGCTGGATCATGTGGTTCGCATTCGATCCTTCCGGAACCGGAACGGTCAGCAACAACCGTTCGCATTCGCTCCGGCAGTTCCGCAACGTGGCAGAGGGCTGCTACGAGCAGAGCGTACGCGATCCCAAAAATGTCTACAACAAGATCAGCGAGGGCCAATACGATCCCGCACCGCACCCGATCAACTAATTTGAAAACGAACGACTCGGTCGTGCGTTCCGGCTTCGGCCGGGATGCCGCCGATCGTTCGGTCGGAACCGGGCGAAGCCGTTTTCCGGTTCGCTGGTAATGAACAAATCCTTAAAACCTGAACGACAAGATATGAAAATTTCGAAAATATTTCTTTTTACCGCTGCTGCGCTCGCACTCTGCGGAGCCTGCGATGACAGCGACGACAAAGTGGATCCTTCGACTACCGAAGACAAGATTTCCGTTTCGCCGATGGAAGGCGTTGTGGGGAGTAAGGGCGGCGATGTCTCGGCCATGGTTACCAGCTCGGGCGCGTGGACGCTCGAAGGCGCCGAGAACGCTTATGTGCTCCCTTCGGCCGTTAAGGGCAAGGATGGCGACATCGTGGCCTTCACCGTGAAGGCCAACGACAAGGAGGAAGACCAGGTCTTCACCTATACGTTCACATGCGGCAAGAAGACCGCGTCTTTCAAGATTACGCTCAAGAAAAAGGCCTCCGAGACCGAGGAGCAGCTCGAACTCTTCTATGCCGATGGGGCGAACATCCTGTCCTGCGAAGGCGGCAAGGTGACGGTGCTGGTTACCAGCTCGGGCGCGTGGACGCTCGAAGGAGAGTCCGATTTCGTGACGCCGTCGGCTACGAGTGGAGAAGACGGTGCCGAGATAGTCTTCGAGGTGGATCCCAATGAGACCGAGGAGGAGCGGAGCGCCAACTACGTCTTCAAGATGGGCAGTAAGGAGGTCGAATTCCAGATCGTCGAGAAAGGCGAAACTGGCGAGACCATCGAAATCACGTCGAAGTCGGAAATGCGCCTGGCTTATACGGCTGTGGAGCGTTTGGCCGTGGAGTTGACGACGAATGTCAACTATCGCAACCTGACGGCCGAAATCGTATCGGAGACCGAGGGGTGGCTGACCTATACGATTGCCCGCCCCACCGAGGGCGGCGCCGAGACCGACGTGACGGCCTATTTCTCCATGGCCCAGAACGACGGTGAGACTCCGCGTGAGGCTACCGTGACGATCAAGGGTGTGAAGAACGGCACAGCCGTGCTGAAGGTAACTCAGCTTCCCAAGTCGAAGATCGAGCCCGAGAAGTTGGCCTATTTCCTAGATGTGGAGGCTCAGACACTCGATATTCCGGTAACGGCCAATGTCGAGTTCGATGTGACGGTAAGCGAGGGGGCGACGGGCTGGTTTACCTATAATAATGCCGACGATAGCGGCCTGCACTTCACAGTGGAGGCTCTGGTTAACGGATCTGCTCGCAGCTGCGATGTCGTGCTCACCGAGAAGAACGCTCCCGACAACTCCGAGGCGCTGACGGTCAACATCAATATTACGCAGAAGCCCAAGGGTCTGATCGAGTGTGTGGCCGACATGCGCCGCTCGCGCTGCTATTTCCCGTTTTTGAAGAATGGCGGAGCGCTCAACAGCTTGAAGAACGGCACCATGGAGGCGCTGGTCAATATTCAGGAGACGCGCGTATCCGGATCTTTGTCGACCATCATGGGTGTCGAGGGTAAATTCCTCCTCCGCCTGGGCGACGTCAATGTGCCTTGGAACCAAATTCAGCTGGCCATGCAAGGCGGAAACCGTACGGATACCAAGTTGAAACTCTCCGAACTGGATCGCTGGTACCATGTCGCCGTGACGTGGGACGATACTTTCGCTTATTTCTACATTGACGGAGAACTTTTGTATCGAACCGGTATCTCCAATTACTCCGGTTTTAACCTAGGTGTGGCATACGGCGGTTCCGAGAGCGACTACAACCGTGCTTTCTGGATCGGTTATGCCTACAACGCCGACCGTTTCTTCCCCGGTTATATGGCCGAGGTGCGCGTATGGAACCGCACGCTGACCAAGGAGGAGATCAATGCCGAAAACCACTTCTACTCCGTTCCGGTGGATTCGGAAGGTCTGGTAGGCTACTGGAAACTCAACGACGGAGCAGGTCAGATTATCAAGGATCATTCTCCTTCGGGCAACAGCATGCTGGGTGAAATCAACGTCCACTCTTCGGGTGGTCAGCAGATCGGTGACCCGGGTATGAACTGGGTGGAGATGAGTCTGCCCTAATTTCGAGCGGATAAAATAAGCGTTGCCTGTCCGTCGGGAACGACGGTTCGTGTGTGGCAGCTGAATCCCATTCTGCTATGGGATTGAAAGAGCGTAACGACTCGATTTATCGAGTCGTTACATTCTTTATACAGTAGAGAAGACAACAGTCTATTTTCAGCCTATTGCGTTCAAATACCGCATTTCAAATAACCTATCACAAGATACAAAAAATTTCGAACAGGTTTCTTTGTTAAAATACAAGATTGTATTTCGCGATTGTCGCACTATATCAGAATAAGTAATAACCTATTGTGATTTAGTATAAAACATATAAAAAAGTTGTTCATATCGGATGAAATCCGTATATTTATAATGTTTTAAGCATTCTTTTAGTTGTGTATTATGCAATCTCTTAGTCATCTTAAACATTCTCCTTTGGAATGGGTTCCGAGTTTGTACTTTGCGATGGGGCTTCCGTTTGTGGTTCTGAACATGGTTTCTGCGGTTCTGTACAAGGACCTGGGGATCTCGGATGCTCAG
>NZ_MNQF01000060.1:0-2309 GCF_001915285.1 Alistipes sp. 56_sp_Nov_56_25
GCGATGTATTTCACCACTTACGGGACCGGAAAAGAGGAGGGGTCGGGACTGGGGTTGCAGCTTTGCCTGGACCTGGTGCATCGCAACGGCGGCGAGATGACCGTGGAGTCGGTCTATGGCGAAGGGGCGACCTTCAGCTTCACGATCGCCAAATCTCCTGCGGACGAACGACCCGCCTCGGCCGGGGAGCCGGTTTGATGTTTAATCTCTGTTTTTTCGCTTCGGGGTCCGGTTCGGCCCTTTTTTGTTGCGGGCGGGTTGCCGCTGGCCGAACCACTCTTCGAACCAGTTTTCGGGGAGTTCGGAAGCTCTCTTCGCAGCGGTTTTCTCCGGTGTGGACGTTTTGCTGCTCGCCTTGACTGTCGTTGCGGGTTTCTTCCCGGCTTTCGTGCCGGACGTTTTTGGGCTGCGGACGGATTTCCGATGTCCGTTCCGATCGTCGGGCGCACCGAAAGCCTCCTGCACGGAGGAGTCTTGGCGATAGGATTCCCGGCTTTCGGGTTTCCGGCCGGTTTTACGTCCGGATCGGGTGTCGGACTCCCTGCGGCGGTGGGATTGTCTTCCGCCGGATGTGCGGGCCGAAGGGCTGTCTTTCGATATTTCCGCGATGGGACGTCCGTGCGAGAGCTTATTCAAAGCCCTGACGACTTTTTCGGCTCGGTCGAAGGGAACCGTTGCGAACGAGAAGTCCTCCATGACCCGTACGTCGTCGATATCGTGGTCGGAGAGTCCGCACTCCTGTTTGAGGAGCCGGACCGTCTTGCGGGTATCGTAGCCGTCGCGGGCGCCGAAGGCGAGGAAGATCCGGGCCTTGCCCTTGCGATCGACGTCGATCGAACGGATTTCGGGATAGCTGCTCTCGCTCAGCTCGTTCTTGAACGCCAGGCGCAGCAGGGCGCTCAGGGCCACTTCGGGCGGATAATTCTCCAGTAGTTCGGCTGCCATCCCCGTACATTCGCCGTAACTTTCGCTCTCGACGATGGCGTCCAGATCTTCCTTGATCTTGTTGCGCTTGGTGGCGATGATGTCGGCCGGCGTGGGGAGCTGTTCCAACTTGATGTCGGCCTTGATCGTCCGCTTCAGGAACCCGAATTTGCGCATCTCGGAGGGCGAGATGAAGGTGATGGCCGTTCCCTGGTTGCCGGCGCGGCCCGTGCGTCCGATGCGGTGGACGTAGCTGTCGGAGTCCTGCGGCAGCGAGTAGTTGATTACGTGCGTGAGGTTGCTTACGTCGATGCCCCGGGCCGCCACGTCCGTAGCCACCAGGATATTGACCTGTTTTTTCTTGAATTTGCCCAGGATCTTCTCGCGCTGGGTCTGCGAAATGTCGCCGTGAAGGACTTCGGCCGCATAGCCGCGTTCCAGGAGTTTGGCCACGATCTCGTCCGCGCCCGTTCGGGTGCGGGAGAAGACGATGGGTTCGACGTCGATGATGCGGGTCAGGGCGTCGAACTTGTCGCCTTCGCGCACCTCGAAATAGATCTGGTTCGTCAGGTCGGTGGTGACGTGCTGCGATTCGACCTTCAGGAGGTCGGGGTCGTGCATGTAGTTGCGGGCCAGCGCCGCGATGCGGTCGGGCATCGTGGCCGAGAAGAGCAGCACGCGTTTGGGGCCGGTCATGGCGTGCATGATCTCTTCGATATCCTCGATGAAACCCATGTTGAGCATTTCGTCCGCCTCGTCGAGCACCAGGTAGGCGATCGCCGAGAGGTCGAGCGTGCCCCGGCGGATGTGGTCGAGGATGCGGCCCGGCGTGCCGACGACGATGTCGATGCCTTTTTTCAAGCGCCGCAACTGTTCGGTCATCGAGGCGCCGCCGTAGATCGGGGCGATCGAAAGGTCGTGGGTATTGAACGAAATGAGTTCCTGCGTCACCTGCAGGGCCAGTTCGCGGGTCGGAACGAGGACGATGGCCTGCGGAATGTCACCTGCAGGGCCAGTTCGCGGGTCGGAACGAGGACGATGGCCTGCGGAATATTCCGCCGGGAAGTCAGCATCTGGATAATCGGCAGGCCGAAAGCGGCGGTTTTACCCGTGCCGGTTTGTGCTTGTGCGATGATGTCTTTGTCGGTGGTGAGCAGGTGGGGAATGGTGAGGCTCTGAATGGCCGAGGGGGTTTCGAACCCTTTTTTGGCAATGGCAGTAAGTATATCGTCGGACAGTCCTAAAGCCTTAAATTCTTCTAATTGATTCATTTATGATGATTTGTTGGGCAAAGGTACGCCAAATTATCCGGTTTGACGACTTTTCCGCGAAATCTTTTGTGACGGGGTACGTGTTTTTTCGGGTTCGAGCATAGCCCCTGTTGG
>NZ_MNQF01000030.1:0-17748 GCF_001915285.1 Alistipes sp. 56_sp_Nov_56_25
CAGGGTTTCATTTTGTAGATTGTATCGACTGTTTTAAGTATGGCATTTCATTATGCTTATCACATCCGAAAGCCAAACCGGGAAGCCGGTTCATTAAATCTCATCCTATGAAAAAGTTGTACCTATCCTTTCTGGCCATGCTTTGCATGGCAGGAGCGTCCGTACTGAATTCATGTTCGGACGACGATTCCACTTCATCCGGCAACCCCGACATGCCAGAAAGCGGGAATGCCCTGATCTGCAACGGTGTCGTACGGGAAATCAAATCCGCCGTCTACTCGGTCGAGACACCCGGAAACGGCGAAAAGGCAGATGCTTCGGAAGCTGCCTCCGTCTATACGATCTATCTCTCGCCGACGGCAGGGCTTGTGGATGTGGACGGCATGCTGATCGCCGACGATGCCGTCAAAATTACCGTCAAACAACCTTCCGGAGCCGTCGATTTTGCGGTTGCCGGCAACGGAATCGCCTATGGGGAGATCGACGTAAACTCCTCGAACGTCGGAGAAGCCTCGAAAGCAGTTCTCTCGGTCGAATTCCTCTCGGCCCGCGTCGCCCGCATTTCGGCCGCAATCGAAACCGGCGGAAAAACGCTGACGGTCGCCTATTACGGACTGTGCAAGAATTCCGACGCTTCGGAGGAGGGAGATGATGCAGACAAGGTGTTGCTGGATAAAGTTCCGCTGTCGTGGTACCTCGGCCCGGTCAAGGGCGTGGAGTCGCACAACTATTATATGGCCTTCACGGATGCCGAGCATACCGTATCCAAAGGGCGGGTGACGCTCAAAGAGGCGGGTTACCTTTTCGTGGCCGACCTCTATGCGGTTCCGGGCGAAGATGCCTACACGCTTCCCGAGGGTGAATATATGGCCAGCCAGCTCAACGAGGATCACACGTTCACGTCCCAATATACCGGTGTTCAGTATATCGACGCCGAAGGCAATAAGACCCAGTTGTCGCTGGTTTCGGGAGAGCCGTTGAAAGTCTCCCGCGAGGGTGACGTCTGGAGCGTTTCGCTTCGTTTCGTCGATACGGACGGTTCCGAAAAGAGCATCGTCTACGAGGGACAGCTCCAGATCGTCGATCAGCCGGAGGACGGCGGCTTCTACCTGCCGCAGATCGGACGCGACGTGGAAGTGGTCGGATTCAGCGCCACCGCGACCTATTACGGCAACATGCTCGAAGCAGGTACCGGCATGATGCAGATCAACATTTACGACGAAACCTACGACACGGAGGAGGGGCAGGGCGGTCTCGCCGCTGCGCTCGTCGTATTCAACGACCTGTTCGGCAATCCGAAGGAAGCCGTGATCAAGCCCCACGAATATCTGGCCAACACCTCGTTCCAATGGGGGTCGTGGATGCCCGCCGTGGAAATTCCGATGGAGGGGCTGGTATTCCCGCTCGGCACTTATGTCCAGTTGGACGACGGAACCTCTTTCGGACAATTTTCCTACGGAAAGGAGGGCATCATCAAGATCGAGGCCGCCGGTACGGCCCAAGGCGAAGACGGCAAAATAGAACCGGTATACAAGATCGAGTTCAACCTTACCTCGAAGGACGGCTTTACCCTCAAGGGCTCGTACACCGGAGTCATTCCGATCACCGACGCATCCGACGACAAGTCCGATGACGACGGCACCTCGACGCTCGAGCGTGACTACGACATGGATCTGTCGAAGATCAAAAAGGCGCATTACTATACTTCGGATCAGGTCTATATCCAAGGCATCGGCTACAAACCGATCAGTTCCTACGGATGCGGTCTGCAATTCATCAATATCGGTATCGAATGGGTAGGAGACCATCTCGAAGACTTCGTGGATCGCGAGCCGGGCGGTGACATCGTCCGTGTGGAACTTACCACCGAGCCGGGCAAGGAGAACGAAATCACTCCGGGAACCTACGAGGTGACCGAACAGCGCTGGCCGGCATACATCAAACCCGGCGTCATGATGCGCGGCATTATGCTGGACGGCGGTCTGCATGGCAGCCGGTGGATGCACCAGACTTATTCGATGTGGGGAGATGACAACAAGATCTTCGAATACATGGACGGACACGCCCTGCTCTACGACGGTCAGGTTACGATCACCAAGGTCGAGGGCGAAGGCAAGGAGAACTGGTACCGGTTCGAGGTCGACGGCATCTGCGTGCGCAAGCATCATGTGCGCGGAACGTGGGAAGGCCCTGTCGTAAGCCAAACGGGGCGTGCTGCGGCAGAGAAGGATCATCTCGAACCGCCCAGACTGCTTCGCCGCCTGCCGGCTCCGTCGGTTCCGATGAGCCGTCTGGCCGAAGAACTGCCGGGCATCATGTTCCGCAAGGCCGGAATGACCGAATGACAACAGAAAAACCGGATAGCGCGGGGTTTTCCCGAACCCCGCGCTATTAAAAACAATCGTTATGAAAAACTCGACCCATTACAGACTGCGCGCGCTGGCGTGCGCGTTGCTCGCATCGGCAGCCATGCTGGGTGCATGCGATGACGACGATCCCAACGACGATCCCAACCCCGGGAAGAAGCCTCCTGTAACTCTGACCGATCAAATCCAGTACGACGGAGGCGATCTCGTCGGCATCAAGTCGGCGATCTATGTCGCTGAAGAAGACGGCAGCCACACCTTTTACCTCTCGCCGACCGAGGGGCTGATCAATGCCGAGCAGATGAAACAGGCCGACGATTATCTGCGCGTGATGGTGGAGAGCCCCAAGGGCACCGTGAACACGGCCTCCGATCCGTTCGAAATCGAATACAAGGATATTTCGGTGAAAAAGACGACGATGAACGACGTCGCGAGCGTAGAACTCTCCGCCGATCTGGTGACGGAAACCCGGCTCAATCTCTATACCTACGTCGAATTGAAGAGCGGCAAGACGCTGATCGCCCGTTACCAGAATACCTGTACGGAAGAGCGTGACGTCGAACTGACGAACCAATACGAGATCGACAATCGGATCGCCGCCGTCGGAAGCGTCGTCGAGTGGCGCAATGTCCGCGAAGGCAACCGCCGCTTCTGCCTCTACGAGCAAGAGGGCCTGGCCGCTCCCGAGGAGGGGGCTGCGGGCGTGGAGATTCTGCTTGCCGAGGAGCTGTTCGGAACGGAGGAAATCGACCTTGCGACAGCTGATCCCGCGAAGGTGCAGATTCGCTGCGGTGAATTCGCAACGGGCGCCGGGACGACCGGAACGCTGACGGCGAAGTACCTGACGGATAAATTCGGCACGATCGAGGGGCTCATCGTCGCGCTTGACGCTTCGAAAGACGGGAAGCGCCTGCGTGCCGCCTACGAAGGCACGTTCGCCGGAGGCTATGCGGCCACCAATACGATCAAGGTGACGGAGCCGGCAGCCGGAGGCGAGGCTGCGGCCGCAGCCGAGGCCCCGATCGCCGCGCTCTTCTCGCAGGAGCCGCAGGTCGGCAGCTACGTATTCGCTTTGGGCGATGCCGAAACGGCCGCAGCCCCGGCCGATCTCGCCAAAGGTCATTGGGCTGCGTATGTGCGGGTGCTGGCGGCCAAGTTCGACGGCGTGATCGACGTTGCGGCGCAGACCTCCGATTACTGGTTCCGGCTCTACGACCACAAGACCTATCAGACCTACTACGGCGAGGATGCGGGACTGACCGGTACGATCGAGACCCATCCCAATCCCGCTGGCGGCAAGGAGATTTATCTGCGGGTAAATCTGACGCTGAAAAACGGCATCGGGGTCGAAGCCGAATACTACGGTGTGCCGACGGCTGCGACGGCCGACGCAATGGATGAAGAAACATTGAAGCCCGTCAAACCGTTCGAGCCCTATATCAAATTCCTGGACAAGGATAACAAGGACATGCTGTATTGGCCCGTTACGGCGATGGAGGTGCGGCACGACCCGGCTTATCGGGATAGTTATACCGGCGAGAAGGTATCGGGATATTGCTTCTATTTCCGGAATGCTTTCACCGAGAGTATCGATGCGGATAATACTACTCCGATGTTTTTCCTGCCGGACAGCTACCTCGACCATGAAGGAGAGATCGACCTGCCTGCGGAAGGCACGAATTGCAAATGGAACCTCAGGTTCCAGTATATGTATCTGTCCTCATATAACGGGTACGGATATTCCGACAAGGATAAGTACTGCATGCGGTGTCCCGAGAAGGCGGCAGTAACCGTCAAGCAGGAGAATAAGGAGTGGATCTTCAAATTCTCGATGGTCGATTGGGGAGTATTCAGTACATGGAACCCTGATCCGACCGGAACCGGAAACACCTTGATCATCGAATTCCGGGGCAAGGCTGCCAAGTATTCGGGCTCGAAGCCGAACGACCTTGCAGACGATTTCTACAAATTGCGATCCGGCCGGTTCGGTGACCGGACAGGCGGATGACATCCCCCCCCCTCCGGGCTTCCGGAAGGGGAGGGGATATGTTTCGGCTCCGGGCCGGAACACGAAGACGGCAAATTTTCTATAATCAATTTTTTTACCAGCGTTAAAATGGCGCATTTATGACCAAAAAAATCTTTCTATCATTGATGGCTGTTCTCGGCCTGCTCCTGTCCGCCCATGCGCAGGAACGGGAAATTACGGGTTCGGTCAAAGATCATGCGGGGGCCGGCATCGTCGGCGCCACCATTCTGGTCGAAGGCACTACGAAGGGTACGACCTCCGGTGCGGACGGCAGTTTTTCGATCAAAGCCGCACCGGACAATGTGCTGGTCGTGTCGTTCATGGGTTATCAGTCCCACACGATCAAGGTGGGGACGCAAACCCGGATCGACGTCGTGCTGAAAGAGAACACACAGGCTATCGACGACGTGATCGTCGTAGCGTTCGGTACGGCAAAAAAGGAGGCTTTCACCGGTTCGGCGACCGTCATCAAATCGGACGACATCGCCAAGTCGCAGCAGTCGAACGTAGCGCAGGCTCTGGCCGGAAAGGTCGCGGGCGTGCAGCTGACCAACACCTCGGGACAGCCGGGAGAGAGTCCGAAAATCCGCATCCGCGGCTTCAGCTCGCTCAACGCCGGCAACGATCCGCTCTGGATCGTGGACGGCATGCCCTACTCGGGTGACCTGAACAACCTCAATCCGAGCGACATCGAGTCGATGACCGTGCTGAAGGACGCCGCCTCGAACTCGCTGTACGGCGCCCGCGGCGCCAACGGCGTGGTGATGATCACCACCAAAAAGGCCAAGTCGCAGGAGGCTCACGTGACAATCGACGCCAAGTGGGGCGTCAATTCGCGCGCCGTCCAGGATTATGCGTACATCACCAACCCGGCACAATTCTACGAACTGCATTACAGTGCGCTGAAAAACTACTATGTCAATTCGGGAATGAGTATCGGCGAGGCCCATTTGCGCGCCAATACGAATTTGACGGCCAATGCGAATGACGGAGGTCTGGGCTATATGGTCTATACGGTTCCTTCCGGGCAGGAGTTCATCGGCATCAACGGTAAGGTCAATCCCGCTGCGACTCTCGGCCGCCGTCTCGTCTATGAGGGCAAGGAGTACTACATCCGTCCCGACGACTGGACCGATGCGGCTTTCCGCTCGTCCCTGCGTCAGGAGTACAACGCTTCGATCTCCGGCCAGACCGGGAACGCCTCGATCTACGGATCGTTCGGCTATTTGAACAACGAAGGTATCGCCTACAACTCGGACATGGATCGTTATACGGCCCGTCTGCGCGTGGACTATCAGGCCAAGAAGTGGCTCAAGTTCGGCGCCAATGCCAACTACACGCATTTCCGCTACAACCAGATCGACGACAGCGGCGCCGGTAACTCGTCGGGCAACGTTTTCGCTTATACGACGGCCGTCGGTCCGATCTATCCGCTCTACATCCGCGACGGCGAGGGTAATGTCATGTACAACGAGGACGGCATCAAGCTCTACGACTACGGCAACGGCGACAATGCCGGTATGGAGCGTTCGCTCTTCCCCAACAGCAACGCCCTCTCGGATTCGCGTCTCAACAAACAGGAAGCCGAAGGCAATGCTTTCAACGGTACGGGATATATCGACGTCACCTTCCTCAAGGATTTCAAGTTCACGTTCAACGCCGGCGTTTCGCTCGACGAAACCCGCTCCACCTCGGTTACGAATCCCTGGTTCGGACAGTTCGCCAGCGAAAAAGGCATGGTCTCGAAAGGGCATCAGCGGAATTTCGACCTCAACCTGCAGCAGATTCTCAACTACACCAAGCAGATCGGCCACCATAACCTCAATGTGATGCTGGGTCACGAGTCCTACCAGAACCGCATTTACTTGTTGTCGGCTTCCAAAAGCAACATGCTGACGCAGGACAACGACGAACTGGCCGGGGCGATCATCGACAAACAGGGAGCCGGCTCCTACCGGAGGGAGTACAACAACGAGGGCTATTTCGCCCGCGTCATGTACGATTACGCAGGCAAATATTTCGCCTCGGCCTCCTATCGCCGCGACGCTTCTTCGCGTTTCCACCCCGACCATCGCTGGGGTAACTTCTGGTCGCTGGGCGGCGCATGGATCATTTCGAAGGAAAATTTCATGGAGAGCACCTATGAATGGCTCGACAATCTCAAGCTGAAGGCCTCGATCGGCTCGCAGGGTAACGACAACATCGGTAACTTCCGCTACACGAACACCTACACGATCGAAAACGCCAACGGAAAGGTCTCGACCGTCTTCAACGCCAAAGGATCCGAGAACATCACCTGGGAGACCAACTCCAACTTCAACGCCGGTGTGGAGTTCAGCTTCCTGCGCGGTACGGTTTCCGGAGGCGTCGAATATTTCCTCCGCAAGACGACCGACATGCTGCTGTCGTTCCCGGTAGCTCCGTCGCTGGGCTATTCGTCCTACTACGCCAACGTGGGCGACATGCGCAACAGCGGCGTCGAAATCGAGCTGAACTTTACGCCGATCCGGCGGGAGCATATCCAGTGGGACATCAATCTCAACATGACGCACCTGCGCAACAAGATCACCATGCTGCCTTCTGAACGGCGGACCAAGCAGGTCGATGGCTACTCCGGTTACGTGAGCGGCTCCACTTTCTTCGGAGAAGGACTGCCGATGTACACTTTCTACATGAGAAAATATGCCGGGGTTTCGGACGAGGGCCTTTCGATGTGGTACATGGACGAAACCGACGACAAGGGTAACCCGACGGGCAAGCGCGTCACGACGACTGAATATGCCAAGGCATCGGACTATCTCTGCGGCGACCCGATTCCCGATCTCTACGGCGGTTTCGGCACGAGCGTCAATTTCCGGGGCTTCGACTTGAGCGTGGCCTTCACCTACCAGATCGGCGGTCTGGCCTACGACTCGGGCTATGCGGCGGCCATGTACTCGCCGGCCAACAAGACGACGGGTATGAACTGGCACAAAGACATGCTCGACGCATGGTCGGCGGACAATACGTCGTCGAACATCCCGCGTTTGCAGTATGAAGATAAGGATCAAAACGGTATGTCTGATCGCTTCCTTATGGACGCCAGCTACCTGAACCTGCAGAACATCAACTTCGGCTACACGCTGCCGTCGAATTTCACCAAGAAGGTCGGAATCGAGAAGGTGCGCGTCTACCTTGCCTGCGAGAATGTCTGGTACTGGTCCAAACGTCAGGGATTCGATCCCCGCTACTCTTATTCGGGAGCGACGAGCCAGGCCACCTATTCGCCTGTAAGAACGATTTCGGGCGGCATCAACATCCAATTCTAATCGGCCTCAAACACTTTACGACAAACGACATGCATATGAAAAAAGCGACAAACATAACGCTCGCGACGCTGGCGGCAGCTTTGCTGGCAAGCAGCTGCATCAAAGAAGCCGACCCCTATGAAATAGCCACCGAGGATCAGGTCACCCTCGAAACGCTGATAGAAGGCATTCCGGCCTCGCTCGTACAGGCCGGTTCCGCAGGCTATGCAAAGGATGGCCAAGCTTGGGATTTTGCCCTGCCGGCCATCCATATCGCCACGGAATCCATGACGGGCGACGTCGCCATCGGCGGCAATATCGGTTACGACTGGTTCGCACAGTGGGGAACCAACGAAGCGCTCGGCGCCGACTATGCCGTGGGTGCACTCACGTGGGACAACTACTATGCGTGGATCATGGCGGCCAACAACGTCATCAAACAGATCGACGCCTCGGATTTCGCGACGCTCGACGCCACGCAGAAGTCCTATCTGGGCTTCGCCTACGCCTATCGGGCCATGTTCTACCTCGATCTGGTGCGTCTGTACGAGTTCAAGGAGAACAATTACACCGAAGCGCCCGGGGTTCTCGGGCTGGGCGTGCCCATCGTACTGCCCGAGACTACCGAGGCCGAGGCCAAGAACAACCCCCGTGCCAAGGTCGACGACATCTACGATCAAGTGATCTTCCCCGACCTGGACAAGGCCGAAGAACTGTTGAGCGGCTTTACGGCTCCCGACAAGTATACGATCAGTCCGGCGCTGGTCTACGGACTGAAAGCCCGGGCCTGGCTTGAGCGCGGTACGGCCAAGAACGACGCCGAAGCCTATGTTTCCGCTGCCGAGTACGCCCGCTTGGCCATTAACGCCAGCGGCTGTACACCCCTGACGCAGGAGCAGTGGGAAGACCCCTCGAACGGCTTCAACAGCGCCATGTCGAACAATGCCTGGATCTGGGGCCTTGCGCTTCCGAGCGAGAGCGTTGCCAACCTGTTCTGCTTCACGGCGCACATGAGTACGGAGAATGCGTGGAGCGCCTACGGAAACGACGCCTGCCGCTGCATCAACAGCAACCTCTACAACAGTATCGACCTGCGCGACTTCCGCCGCCATTCGTGGCTCGATCCCGACCGCAAAGACCCGGAGAAGGAGTCCTACGACTACAAAAGCTGCCGTAAAGAGGGCAAGGAATACTTCAATGAACTGCCCGATTACGCGAACATCAAGTTCCGTCCGGCGCAGGGCGCTTATGAGGATTTCAAGGTCGGCGGAGCCGCAGACCATCCCTACATGCGCGTCGAGGAGATGTACTTCATCGAGGCCGAGGCCAAGGCGCATGAAAATCTTGGCGAAGGAATTCGGCTGCTCAATGAGTTCATGAACAATTACCGCATTGTGGGCGGAGGTTACGACTGTACGAACATGTCGTCGTCGGTTGAAAATTTCACCAACGAGCTGATGCTTCAGAAGCGCATCGAGTTCTGGGGCGAAGGCATCGTCATGTTCGACATGAAGCGGCTCGACATGTCCACCCGACGGGGCTATGTGGGAACCAACTCTCCTGCCTCGTACCGGCTGAATACGGAAGGCCGTGCACCCTACTGGAACTTCGTGATCTCGCGCGGTGAGACGCAGAACAACCCCGTCATCGCCACGCAGAACAATCCCGATCCTTCGCAAACGGTCAAGCCGTGGAACGGGTGATGACCATCTGCGATCAAGCTGTCAAATCTAAAAGCAAATTACCGTGAAGACATTCAAGCATATATTACCGTTCCTGCTGGCACTTCTTGTCCTTGCCGGCTGCGAGGACGACGTGAACTATACGCAGGGAACCGCGGAGAATCCCGATTGCTACGGTGTCTACTTCCCGAAGAAGCAGGCTACCCGGACCGATCTGGAGTTCGAACCGGGAACCCAGACCGAAGCGACCTATACGGTCAAACGGCGCAACACCGTGGATCCGATCGTCGTTCCGGTCGTCGTGAAGTCCAACGTCGAGGATATTTTCGTCGTCGAGCCGATCGCATTCGATGCCGGAGAGGACGAGACGACCTTTACGATCAGTTTCCCCGGAGCCCAAATGGGCACGACCTACACCTGCGATATCAACATCGAAGATCCGCGCTACGCTTCGATCTACGGTGCCGATAAGGTGAACCTTTCGATATCGCTCGTGCTGGCCAAATGGGAATTGGTCACCGACGAAAAGACCGGTGAGACCAAAGGCCGCTACCGCGACGACATTCTGGGCAACTTCGCGTCGATAGACAACCCCAATGCTAATCCGAATCCTGAAATTGAACTTGAAATCTACGAGCGTTCGGACAAGAAGGGCTATTACCGCATGAAAGCCTACACTCCGGAGCTGATGAACATCTTCGCCGGAGGACAGGTAAACCACGAGAACCGCAACGTCTGGACCTATGTCGATGCCTCGGATCCGAACAAGGTCTATTATCCCTACCAATCGACCGGTCTGACCCTCTTTGCCGATATGGGCGAGTGGTACATCGCATCGCAAACACCGGAAAATTTCGCCATGGACGAATCGGCCGGACAATATGGCACGCTCAAGAACGGCGTGATTACCTTCCCGGCGCAGGGTATCGTGCTCGAACCGAGCGAAGGTGAATATGCCGGAAAATTCTTCTATGCCAACGCAAACGGCCTGCAGCGGATCATGCTTCCTGGAGCCAGGGTCTACGACTACTCGGTGGCCCTCACCAAAAGCGAACCCGCAGACGGTGTCGTCGAAATCGGCGCCATCCTCTCCGAGGACACCCGAGAGTTCCGCTATGCGATCTTCACGGGCAATTTGAGCGACGGCGAGGCGAGCCTCAAGGCACAGGAGATGGCCGATGGCAAGATCGCCGCGGAACTCATCAAGACGATCACCGCTTCGGGGACGATTTCCGTTCAGGATCTGGAAGGCGGCACCGGCAAGTACACGCTTGTAGGCTGCATCTACGGTTCGGACGAAGAGGCGAATCCGGAGGGCGGCGAAACGGCGTCGCAGAATCTGAAAATGCAGGGCTACGCCTCCATTTCGTTCGGATATATCGCCAAGGGCGACGAGGACAAGGTTTCCGTCATTCTCAACATCGGGCTCGAAGCCACGAACGAATTCGCGGGACAAGGCATTACGACGGACAATGCGGCGAAATTCTGGGCCTATGGCGAGGGGATTGAATCTGTCAAACACGGAGTCTTCAAGACAAAAGACATCCAAGGATTGGACATGACGGCTTTCCTCAAAGAGGAGGGCAAGGATTTCACCAAAGAGCAGCTCGACGCCATCAACGGCGGACATTACAGCGTCATGCTCACGGGGCTGAACGGCGACACGGAGTACACGTTCGCCGGACTGGCTTACAACGGATATGCCAGCAAACTCTTCACGGCATCCATCAAGACCACCGGTGTATACAACCCGGGATTGGAGAGCGAGTTCCTCTACTCGGACTTCCTGCCGCAGAAAGAGCAGCCCTCGAAGGAGTACCTGATTTCGACCGAATGGAACTATTATGCCGTCAACGTCATGGATGAGAAGCCGATGCGCCGGAAGATCGGCACGGTGACCATCGAAGACGATCCGGCGGACGACAGTTCGGCCGATCTGCTGACCATCACGGGACTCCCCGGGGTCGAGTTTGACGAAGGCGGTCGGATTCCGGCGGTCTACGTTCCCTCCACTGCTCCGCTCGCAGGCATAACCGGCGCTATCTCCCCGCTTCTTTCGCAAACGCCGATCGGTGTCATCAACGGAGAGGACATCCTCGCCGGCTGCGTCTCGGAGGAGAACCCCGAAGCCCTCTATGCGGTCAATTATCCGTTCATCGGAGGCGCCGTGGCCGACGGTTACATCTATTTCGTGCCCACCCCGAACTATGTCGAGCAGGGGGCCACGTTCCGTTATCTGTATACGTTGAGTACGACGACCCCCTATTCGATCCTTACGGACATGTTGCTCGTCGATCCCGCCAAGGATATGGGCGGCATTCCCGAACTGGCCGCAGAGCGGATTGCAGAATTGCGCCGAATGGCCGCAGGACTCCGGCAGCCGCGGAATTACGTCGAACGGCTCGAATTCTCCGTTTCCGCAGAACGCGGTTCCGTCAAAACCGTACCGACCGACTATGCGAAAGGATTCCTGCCCGCATCGGCTCCTGAAGCGAAAGTCGTAAGGGCTACGGTCGGATTCAGCGACGCTGTGCAGCGTGCGAACGGTTCGGGATCGGAACTCCGCTTCCGGAA
This sequence comes from Alistipes sp. 56_sp_Nov_56_25, assembly GCF_001915285.1. Lineage (NCBI taxonomy): Bacteria > Pseudomonadati > Bacteroidota > Bacteroidia > Bacteroidales > Rikenellaceae > Alistipes > Alistipes sp. 56_sp_Nov_56_25. The sequence goes on from NZ_MNQF01000030.1 coordinate 11,939, forward strand.
AACGGCTGCTGCCGAAATCACGCTCAAGTAATATCGGATCGGGAGAGGCCGGTCGTCCGGCAAGTGTCGGCCTCTCCTTTTTTTCAAGCCAAAAACAACCTGCCGGACTCAAAAATCAGCATGATATATGCATAACAAAACGAAACTCCTGATTTTCGCCTCCCTGCTGCTGGCCGCCTGCTCGACGGATCCCATGCAGGAAATACCGAACCGCGGGGATTCCGCTCCCGAAATCGAGACTTCGGGCAAAATCTGCAATACGTCGGACGACGCCGTGGCCGGTTCGCTCATCGTAAAATTTGGCGAAGAAGCCATTCCCAGTCTCGAACAGAATGCGTTGAATGCGGCCAAGACCCGTTCGGCGCTGACCCGTTCGGGCATCGAATCCGTCGATGACATCCTGAACGACCTGCACGTCACCTCGCTGGAGCGCGTCTTCCCCGAAGCCGGCGAACACGAGGCCCGCACCCGTGCGGCAGGGCTTCACAGATGGTATGTGCTCCGGTTCGCATCGGAGGAGGATCTCGACAAGGCGGCGGAGAGACTCGCTGGTGTCGCCGAAATCTCGAAAGTACAGTTCCGCACCCGTCTCTACCGGGCTTCCGACTGCAAAACCTATCCGTTTCAAGCAACGGCGAACGGCCAGACCCGCGCTTTGGTTACAGCGGATTTCAACGACCCGAATCTTTTCTGGCAGTGGCATTACATCAACAATGCCGACCAGGCCGTTGCCACTACATCGGTGGCCGGAGCCGACATCAATGTGGCCGACGCATGGAAGCTCACGGCAGGTAATCCCGAAGTCATCGTCGCCATCGTGGACGAAGGGGTGAAATACACTCATCCGGATCTGGCGGCCAACATGTGGATCAATCCGAACCCTTCGCCCGAGTACGGGAAGCAGGATATACACGGATGGAACTTCGTCACCGACGGTCCCATTTCATGGGGTCAGAAGGGCGATTCGGGACACGGAACGCACGTTGCGGGCACGGTAGCCGCCGTCAATAACAACGGCATCGGCGTCTGCGGCGTGGCCGGAGGTACGGGCAAGGGAGACGGTGTGCGTCTCATGTCGTGTCAGATCTTCTCGGGAGACCTGACGGGTGACGCCCTCGTGTCGAGCCGTGCCGTAAAATACGCCGCGGATCACGGTGCCTCCATTCTCCAGTGCTCGTGGGGCATCAAGGCGGGAATATACACGTCGGACAACATGTTCATCAAACAATCGCCGATGGATTACGAGGCGCTTCAGTACTTCGCCGCCCAGAAGAACTGCGAGGCCCTCGACGGCGGACTGATCATTTTTTCCGCCGGCAACGAATCGACAGCCATGTCCGGCTATCCGGCAGGCTATCGTGATTATATCTCCGTCACCTCGTTCTCGCCCGACTACCTGCCGGCCAATTATACCAACTACGGTTCCGGCTGTAATATCGCGGCTCCCGGCGGCGAAACGAGCGGTTTGAGCGGTGGGGAGAAAGCCGGCGTCCTTTCGACGCTTTGCTCCGAAACGAGCAACGGAGCGGATTACGGCTACATGCAGGGAACCTCGATGGCCTGCCCGCACGTCTCGGGCGTAGCCGCACTCGGCCTCTCCTATGCCCTGGAGAAAGGGAAGAGATACTCGCTCGACGAATTCAAGACCATGCTGCTCACCTCGGTCAATGAAATCGACTCCCGGCTGGGCGAAGGCTCGAAGGCCACGATCGCCGACGTGTCGATTTACCGCGGCAAAATGGGCACCGGCATTACGGACGCTTATCAGTTGCTCATGCAGATCGAAGGGACGCCCTGTCTGCGGGTCGCATTGGGCGAGGTGCAGCTCATTCCGCTGACGCAGCATTTCGGACAGGGTGCCGAAGACCTTACCTACACCGATATCCAGATGTCGGCCAAGGACATGGAAAAGCTTGGTATTAAGGCGGCTCCCAAAATGTATAATGGAAAACTGATGATCAAATGCACGAAACCCGGATCGGCCAAAATCAAGGTTTCGGCGATAGCCGGCGGTACGAAACCCGGAACGGGCGTCGTGATGGGCGGCATGGTCATCACCAAGGAATTCGCCGTCATCGCCCGTTCGGCCGGCGCAGCAAACGGAGGTTGGTTATAAAAACAGTGCTTGCAATGAAAAAACATCTTTATCATCTGCTCGTTTTCTCCCTGCTCGGCATTTTCGCCGCAAGCTGTTCGGATGACGACGATGCCCCCAACATTCAGTCGGAAATCGTAGGCGAATGGCGCCTCACTTCCTGGTCGGAGAGTGCTCCCGAAGGATTCGAGGTATACGTCGAATTCACTTCGGCAGCGACGTTCGGACTTTATCAGAAGGTCGAAACGTCGAACTACACTAAATACACCGGGCGTTATTCGATTGACGGATCCCGGCTGACCGGAGTGTACGACGACGGCGAGAGCTGGGGCAACGGCTACGATTTCGAGTTGACGAATGGCGGGAACACCCTGACGATGACCACCCGAACCGAGCCGGCCGAAACCAGCGTATATTCCCGGACGATCATTCCGGATGACGTGCGCAATGCCCGAACGTCCCGTGCCGAATCTTCTCTGGAAATGAGGCGAATGCTATAATCTGTAATATTCGCGCCGCTCCGCCATTAAGTGTAAGGTAAGGACAAGAAGATGCGGTTGAAACGCTAATAACGGTCAGACCAGTAACGCTTCAATGTGTGGAAGGCATTTGTCAACCGACAAATAATTTCGAGTGAAAATCTCTTACTATAATGTGTTAAAACATTAAAATAAAAAGTTCAAAATTACGAGATTGCTCACTGGGATAGGATGGCTAAAGCCATCCTATCTTTTTTTAGAATATTTCTACGAGAACTGGTATTGACGACAAAATAATAAATATGGCGATTTCCGGCGAGAAATCCAAATGTGGAAAAATTTTGAAAGGCGAATAATTACAAGTTGTATGATTTGAATCGGATGATGCGATCCGGATAATATTTTTCGACCGATGCCCGATTTTCAGCGATGTGAAGGTGAATTTCAGATATTTGTTTATGTGGTTCGGGTTTCATATCTTTGTCTTACCTAACTTCAAATTATTTTTGTTATGAAACTGAAAATGTATTTTCTGATGCTCGCTTTAGGAGTATGCGGAGCGGCTATGCAAAGTTGTGATGACGATGATGACAACTTGAAAGTTCCCGAAAAATTGCAGTCTGCGTTTTCTCAAAAATATCCTGAAGCCAGTCCGAAATGGAAAACCCGGGGTAATTATTACATTGCGGATTTCCAGGACCAGAATTATGAATCCGAGGCCTGGTTTACTTTCGATGCCGTTTGGCTGATGACCGAAACGGACCTGCCTTATGCGGCTTTGCCCGAAGCCGTCAAAAACGCCTTCCAGAACAGCGAATATAGATCGTGGAGGCCGGATGATGTGGATATGATAGAACGTGAAAGCATGGAACCGGTCTATGTTTTGGAGGTGGAGCAGGGCTCGCGGGAAATGGATCTTTATTACAACGCGGAGGGAATTCTGATCAAGGCGGTGGAAGATTCGGAGGATGATTCCGAGGATTACCTGCCGGTTGAACTTCCCGAAGGGGTGAAAAATTTTCTGCAGGAGAAATATGCGGCATCCGAAATCGTAGAAACGGACCGGGAACACGGACAGTTTGAGGTGGATATCATCCACGACGGAGTTGCCAAGAAGGTGCTTTTTGACAACAACGGAAATTGGCTTTCCACATCCTGGGAGATCAGTCCGGATACTCTTCCGGAAGCCGTTAAAACTGCGATCCAGCAGGCAATTAACGATAATTATGTCGGTTATGAAGCCGACGATGAGCCGGGAATGGTAGAAACACCAGATGGGAATTATTATCGAATCGAGCTGGAAGCGGAAGATGGCAGGGAGGTGATTCTCAAAATCCGGGAAGACGGCACTTTGCTGAAATAGATTCGTTTGCATAGGCATGCCGACAGGCAAATGAAAAATTCGCTTGGCAGCTGTTCGTATTATATCATCTGTTTTAATAGAACGATTTACCTATGAAAAAAATCGGTTTGCTGCTATTTTTTGCGGTATTCGCTTGCTCTTTGTCCGCACAAAACAGGCTTTCCGTCTTTATCGGAAATGCCAATCGGTATGCTTCGGTCGATTTGTCGGATTTCTGTCGGCGCCTCTGCGTGGAATACGATATTTCGGCAGAATCGCTCAATAATTATTACCGGCGTTGCGGCAGAGATTGGGGGCATGTGGGCCTTGCGCTGGAGATCGCCCGAACCTCGGGACGAAGCATGCGCGATATCTGTGATTATTACAGACGTTATAAGAGTGAGGGCTGGGGGCGGATTCTGATCGAACTGGGAATCGGTCCCGAGTCGTCGTATTGTGCTCCGTTCTATGATCGGGTGCATTGTCATAGCGATTACTGGCACGAGCATTACGACTCCTATTGCAAACGACATGGGAAGTATCATCCGCACAAGCACGGGTATAAGAAACACCCGAAATATGGGAAGCGGAAATACGGGAGATATCATGACGATGATTACGACGATGACGAGGATGATGACGATTGAGTGGCCGGTGATAATTCCATGTAAATCGTTATACGTATAATTGTTTTATGAAAAAGATTTTATTGGTTTTTGTTTGCAGTTTGTTCGCTTTCGAGACGGTTTTGGCTCAAGAGAAAAACGCCGTGGGATTACGGTTGGGAGATGGCGTGGAATTTCTTTATCAACGCGATCTTTCGTCTCGGAATTTTTTGCAATTCACGTTGGCGACTCCTCATTTTGAAGGACTGTCCGTTACGGGAATCTATAATTGGCGCTGCTGCCGGTGGAATTGGACACCCCGGACTTGCGATTGGTATCTGAATGCCGGTGTGGGTGGAGCCTTGGGGCTTTATGACTTTGACGATTCGGGTTTTTTACTCGGTCTGGCCGGCTCCTGCGCTTTCGGCTGTCATTTCAAAAATGCCCCGATCTCTTTGGAGGTGGATTACCGTCCTGTGATCGGAGCCGTGATCGGCGGTGGACATGACGGCTTCTTTGATCCCGGATTCTGGAATTTCGGATTGTCCGTCAAATTCCATTTTTGAAACTATGAATGATCGTTATATATTCTTAATAGCCGTTTAAGCAGGAACGGCTATCCGACGAATCTCTGAAAACAAATTCGCCACCGCCGGAACAATCTGGCGGTGGCGAATTTGTGAAAATGAATTTATTGAATGCGACTTTTGTCCGGTCATACATGGAATTTTACAACAGGTGTCCGGTAGCCGCCTGAGACTCCGGTTTCTGTTCCCGACAACATCGGCCGGTATCCTTTCGATAACTGCGTTGTCATAATGGATTCAAATGAATAGGTTCACGTTCGCTTTCCCGGCACGCTCCATGTAGGTGGCAACACCGCCTACGGTCACGTTGTCCAGCAATTCTTCGCGCTGGACGCCCATCACCTCCATCGACATCTGGCAGGCGATGAATTCCACGCCGTTGTCGATAGCCTGCCGGCGCAGCGTTTCGAGCGAGTCGATTCCTTTCCGCTTCATGATGCGGCGCATCATCCGGTTGCCGATCCCGAACATATTCATTTTCGAAAGGTGTAATTTGAGCGATGACGACGGCAGCATCATGTCGAACATGCGTCCGAAGATGTCCTTTTTCGTCTTCGGTTTGGCGATTTTCTTGATGTGTCCCGTCCTGAAAAAGGTTTACAAAAAAGAGTAAATCTTATGCAGCAAACAACGAATTCAGACTTATCACGTCATTATTTACCGCGTCAGTTGCGTCATCTGATTTTACAGGAGTATTTGAGC
>NZ_MNQF01000031.1:0-17605 GCF_001915285.1 Alistipes sp. 56_sp_Nov_56_25
CATTTTTCTGAAGATTTGGGAACGGCGCGACATCTTTCAGGGGCGGGTCGCTTCGTTCAACGGATATGTTTATCGCATGGCGCGTAACGCCGCTCTCAACGCGATTCGCCGGATGACCAATATCGATTGGGAACAATATATTCAGATCGAGGAGACGCTGCCGGACGAATCGTTCGAAAAGGAATACTATTCCCGTGAAAAAGAGCTTTTCATCCGGCTTGTCGTCTGCCGGATGCCCGAACAACGCCGCCGGGTATTCGAAATGAGCCGTTACGCCGGAATGGACAACCAGGCCATTGCCGATGAACTCAACATCTCGAAACGGACGGTCGAAAACCACCTGACGCTCGCATTGAAGAAACTACGCGAGGCATTGGGCGTCTTCTCGCTTCTTTTTTTCATGCACTGATAACACTTCGCCGGGTAATCTCGAAAAAAACATTTGTCATTGTGTGTCGAACCCCTCCGGCGTGTCTTATAAGCAAAGGCGGGAATCGGGTCTTTCCATCAATCCCGGAAAACGATAAAGGAGCGCTTCTCTTCCATGATAATTTGAAACCCAAACAACCGAAATACCACATATGTCGAAAATCCGAAAAATCATCAGTATTTATCTGAGCTATCGCCAGCCCCGCAGTGTGCGTAAAGAGTTTGCCGAGTGGTTCGCAGCTCCGTTCGACAGAGAGACGAAACAACGGCTAATGCGGGAATACTGGGATGCGCTGTCGCCTGACATGTCTCAGGACCGGGTGCAGAAGGCGTATATCCGCGTACGGGAACGCATCGGATTCCGGAGTGTCGCACAGCCGTCGCTGCAAGGTGTCCGGCCGATATTCAGAAAGGTCGCGGTCGTGGCGGCAATGATCGCAATTCCTGTTCTGGCCGTCGCGCTTTATGCACTGGTCGGGCATATGCACTTCGCTCCGAAATGGCAGGAAATCTATGCTCCTTACGGTCAGACCCGGAGCGTGGTTCTTGCCGACGGCTCGCAGATCGTCATCAATTCCGGAAGCAGGCTGATCTATCCCGACCGGTTCGCCGGAAAGGAGCGGCGGGTGTTTCTCTGCGGAGAGGCTTATGCTGACATCGCCAAAAATCCCAAGCGCAGTTTCGTGCTCTCGGCCGACGACGTCGATATTCTGGTGCACGGCACCTCGTTTCGGGTCAGTTCCTATGTGAATGACAGTGAAGTGGAGATCGCTTTGCTTTCGGGTACTATAGACATGCAGACTAAAAACCTGCAACAGAACTGCAAGATCCAGATGACTCCGGGCGACATGGTCAAAGTAGACAAACGGTCGGGGCGTGTCACGTCGATGCGGTTTCCCGGCGGGACGTTCGCCAACGGCATGGACGACGGTCATCTGACATTCATCAATTCACGGCTTTCGGATATCGCCCGGCAACTCGAACGCACGTTTGACGTGAAGATCGTCATCGACAGCCAGCAACTGGCCGACGAACGCTATTATTCTGTTTTCATAAATCACGAAACACTGGACGAGATTCTCTCCATTTTGGAGCAGAACGGTGACATGAGACACCGCCGTGAAGGGGAGATTATTCATCTTTACAAGAAATGACCATCCGATAAAAACAACCTATAAACTCAAAACTTCATCTATGGAAAAAACATTCACTTTTCACACCCGGAGCCGGTTATGGATTCTTTGCGCCGCGGTGTGCATGGTCTGTACCGTTCCTTTGCATGCCCAGACGCGGAGGATCAGCCTGAACCTGAAGAACGCAACGATCCAGCAGGCAGTGATCGCACTACAGCAGCAGGGATATTCGCTCTCGGTCAAGGCCGGCGATGTGGACATGAAAGCTCCGGTGAACATCCAGGCCCGGAACGAAGAACTGCAAGCGGTTGTGGACCGCATCTTTGCGGGTCAGGGCGTGAACTGTATCATCAACGATAAAAGTATTCTGATTACGAAAGTCCCGTCTCAGCCTTCGGCCGCCGGGTCACCGCAGGAATCAACCGTAACCGGACAAGTGAAAGGCCCGAACGGACTGCCGCTTGTCGGGGTCACCGTGCTGATCGACGGGACGATGGTCGGGACGACGACCGATGCCTCCGGAAATTTCCGGATCAGGGCGAAGTCCGGGGATACGCTGGTCTTTTCGTATATCGGTTACGACGAACGCCGGGAAAAGGTAGGAGCCCGGACGGAGATCGACGTGACGCTGGCAGAAAGCTCGACACTGGTGAATGAAGTGGTGGTGATCGGTTACGGCACGCAATCGCGCCGTACGCTCTCGACCGCTATCTCGAAAGTCAGCGGCGAGGTCCTCGACAATGCGCCGGCCGCAACCGTGGGTGATGCACTGAAAGGCCGGGTTGCGGGTCTGCATGTACAGACGAGCAACGCCATAGCCGGAGAGTCCCCCCGCATGATGATCCGCGGAGGATCGTCCATCACGATGGGCAACGATCCGATCTACATCGTGGACGGAGCTCTGCGCGAGGATCTGACCGGTATCAACACGAACGACATCGAGTCGATGGAGGTCCTCAAGGATGCCGCATCGGCCAGTATCTATGGTGCCCGGGCATCCAACGGCGTAATTTTGGTCACGACCAAAAAAGGTTCGCTGGCAAAGGGACCTCAGATCGTGTTCGACCTTCAGCTGGGCTGTTCGTCTCCTTCGCGCAAATGGGATTTCATGGATGCCCGCGAATACATCAATTTTCTGCGTCCCGTTATCAGCAAAGCCTATGCGAACGGCATCGAGCATAACGCGAAGGCCATGCTTTCGGGCCCCAATGCCTATGGTACGGGAAATACGGCTCCGAACGCCAACTATTCGACCCGTTATCTCGATTACGGGCAGCCGGTCCCGGCAGGTTATCAATGGATGTACGATCCGTTGGATGCCAACAAGGTGATTATCTTCACCGATACCGACTGGCAGTCGCAGTGGTTCACCGACGCATTCTGGCACAAGGAGTACATCGGCGTAAACGGGGGTACCGACAAACTGAAATATGCCGCATCGGTCAGTTATCACGGCGACGACGGCATGGTTGCGATGAGCAGTTACAAAGTCTTCACCCTGCACGGCAGTACGTCGTTCAAGATTACGAAGAACCTCGAAGCATCGACTACGTTCGACTTGTCGCGCCAGAAAAAGCATCCGCTCATCGACAATTACTATCAGGCCATCGGCCGAGGCATCATAGCCGCACCCACGGCGCGCGAGTTCGACGACAACGGTGACTGGTGTCAGCTTAGTTCCAACGGCAACGCCCACAGTGCGGGATGGTACGAGTCGTTCTACGACCGCGAACAGGCCATCAACCGGGCTTCGGGAACGTTCGGACTCAAATGGAACATCACCGACGGACTGACGGCTTTCGCGCAGTACAACTATTTCGATAACTCCTATAGGGGAAGCTATTACGCCTACGGAGAGCGCAACGGCACTCCCAACAATGTCTCGCTGGAGCGCAACACTACCGAAACCCGCGAGCAAACCACCCGGGACATCTTCACAGCCCATCTCAATTACGACAAGACATTCCGTGACGTGCATACGCTGAACGTCACCGGCGGTTACGAGTACATGTCTCAGAATTACTGGAAGGTGAAAGCCAATGCGAAAGGGGCTTCGTCGGACGATGTACCCGTACTCGGCTCCGGTTCGATCTTCACGGCGAGCAATCAGGACGAGAAGCAGGCGATGATCTCCTATTTCGCGCGGGCATCGTACAATTACGACGACCGTTACATCGTTTCGGGAACGTTTCGTGCCGACGGGTCCTCCAAATTTGCCGTCGGCAATCAGTGGGGCTATTTCCCGGCCGGTTCGGTGGCATGGGTCATCTCGGAGGAACCGTTCTGGCGCAATGCCAAGAAGACGGCCAATACGTTCAAGTTGCGTGCCTCCTACGGTCAGACCGGCAACAACGGCATCGGGCTTTACGATGCATACGGCGCATTTGCGACCGGCACGTACCACGGACATACGACATTGCTGCCGTCCGCTATGGCGAACTCGGCCCTGAAATGGGAGACTACCACGCAGCTCGACCTCGGTATGGATCTGGGATTTTTCGGAGACCGGCTGCGTTTTGTATTCGACTATTACAACAAACATACGGACAATATGCTGTTCTCCATCTCTGTACCCGATACGGGTCCGTATTCGTCAGTCAAGGCGAACGTGGGCAGCGCCCGGTTCTACGGCGTGGAAGTCGAACTCAGTTCGGTGAATATCCGCAAGGAACATTTCAGCTGGACGACCGACATCACCTATTCGTTTACCCGCAACAAGGTGTTGTCGCTGCCCGAGGAGTACGGCTACGACGAGATCGACGCGGACGGCCGTGCGACGGGCCGACGTGCATACCGTATCGGCGGATACAAAGCGTCCGAGAGCGGTTACCGCTTCGGCGGTACTGCCGTCGGCGAACCGCTGGGACGCATATACGGCTATAAGATCGACCATATCATCCAAACGGAGGCTGAAGCCGACGCAGCACTCTATGACGAACAGTCGAACGGTTACCGTGTAAGCGACGGACGCATAATCAAGGGCCGCAAAGATGCCGGTGACTACGAATGGTGCAACCGCAAAGGTTCCGCGCGCAAGGACGGCGAAGAGATTATCAACGAGGAGGACCAATTCTATCTGGGCAATGTCATGCCGCACTCGACGGGAGGTATCAACAATACGTTCCGCTACAAGAGGCTTTCGTTGAATGTCTACTGCGACTTTGCGCTGGGACATTCGATCATCAACGGCATGAAGGCCCATCTGCTGCGCAACACCATGGGCAACTGCAACTCGACGATCGGCCGTATCGCATACGACTGCTGGCAGCATCCCGGCGATACGGGTGCCAAGTACGCCCGCTTTTTCCCCAACGATTCCGACTGGGGCAACCGCAACTGGCGCCAGTCGGATTTCATGGTCGAGAAAGCCGACTATCTGTGTCTGCGTGACGTTTCGCTCTACTACGACCTGCCCGAACACTGGCTGCGCAAAATCGGCATCCGGAAAGTGACGGTGGGCGTAACCGGCAACACGCTTTGTTATTGGACGGGAGTTACGGGGGCCATCAGTCCGGAGAGCGGCATCGGGTCCAATGCGAGCGCAGGCATGTATACGCCCGTTTCGACCAGCAATTCCAATTCCGACATCACCGCCAATATGATGCCGGTTCCGCGCAAGATCATCTTCAGCCTCAAACTGGTTTTCTAACGTTTCAGACCTTAAAACAACCAACCATGAATTATAAAAACATAAGATCGGTCCTGCTCGTATGGATTGCCGCGGGAGTTGTCTCCTGCCACGGCGACCTGGACATCATGCAGGACAACAAACTCTCCGTGAGCAATATGTGGAAAACGTCCATTCAGGTCGAGAATTCCACTTACGGCATCTACTCCGCCATGCGGGACAACTTTGTCCAGGATCAGGTCAACGTTCTGACTTGGGGAGAGCTGCGCGTGGGCGAATACATGTGGCGGAACAGCCGCACGGAGATGATCTGGCTCGCGGACCTGCGGAGCGTAGTGCAGAATACCATGTCCTCCACGACGGACGCCGTCAGCTGGTCGAAACTTTATACGGCGATCGATCAGGCCAATGCCGTACTCAAATACGCGCCTGCGGTCGCCATGACCGATACGAAACGAAGCTGGGCGATCGGACAGGCGGCGTTCGCCCGTGCCTATCTCTATTTCTGGGCCGTGCGGTTATGGGGCGACGTTCCTTTGAACCTGAATCCCATCGAGTCGGTCGCACAGCCCGAAGCCTATCCGAGCCGTGCGCCCAAAGCCTCGGTATACGCCCAGATCGGGACCGACATCGATCTGGCTGTCAAAAATGCAGGCAGTCTCGGAACGGATAAATACCTGGCTACCGCGGATGCCGTCAACATGCTCAAGGCCGAATACGCGCTGTGGATGTATGCGGTGCAGAACGGCGGCGACAACTACCTGACGATGGCCGGGGAGGCGCTTGCAGCCATCGGAATCAAGGCCGGCGACAACCGACTGCTGACCGATTATGCCAAGATATTCGACGGATACGGTTCGAACAACAAGAATTCGAACGAAGTCGTATTCGCGCTCTACAACAGCCGCGATGAAAACAAGACCGGGGGATTTTCGACCTATTTCGCCTTTTCCGACGGTGCTATCGATCCCAATGCCCCAGTGACCGTACCGACGAATACGACCGTGCAATATCTGGACTATGGCGATGAATACCTCGAACTGCTGCACAAAAGTCAGACGGAAAACAACGACATGCGCGTGAAGACCAATCTTGGCGAGGGACCCTACGGAAGAGGAAACAAGGCGGTGGTCACGTGGCCGAACAAGTTCATCGGCAACGCGGACAGCAGTCCGATGATCCGGGACTGCGACATCCTCTACTATCGTTATGCCCTTGCCGTAATGCTGGATGCCGAGCTGAAATATTACCGCAGGGACTATACGGGGGCACTGGCCTCGCTGAACATCATTGCCAAACGGGCGTACGGAAAGGAGAATTTCTATACTTCCGCCACGCAAAGCGATGTCCTGAAAGCATTATGCAACGAATACTTGCTGGAGTTTCCTTGCGAAGGCGTCGTCTGGTGGGCCTTGATCCGCCTCGACCGGATATGGGAGTACAATGCAGATCTGAAGGCGCGCAAGGATGCTGTCAACATTCTGCTGTGGCCCATCAGCAAGAGCGCCCGCGACAAGAATTCGAACCTCGCCCAAACGGAGGGATGGTATTGATCGAAAACCTAAAATTACGGAACATGAGACAGAATTTCAAGAAATATATCGGGAGGGGGCTGGCGACTGCGGCGGCGCTGCTTCTGACAGCCTGCTACGAGGACCATACGGATCTGGAAGACCGGACGACACGGATTCGCATCAGTCCTGAGATCGAAGCGTTCGAGGCGGACGGGACTGCGTCCGTGTCGGGGAACAGCAACATCACGTCGGTGGTGCTGGTCAAAGTCGGGACCCGCGTATCTCACATGAAGTGGGAGGCGGAACTCGTAGACTGGACGCCGGCAGTCGATGAGACCGGGCCGTGGGCGATGATTCAGCGGGTACCCGTCGTTTCGCAGTATACGGAGGTCACCGGACCGAATACCGTCGCCGTGACGCAATCCGGCTTCGAATTGACGGCATTGCCCAATACTGGATACGGACGCCGGTGTACGGTGCGCATTACGGCCGAGGACGGCACGGTGCAGGATTACGAGTTGCTCCAGTACGGTGAACTGGCCGATGCCGAGGTGGTTCCGGCGCTCGAATCGGTAGAGATCTCTTTTCAGGGCGATCCTGTCGATCTGGCCTATACCACGAATATGGGCGACAAATATGCCTATTCGATCGCTTACGAGGAGGGCGGTTCCGAGGGATGGCTGACCGCCGAGCATCGCGGCGAAGGTTTGCTGATGCTGACCGCCGAGCCGTGGGACGACATGGAACGGGATCGCCGGGCGACGCTGACGATCACCGTGGGCGACGACCAGACGAGCAAAGCATCGGTGAATATCCCCGTCGTACAGCTTAAAAAGGCGGAATACTATTATGTTTACGGCTCGGCACTCGGTGAAGAGGCCGCCACGGCGTTGCAGATGAAACGGGAGTCGGACAATTCCTATTCTGCCAGTGGATTCTTCTTCGCCACGGAGGACAATCTGGTCTGCATCAACAAGGATTCACGGGCCGGCGATCCGGGTTGGTATCTCGGTGCCGACGGCGAACTGAAAAATTGGGACGGGAATGTCACGGCCTCGGATCTGAAAATCGAGGCGAACGGCTATCGTACGCTGACGGTGGATTTCGCTGCGGGTACGTGGAACTGGGTGCGTCAGAACAACACGCCCAATTGCATGCCCGACGAAGAACTTGCGAACTATCCTACGAAGGATTACCCGACGGCGGCCGGCGGAGTCAAGACATGGATGACCGTCAGCCTGCATTGGAACGGCGGGCCCGGCATCGGGGCCATCAAACTCGGATCGGGACTCGTCGGCGGCACGAAGACCGGAGGATACGGCAAACCCAGCGATACGACCCAGCCCTACGACGTTCGCAATCCGGCTTACGATACGGCCGAAAACGGCGGCAGCATCGAAGAGCTTCGGGCGGACGACGGAACCCCGCTGGCTTCCAAATATGGCCGGCTGTACTCCTCTTTCGAGGCTGTTACGGGGCTGCCCAACGGAGCATTGAACAATGCCTATCAGATCGTTTCGCCTTACGGCGAGCCGGGAGCCGTGCTGGTCGATGCTACCGGAACCTCCGTTACGATCGAAAACATCCTCATGGCAACGCTTGCGGCAGCTGATGACGATGCGAAAGCCGAGGCCGATCATCCCGTGTTGAAGATGCAGATACAGGGAATTTGTCCCTATGGCTGGCATATCGCCAACCTTCAGGACTGGCGAGACCTGATCTGGGCCGCAGCGCAGGCTTCGAAAGGTTCGCGGTACGAAATTGCCGAGTCGTCGGCCAGCTATAAGGCCATCGGCGGAGGTTCGATCGCCAATCTGTCGACGATTCTGTTCGACGCTTCATGGAATACCTATTCCTCCGGATCGCCCATATCGCCGCTGGCGCCAGATTTTGGATTCAACATGTTCATTCAGGGATGGCGCCTCTACGATACCGGATATAATTACGGCGCTACCTCCAGCGATCCCCGATTCTATGCGTGGATTCCGCTTCTGGGGCAGTATACCTCCAAGAAAACTTCGTTCTGGCGCATATACATTAGCGGGCACACCAAAACCGACATGACGCTGAATGACGGATTCGATCTGGGCAACGGTTCGGGTGCTGCGATACGCTGCGTGAAGAATTATAAATAAGGAACAAATCAAAAAAAGAATCATGATACGAAAAATCATATGCCTGTTGACATTGGCCGTCGCTTTCGCCGGTTGTACGAAAGACGAATGGCCCGATCAGCCCGATTGGAGCAGGATTCCCGATCCGAGTATTCCGGTCGATGACGGATTCATGAAGCCGGCGGCGTGCTCCAATACCATCGTCGCACACCGCGGAGGCGCCTCCGAATGCGGTGCGCCGGACAACTCGATGGCGGCATTGGAGTACGCCATGAGTCTGGGATGCTACGGCATGGAGTGCGACATTTACTGGACCAAGGATGACGACATCATCGTGGCGCATGCCGATGGCGACTGCAAGGTCAATAACCTGCAACCGTGGACGGCTACCGTGGCAGAGTTGCGCGCCGCAGGACGGCTGTCGAACGGCGAGGAGTTGCCTACGCTCGAAGAGTTTATCCGCCGGGTGATGGTCGAGGGCAACTGTACACGTCTGGTGCTCGACGTCAAGCGTGTGGACAAGCCCTATGCCCAGCCCGAATATGTGGTCAATGCGGCACGCCGTGCATGCGAGATCGTGACCGAGATGAAAGCGAAGCATTTCGTCGAACTGATCTGCACGGGATTCAACCTCGATGCAATGAAGGCTGCGCACAATTTCGCCGTGATCGCCGATGTGCCTATCGGCATGAACTCGTCGCGTTCCGGAAAAGAATACGGCACGCTCGGCTTCGGATGGGCCAACCTTTCGGCAACGAGCGGAATGGAGGCGGCTGCGGGCGGAACGGGCTCCCGGTCGCTCGAGGAGTACGAAAAAGCGGGTGTGGCTTTGTCTGTTTACAACGTCGATCAGCGCGCGGGCGACGGCAATGCTGTTTATTCGACCGCTGCCGTAAATTATTACATTGCGAATTACAAGCGTTTTCGCACGTTGTGTTCGAACTATCCCAAGTGGCTGATCGAAAAGATCGACCAGGCTTACAAGGTCTACGACGGTATTCGCAGCGAGACGGATTTCGAGGCTTTCGCAGAATCGCTCGCCACCGATCCGTCGGGGCGCCGTTTTCTCGACGGTAACGGCGAGGTGGTGCTCCATTGCGATCTGACGCTGGACGGGCTTGCACCTTTGCCGAATTTTTCGGGCACGTTCAACGGAAACGGCAGGACGCTCACGATCGATTATCGCGGCGACGCGCAGCAGGTCGGTCTGTTCAGACGTCTCAGCGGCACGGTCCGGAATCTGACCGTCGCCGGACGCTTCGAATCGGTACGCAGTGATGACAGCGAGGTCCATCTGGGAGCATTCGCGGCCGAAACCGACAATGCGACGATCGAAAATTGTACGAACCAGGCCGAAATCGTCGTTGCCGACGCTGCCGATGCCACGTCGCGCACCATGATCCTTAGTGGATTCGTCGGGAAGGCTTTCAACGGCGTGACGCTTCGCAACTGCCGGAACTCCGGAAATATCTCGTTTTCATCGCCTGCTCTTTATATGATCGGAGGCTTTGTCGGAGCCGTTCAGGAAGACGACGGGCTGTACACGATTGCCGGTTGCCACAATACTGCCGACTTCAGCAATGCCGGCAGTAATTCGGGATGGAACTTCATGGGCGGCATTGCGGGCAAGACGGTCAGCAAGCAACTCGTTCCTGGCGAAACGTCGAACTACCGGCTCATCGTCGAAGAATGCTCCAGTACGGGCACGATCGGCATTGCCGGGCCGTCGAAAGTGCGCGCGTCGGGCATCGTAGCCCATGTGCAGGGCGCTTACCGAATCAGCGGATGTTCGTTCTCCGGAACGATCGAAAGTACGGACGCCACCACACGCGATGTCGTGATAGGCGGTATTGTGGCCATGGCCGACAAGGATTGTGTCGGACTGGTCGAAGGATGCACTTTCAGCGGACGGATTTCGGCTGCGCAAGCCGGTGCCAACAACTACTTCGGCGGCATATTCGGCAATAACGGAGGTGCTGCGAGCATTGTGAATGACTGCCGGACGACAGCTTCGGCCTATGTCGGCTGTCCCAAGGGCGGCAAATCGGTAGGCATGCTCGCCGGGCGTCCCAATAAAGCGGGCTTCACCGTCAGCGACTGCAAGATTGCCGGAACCGTGACGGACAAACAAGGTACGGAGATCGTCATCTCGGCCGACAACCTCGCGGATTGGATGTTCGCCGGATACGGAACCAAAGTGACGTTGACCCTGACGAACAACGGTTACAACGACGAAAAATAACACGAAAAAATACGAACTCCAAATTATTCGGAAAATGAAAAAACTATTGTTGGCGGGCCTTGCGCTCGTCGGTGCGGCATTCGTTTCCGCACAACCCCGTCTGGTCGCGCACCGCGGCTTTTACACGACGCCGGGATCGGATGAAAATACGATATCGAGTCTGATCAATGCACAGCAGTTAGGTGTCTACGGTGTGGAATTCGACGTCAACCGAACAGCCGACGGCGAGCTGATCGTCGTCCACGGCCCGAAAATCGGCGACCGGCTCGACGCCCAGAAGAACACGTATGCGGAAATCAGCAGGTTCGTACTGCCGGGCGGCAACCGGATACCTACGCTCCGCGAATTTCT
The DNA here is from genome assembly GCF_001915285.1 of Alistipes sp. 56_sp_Nov_56_25. Classification (NCBI taxonomy): domain Bacteria; kingdom Pseudomonadati; phylum Bacteroidota; class Bacteroidia; order Bacteroidales; family Rikenellaceae; genus Alistipes; species Alistipes sp. 56_sp_Nov_56_25. Next base: position 11,412 of record NZ_MNQF01000031.1, read on the forward strand.
GAACCAGGGCCGGAAGGTTCCCGAAACGAAGTTGATTCTGGAATTGAAGAAACACAAAACGCCCGAGATCGAAACCCGAATCGTCGAGGAAATCGTGATGCTCTGCAAGAAGCTGAATATGCTGGACCAAATGGAATTCACCTCTTTCAGCGAGCATGCCTGCAGGGAATTCCGACGCCTGGCCCCGAAGAACAAGACGCTGTATATTTCCAATTCGCTTTGGACGCCCATCGATGCCGATGTTGCGAAAAAGGAGGGATTCCAACTCTCTTACAGCATATATGTGTTTATGAACCGGCCCGAACTGATCGACCGCATGAACGAGATCGGCGTGGAATCGACACTCTGGATCGTAGACAATCCGGAGATCGTGGACTGGGCCGTCAAACATAAGGTGGATTTCATTTCGAGTAATTTCCCCGATAGGACCAAGACGTATCTCGATGCGCTCCGGACAGCGGAAACCGCCCGCAACGGCGCCTGCAACCTGATCAGATAAAACACACAATCCATAACTTCAATTTATCATGAAAAAAGTAATCACAATCATCGGCTCCGGCATGATGGGCTCCGCACTGGCATTCCCTGCCGCCGAAAACGGTCACGAAGTGCGTCTGGTAGGCACGCACCTCGACCGCGACATTATCGACGAATGCCGCCGCAGCAACAAACATCCCAAATTCGACAGAGCATTCCCCGCCGGAGTAAAATATTATCAGATCGAGGAATACAAGGAGGCTGTCTCCGGAGCCGATTTCGTCATCGGAGGGGTTTCGTCATTCGGCGTGGATTGGTTCCTGAATGAGATACTGGTAAATCTCGATCCCCGGCTGCCGGTGCTGTCGGTCACCAAGGGACTTATCAATCTCGAAGACGGAACGTTGATTTCCTATCCCGATTATTGGCAGTCGGAGTTGAAGAAAAGAGGTATCGACCGGGAGGTCTGTGCGGTCGGCGGCCCCTGCACCTCTTATGAACTGGTATTCCACGACCAGACCGAGGTGGCTTTCTGCGGCAAGGACACCGCGGCCCTCCGGCTCTTCAAAGAGACGCTTTCGACCTCCTACTATCACATTTCGCTGACCCATGACGTGATCGGTCTTGAGAGCGCCGTGGCGTTGAAAAACGCGTATGCGCTGGCCGTAGCCATGACCATTGGTTTGGTCAATCGCCATCATGGCGCGGATGCCGGGTTACACTATAACTCGCAGGCCGGAGCGTTCTATCAAGCGGTCAAGGAGATGCGCCGTTTGCTTAAAATACAGCAAGCGACCGAAGACTGCGAGAATATCGGCATCGGAGATCTGTATGTGACGGTTTACGGCGGTCGGACCCGCAAAATCGGCATTCTGCTCGGTGAGGGGAAGAGTTACGCCGAAGCGATGGACATTCTGGCCGGTGTGACACTCGAATCGCTGGTCGTGGCGCGCCGGGTCGCAAAGGCGATTTACCGCAAAGCGGAACTGGGGCAGGTATCCCTGCAGGACTTCCCGATGCTGGTGCATGCCAATGACGTTCTCGACAACGAAAAGGATGCCGAACTTCCGTGGGAGGCGTTTACATTCGATCATACGGCAAACTGAACGAAGCGGCTACAGCAATGAAAACAGCAATCAAAGCGGCCGCGACCGTCGGTCTGTTCGTCCTGACCCTGCTGCCGGGATGTGCGCAGCGGCAAGCGGATGAAACGAATCTGCGTCTGCTCTACTGGAACATCCAGAACGGCATGTGGTCGGGGCAGGGCGACAACTATACGCGTTTCGTCGATTGGGTGAGCGCCCAGAATCCCGACGTCTGCGTGTGGTGCGAAGCCGTAAGCAACTACAGAACAGCCTCGGACGAGAAGGTAAAGCCCGAAGAAGCCTATCTGCCGGAACATTGGGGCGAACTGGCCCGGCGCTACGGACATGAATACTGGTATAAGGGCGGACACCGCGACAATTTCCCGCAGGTCATTACGTCGAAATACCCGATCGAGAACGTGGCCCGTCTGATCGGGGCTGTTCCCGACAGCATTGTCTCCCACGGTGCGGGATGGGCGCAGATCCGGAAAAACGGTCATACGCTCAATATCGTCTCGCTGCATACGTGGCCGCAGGTCTACGGGTTCGGTCTGACCGACAAGCAGGAACGCAAGGCCAGCGCCGCGGTTCGTGAGGGCGACAAGTTCCGCCGGACGGAGATCGAATACGTGTGCAGCCATACGATCGGATCGGTTCCCGGTGCGGAAAAACAACTGTGGATGATGATGGGCGACTTCAACTCCAAATCGCGCGTCGATAATTACGAGTACGGATTTCCGGAGGATACGACCGCCTTTCTGGTCCATGATTATATACGTCAGTACACGCCGTATGTGGATGTGATCGCAGCGAAATATCCCGGCGAATTCCAGACGACGACCGGCCGACGTTCCCGGATAGATTATGTTTACTGCACTCGTCCGCTTTACGATCGGATCGTCAGTGCACGGATCGTAAGCGACGAGTACACTACGCCGGTCCGCGATCCGCAGGAGTTGCGCAATTTCTGGCATCCTTCGGATCACCGCCCGATCATCATCGATTTCGACATGCGCTGATGCAGGTTCCGGGGACTAACGACTTTTCAATATGTCAACAACGAACTCGAAACTGACGCGCGTAGCCGACAACATCCGCATCCTGTCGGCAGCAATGGTCGAAAAGGCGAAGTCGGGCCACCCCGGCGGCGCTATGGGCGGTGCCGATTTCATCACGGTGCTCTTCGCGGAATTCCTGCGCTACGATCCCGACAATATGACTTATCCCTACCGTGACCGCTTCTTCCTCGATCCGGGCCACATGTCGCCGATGCTCTATTCGACGCTGGCGCTGGCGGGACATTATTCGACCGAGGATTTGCAGTCGCTGCGCCAGTGGGGCAGCGTGACGCCGGGCCACCCCGAGGTGGACGTGCTGCGCGGCGTGGAGAACACCTCGGGCCCGCTGGGGCAGGGGCACGCCATGGCTTTGGGCGCCGCCATCGCGGAGCGTTTCATGGCCGCGCGCTTCGGCGAGTGGATGGCGCACAAGACCTATGCCTATATCTCGGACGGCGCCGTCGAGGAGGAGATTTCGCAGGGCGTGGGCCGCATCGCCGGCCATCTGGGCCTGTCGAACTTCGTGATGTACTACGACTCGAACAACATCCAGCTCTCGACGAAGGTCGATGAGGTGATGACCGAGAACGTGGCCATGAAATACGAGGCATGGGGTTGGAACGTGCTGTCGATCGACGGACACAACATCAACGAGATCCGCGAGGCGCTCGTCGCCGCCGAGAGCGAAACGGAGCGTCCGACGCTCATCATCGGCCGTACGGTCATGGGCAAGGGTGCCAAAGGTCCCGCCGGGGAGAGTTTCGAGCACAAGGTTTCGACCCACGGCCAGCCGCTGACGGCCGCCGGAGCCGATTTCGCCGCTACGGTGAAGAATCTGGGCGGCGATCCGGAGAATCCGTTCGCCATCTTCGAGGAGAGCCGCGAGGTCTTCGCCGAGCGCCGCGAGGCATTGAAGGAGTGGGCCGCCAAGCAGGCCGCCGTCGAGAAGTCGTGGCGGACCGAGCACAAGGACCTGGCGCGCAAGCTCGACGATTTCCTTTCGGGCAAACTCCCCGAGATCGACTATAAGTCCGTCGAGGTGAAGGCCGGGGTGGCCACGCGCGCCGCTTCGGCTGCGGTGCTGGGCGTCTATGCCGAGAAGATCGACAACATGATCGTCGCTTCGGCCGACCTGTCGAACTCGGACAAGACCGACGGATTTCTGAAGAAGACCAAGGCGTTCACGAAGGGCGATTTCTCCGGTAAATTCTTCCAGGCGGGCGTCTCGGAGCTGACGATGGCCTGCGTGATGAACGGCATGGCGCTGCACGGCGGCGTGATCCCCGTCTGCGGCACGTTCTTCGTCTTCTCGGACTACATGAAGCCGGCCGTGCGCCTCTCGGCGCTGATGCGTCTGCACGTGATCTATGTCTGGACGCACGACTCGTTCCGCGTGGGCGAGGACGGTCCTACGCATCAGCCCGTGGAGCATGAGGCGCAGATCCGCCTGATGGAGCATTTGAAAAACCACCACGGCGAGCGTTCGATGGTCGTGCTGCGTCCGGCCGACGGCGAAGAGACCGTCATGGCGTGGAAACTGGCCGTCGAGGAGCACCGCCCCGTGGCGCTGGTCCTCTCGCGTCAGAACATCAAGAACCTGCCGACGTTGGGCGACAGCCGCCGCGAGGAGGCCGCACAGGTCGCCAAGGGCGGTTATGTGGTGATGGACGCCGCCAAACCCGCCGTGGTGCTGGTCGCCACGGGTTCGGAGGTCTCGACGCTGGTCGAAGGCGCCGAGCTGCTGGCTGCGGAGGGTATTCCGGTCCGCGTGGTGAGCGTTCCGAGCGAGGGACTGTTCCGCGACCAGCCCAAATCGTACCAGGAGAGCGTGTTGCCCGTAGGCGTTGCGCGCTACGGCATGACCTCGGGGCTGCCGATCAACCTGTTGGGCCTTGTGGGCGAGAAGGGAACGATTCACGGTCTGGATCATTTCGGTTACTCGGCGCCCTACACGGTGCTCGACGAGAAGTTCGGCTACAACGGGGCTACCGTCGCCGCCGAAGTGAAGAAGATGCTCGGGAAGTAGTTGCGACGTTCTTACTCTTCGGCAACGGATATTAACTTGTCGAGAATGGTTGATGGCTTTCTGTTTATCAATATATCCTGAAGATCTGCCGAAAGGTTATAAATTGTACCTAATCGCAATTAGTGGAGCCGCGTATCGTGTAAGTGATACGCGGCTTTTATTAATTTAGGAATCGTATAGACGAGCAGGAATATCAATTATAATACACATGAAATTTCTGAATAGATATTACGGATTCCGCCGGAACAGGGTTGTGCGTATCTGAAAATCGGTTACCTTTGCCGTAGAAAAACGAGTGAATATGGGAACGATCGTAAAATTTGGATTCGGTACAGGACTACAACGAACTGCTGGGCGTGGAAACCCTGCATCCGCTGGTAAGCGTCGTCGATTTTTCGGAACTGGAATCCGTGCGCCACTGTCTCAAAAACTTCGGGTTCTACTGCATTTACCTCAAACACATCAACTGCGGGCCGTTGCTTTACGGGCGCAACCAATACGATTACCGGGAAGGAACGCTGGTCTTCATCGCGCCGGGACAAGTCTCCGGCATCGACGACGGCAAAGTCTCGTACGGCTATAAGGGCTGGTGTCTGATGTTCCATCCCGATCTGCTGCGCGGAACATCGCTCGCCCGGCGCATGGCCGACTACTCGTTCTTTTCCTATTCGTCGAACGAAGCGCTGCACATGTCCGAACGCGAGCAGCAGATCATCATCAACTGCTTCCGCGAAATCCGGGAAGAGTTGCAGCACGCCATCGACAAGCACTCGAAACAGATCATCGCGGCCAATATCGAGGTGCTGCTCAACCATTGCGTCCGTTTTTACGACCGACAGTTCGTTACGCGCGAAAACGTGAATAAGGACCTGCTGACCCGTTTCGAAGAGTTGCTGCGGGACTATTTCACGTCGGACAAGCCTCAGTCGCTGGGTCTGCCTTCGGTGGCGTGGTGCGCCGATCGGCTGCACCTGTCGGCCAACTATTTCGGCGATCTGATCAAGAAGGAGACCGGGAAATCGGCGCAGGAGTACATCCAGCTGACCACCATCGACCGTGCCAAGGAACTCTTGATCGAAGGCCGCAAATCGGTCAGCGAAATCGCCTACGAACTGGGCTTCAAATATCCGCACCATCTGAGCCGGCTGTTCAAAAAGGTGGTCGGTTATACGCCTAATGAATACAAAACCCTCTCGGTCTGAGAGGGTTTTGTTCTTGGATTTTATGCGACAAAGGAGTGTAAAATAGGAATACATGGGAAACAGAACTGTTATTTCTTAGTCTGTTACATAATTTCAAAGGAAATCTTAGTATGTTTCCGCATATACAAATCGACAAAATGTATTAGACCGGGCAACGTATCATTCGATGATCGTGCCTACTTGTGTATCCGGATTACGGAAAATCTGTCGGAGGACTGGTCCGAAAAAGCAAACTCTTTATCAGGTCCCGGAGCAAATCACTCCGGGACTTGACATTGGTAAAGGTTGTCCCGAAATTTGCCCGGTCAGGAAATTTTTCGTATCTTACAGTAGGTTATTTGAAATG
>NZ_MNQF01000032.1:0-15270 GCF_001915285.1 Alistipes sp. 56_sp_Nov_56_25
AAATCGCTGCTATGACCGTGCTGCAATACATCAACTTCTGTAACCATCGTAAAATTGGTCTTGTTAAAGATGCTTTATTTTAATTCAACCAACGGGTGTAGTTTAATTCGGAGATTATTTGCTACATTTGCTTAATCGTTTACCAAACTTTATCAAGCACAATATGGACGTACCCGTTTTAGAACGCACTTTTATCGACGACATCAAACGTCTGATAGAGGATGCCCGTCTGAATACCTATGCCGCCATCAACGCCGTGATGCTGGAAACTTATTGGAATATCGGCAAGCGGATCGTCGAGCAGGAGCAGCAGGGCAAAAGCCGTGCAGAATACGGGACGCAGTTGCTGAAAGTACTCTCCGGCGAATTGTCCGCGGCATTCGGTAAAGGCTTCTCGGCTCGCAATTTGCGAAATTACAGGCAATTCTATCTATCCTTTCCGCATGTTGAGATTTGGCACACGCGTGTACCAAATCTTACATGGTCGCATATTCGAACCTTATTGCGGGTTACGGACGATGCGGCCCGCATCTGGTATTTGAATGAAGCTGCACAGGAAATGTGGAGCGTTCGCACACTTGACCGGAATATATCGTCGCAGTACTATCATCGGCTGTTGCAATCTCCGGCGAAGGAAAAGGTCGTATCGGAAATGAAATCCCTGACAGCGGCATATGAGCGGGACAAGTTGGAGTTTATCAAGAATCCAATGGTGGCGGAATTTCTGGGCCTGGCATCCAATATGGACTTCACCGAATCCAAACTTGAAAGTGCCATCCTCACGCATTTGCAGAAATTCATCATGGAAATGGGTAAAGGTTACGCTTTCGTTGCCCGGCAACAGCATATCTCAACCGATGCGGGTGATTATTACATCGACCTTGTATTCTACAATTTCATTCTCAAATGCTTCCTGCTCATCGACCTGAAAACTACCCAGATTTCGCATCAGGATGTCGGCCAAATGGATATGTACGTCCGCATGTACGATGAAATGAAACGCACGGACGGAGATAATCCGACTATCGGGCTGATTCTTTGTTCGGAAACAAGCCGCGATATTGCCCGGTACTCGGTCTTGCATGAGAATCCGCAGTTGTTCACGGCGAAATATCTTACCTATCTGCCGAGTGAGGAGGAACTGCGCAAAGAGATCGAACGCCAGAAAGAGGTTTTCAGTTTACAGCAGAACATTACGCCGCTTGAATGATTATTGAGCTATAGCCTTACGACAAGGAACCTTTCGACACGGGCCAATCCCGCCGCGGATAAAGATCAACGCGAAAATATCGCAACACAATGAACGGAACCACTATAAATAATCGACTATGTTTGCTCTGAAAAAAGAATCAATGCCCTCGATAGCGGTTCATCCTGGCTTTGTTCTGAAAGAGGAATTGGAATCGCGGAACATCATGCAGCGCAAGATTACCAGAAGATAGTTGCCAGCACGATACAGCCGGAGGAGCGCCCGGCCGTCGGGCCGGACACTCCCCGGTTTGCGAACAAAAAACTTTACAGCCATGAAGATATTGAAAAAACTGCTTTGGTTCGTCGCGGCGGCATGCGTCCTCTCCGGATGCGCCGACGACAGAATGATCTACAAACCCGGAAGCGGGTCCGGGAACGGCGGAAACGGCGGCGGCGGAGAGCAGCCGTCCGGTCCGGGCGACTATTCGAAACTCACGGCGGCCAACCACCCGCGGATCATCATGTCCGAGGAAGACGTGGCGGCCATCAAGGCGAAACTGGCCGCCGGGTCCGACGCCAACCTGAAGAAACTCCACGAGTGCATCATGGCCTACGCCGACAAGGCGCTCACGGCCAAGGATCTGGTTTACGAAGTCACCGGCAAGCGGCTGCTGTCGGTCTCGACCGAGGCGGCCAACCGGATCATCTCCTGCTCCTACGCCTACCGTCTGACCGGGGAGGACAAATACCTCGAAAAGGCGGAGAAGGACATGCAGACGGTCTGCGCCTTCAAGGACTGGAACTCCGCGACCCACTTCCTCGACGGAGCCGAGATGGCCCACGGCGTGGGCATCGGCTACGACTGGCTCTACGGCCGGTTGAGCGACGCGACGAAGAAGAGCGCCGAGAAGGCCATTCGGGACTACGCGTTCTACTGCGCGCTCAACGGCAAGTGGAACCTCAACTTCTACACCTCGGCGACCAACTGGAACCAGGTCTGCAACGGCGGACTGGTGGTGGCGGCGCTGGCCGTCTACGAGACCTGTCAGGACGACGCGCGGAGCATCATCGACAAGGCGATCGAAAGCAACGCCTCGGTCATGCCCGAGATGTACAACCCCGACGGCAACTACCCCGAAGGCTACGGCTACTGGGGTTACGGAACGGCCTTCGAATGCATCATGCTCGCGGCGATGGAGTCGTGCACGGGGACCGACAACGGCCTTTCGGCCGTCGACGGTTTCAAAAAGACCGGCAAATGGATTCTCTTCATGGAGGGTATGAACAAAATGGCGTTCAACTACTGCGACTGCGCGCCTTCGAGCATCGCCTTCCCGCCGCTGTGGTATCTCGCCCACAAGTTCAACGACCAGTCGCTGCTGTACGGCGAGCTGATGAAACTCAACGACGGCCGCTACACCTCCTACGACTCGCCCAAGTACTTCCCCATGGCGATCGTCTATGCGAGCAAGTTCGACCTGAACAGCATTGCGCCCCCGGAGGAGAAGGTGTGGAGCGGCAAGGGCATCAACCCCGTGGTGCTGGTCCACGGCGACTGGACCTTCACCGACACCGACAAGTTCCTCGGCATCAAGGCCGGGCGGGCGAATTACAGCCACGGCCACATGGACGTCGGGTCGTTCGTCTACGACGCCTGGGGCACGCGCTGGTCCGCCGATCTGGGCCTCCAGAGCTACGGCACGGTCGAAAACATCAATCTGCCGGGCTACACCGGAGGTTTCGGAAGCTACGACCAGGGAGCCTTCCGCTGGGCCGTCTTCCGCTACAACAACTACAACCACAGCACCATCACCGTCAACGACGCTCTCCACCGCGCCGGAGGCCGGGCCAAGATCTCGAGCGTCATCAACACCTCCGCCTCGAAGGGCGCCACGATCGACATGACGGACATCCTTTCGTCCGAATGCGAAAGCGCCACGCGGACCGTAACGCTCGAAAACGACACGGACCTCGTGGTGAAGGACATCGTCAAGGCCAAATACAACAAGGCGGCCGACGTACGGTGGACGATGGTCACGCGAGCCATACCGACCGTCGAGGGCAACCGGATCGTATTGCAGGGCGCGTCGAAAAAACTCTACCTCAAGGTGACCAGCCAGAACAACGCCAAGGTCACCCTCAAGACCTGGTCCACCGTCGGCGAATCGTACGACGCGAGCAACGCGGGCTACTACGAAGCCGGCTTCGAGACCAAGGTGACCTCCGGCCAGACGGACACCTTCACCGTGACCCTCTCCCCGAACGAATAAACCGAAAACGATGAAAACAACCCTTCTGTCGATCCTCCTGTCGGTCGCGGCCCTGATCCGGGCCGCCGCCGGCAACGACGGTCTGAACCTGTTGCAGGCCGAATATTCGAAACCGGGCGTCGCCGAATCCTTCGCAGCGGGGAAAGCATGGTTCCCGTTCCCCGCCTACGAAGACCGTGCGGGCTGGGCCGCGCTCTTCGGTCCCGACGCCGGGAAAGTCATCCGGCGGGGCGAGCAGCTGCTCGACTACCAATGGCAGCACATCCCCGCCAGCGCCTACCTCGCCTTCGAGCGGACGGGCGACCGGCAGGCCATGGAGAGGCCCGAAGGGGCCAACCGCGGCGCGATGATCGCCCTGATCCTGGCCGAACTGGCCGAAGGGAAGGGACGGTTCATCGACCAGCTCGCCAACGGCGTCTGGCTGGCCGCGCAGCAGCCTTCGTGGGTGCTCTCGGCGCACCAGGGGCGGCAGCGAAGCAAGCGGTCGCTTCCCGACGCCCGCGAACAGCTCATCGACCTCGCATCGGGGCGTTACGGCTCCATCGTCTCCATCGCCTATCACTTCTTCCACCGGGAATTCGACAAACTCGACCCCTCCATCTCGGTCGCCACGGAGAACGCCGTCCGGCGAAACATCCTCGACCCGTACCTCGATCCCGGACAACGGCGCGCCAACTGGTGGCTGGGACTGGCGTCCAGGGGATCAATGCTCAACAACTGGACCCCGTGGTGCAATTCGGACGTGATCCTATGCTTCCTGCTGATGGAGAAGGACCAGGAGCGGCTCGACCGGGCCATGGCCCAGTCGGTCCAATCCATGGACCTGTTCCTCAACTACATCCAGAAGGACGGGGCCTGCGAGGAAGGCCCCGCCTACTGGGGCGCGGCGGCCGGGAAGGTCTACGACTACCTCCAGATCCTGTACGACGCCTCGGACGGCGCATTCTCGCTGTTCGGCAACGAACGCATCCGGAAAATGGGCGAGTTCGTCTCCCGCTCCTACATCGGCAACGGCTACGTCGTCAACTTCGCCGACGCCGGAGCCAGGCTGAACAACCCCAGCGAACTGATCTGGAATTACGGCCATGCGGTGGGCAGCAGGGAGATGACCGATTTCGCGCTCTACTGCCTGGCCGACCCCGCGAGCGGAAAATTCCGAAACCCCGTCATCACGGGCAACGACGCCTACCGGGCGCTCGAAACGGTGCGGTTCAACCCGCTGATCCGCGAGGCCGCGGATTCGCTGAACCGCCTTGCGGCCGAAACCGCTCCGGCGGAGGTGCGCCGCAACCTGCGGCGCGGCGTACCCCCGGCCACGTGGTATCCCGAGACCGAAATGTGCTTCATGCGCAATCCTTCGGGATGGTTTCTCGGAGCGAAGGGCGGCTACAACAACGAGAGCCACAACCACAACGACGTGGGGAGCTGCGTCGTCTATGTCCGGGACATCCCGGTGCTCGTGGACGCCGGCGTGGGGACCTACACCAAGCAGACGTTCAACCACGACCGCTACAAGATCTGGTCGATGCAGTGCGACTGGCACAACCTGCCGATGATCAACGGCGCCGCCCAGCCCGCCGGCGCGCAGTACCGGTCGAAAAACACGTCGTGCGACCTCTCCAAGGGGATGTTCTCGCTCGATCTGGCCGACGCCTATCCGCCGGAGTCGGGATGCCGAAAGTGGGTCAGGACCTACCGTCTCGCCCCGAAGGGCGCACCCTCGGTGACGATCACCGACTCGTTCGCGCTCGACGCGCGGACGCAGCCGGACGTGGAGCATTTCCTGGTCAAGGGATCGGTCGTCCTGCCGGGCGGAACGCACCAAGGGCGGACGCTGCCCGACGGGGAACTGCTGATTCTCTGCGACGAGGGGCTGGTCGTGAAGATGACCTTCCCGGCGTCGCTGAAAGCCTCGGTCGACGTGATGGAACTCACCGACCGGAGGTTCTCCGGCGTGTGGGGTCCGAGCCTGCGGCGGATCAACCTCGCCTCGCCGCCCGACGCTCCGGCGAAGGGCAGCTATGAATTCCGGATCACCGAACTCGGCAAAAAGTGACGGCGATGCGACACCGGACCCTCCTCCTGATCGCCGCCGTGACGGGCCTGCTGGCCTGCGCCTGCGGCGGCACCGAGGCCGAACGGCTGCACCGGGCCGCCATGCGGGAGTACCTCGACCCGATCCGGCCCGGATACGAAGGGCGAAATCCCTTCTGGAACGCCTTTGCGACGAAGTTCATCTACGCCCCGGCCTTCGGGTTCGAACCGGTGGAAAACGCCGTGAAATACCGTTTCACCGTCTCGCACCTCGGAACCTCGATGGTCGAGTCGCCCCGTTACCGCAAGGACGCCCCGACCGAAGACCCCGAACCCCGGCGGGTCCTCGGGCCGGGCGTTCCGACGGGACGTTCGTGGAGTTTCGAGGCGGACTCCCCGCAGCAGAGCCTCGCCCCGGTGTGGAACGACATTCCGGCAGGCCGGGTGCGGGTCACGGCGGAGGGGCTGGACGCTTCGGGACGGGTCCTGGGAAAGGCCGGGGAGCGGGAATTCCTGCGGGACTTCCCCTTCCGGCCGCCCTACAACGGCAACGTGAGGCCTTACGCCGAGGCGGCGCGCATGGCCGCCCTGTACATCCACGAACTCCTGGCGATCCGGCGCTGGCTCACCGCCGCGGAGCCGGACATGACCTACCGCCACAACACCTACGCATGCAAAATCGTGGGGGCCACGATCCAGCTGGAGGTGCTGGTCGCGAAACTGCTGCCTGCGCACCGGGAGGAGGCGCTCGCCATCGCCCGGAACGCGGCCCGGTTCCTGATGGACCGAAGCCGTCCCGAAGGCGACCCGCTGGCCTTCTTCCCGCCGACCTACTACTCCGACCTGATCTCCTCGTCGCGGGCCGAAAACCGGGGCAAGACGATGACCATGGAGGCCTGCGCCGCCGGAAACGCCTTTCTCGACCTCTACGACGCGACGGGCGACCGGATCTGCTACGACCGGGCGCTGGCCATCGCGGAGACCTACTCCAGGCTGCAACACGCCGACGGCTCGTTCCCGATCAAGGTCGATTTCGAGACCGGGGAGCCGGTCAACGGCTGCAAGGCGATGCTCACGCCGGTCATGGAGTATTTCGGACGGCTTGAAAACCAGTACGGCGTCACCCGCTACCGCGGCTGCCTCGCCCGGGCGGCGGAGTGGATGCGCCGCAACGCACTCGAAAGTTTCGACCTGACCGGACAGTTCGAGGACATGACCGTTCTCGGGCAGCAGCCCTACCAGAACCTCACCAACTGCGCCTCGGCGCCCTACGCCTCGTGGCTGCTCAAAAAGCCCGGCCGCACGGCCGCGGAGCTGGCCGACGCCGTCGATCTGATCCGTTTCAGCGAGGACCAGTTCGTATGCTGGGACGTGCTGCCCGACGACGACGGCGTCCGGACGCTCTGCACGCCCTGCGTCTACGAGCAGTACGGCTACCGGGTTCCGGTCGACAACAGCACGTGCGTGGTGGCGAACGCCCTGCTGGACCTCTGCGAGGCGACGGGCGACCGGCTGGCTTTCGCCAAGGCCAAAGCGCTGGCGGACAACCTCACCGTGGTCCAGAATGCGCTGGACGGGCTGATCCCCACGTCGCTCGACGTGCGCGAAGGCGCCAAGAACCGGATACGGGGTTTCTGGGTCAACTGCACCTACGCCTCCATTCTCACGCTGCTCCGGATGGCGGAACTCACCGGGGAGACCGCCGGTTTTCCCGCAGACGTCCCGCGCGCACGCTGACGCGGGAAACGGGCCCGGAATTCCCGAAACCGAATATTTTTCGGTATCTTGTCCCATCAATCCGACGCTTTTCCGATGACGAAAAACTACATAGCGGCTCTGGTCCTGCTCCTGGCGACAGCCCTTCCCGGGTCGGCGATCAATCCCTACCGGCGGTACGATACAAGAAACGGGCTGTCCGACAACAGCGTGAAGGACATCTGTCAGGACAGCCGGGGCTACATGTGGTTCGCCACGAAGGACGGGTTCAACCGCTTCAACGGCTACCGCTTCGACGTTTTCGGCTCGTCGTTCTCCGGCGAGCACCTCAACATCGACGTCATCTGCCCCCATTCGGACGGAATCCGCATCTGGCTGGGGTGCACCGAAGCCCTCATGCTTTTCGACCCGCGGGACGAGCGCCTCACGCGGTTCGACGCCCGGAACAGCGAGGGAAAGGGCATCCGGAACTGCATCAGCCTGCTGTACGACCCGCTGGGCGACCTGTGGATCGGAACCGACGACGGGCTGTTCCGCTGGGACGAACGCATCGGCCGCCTCTTCCGCTACGAACTGGAGGAGAGCGACGGCGGCACGTGCCGCGGGATCCGGACCATCTTCGAGGACAACGGCGGCGAAATCTGGGTCGGGACGACCGCCGGACTGTACCGCTACCACCGCAAGACGGACCGCTTCGGCCGGAATGCGAAGCCCAAGCCGGAGAGTTCCCTGCTGGGCGACAACGAGATCACGGCCATCGTCGAGGCCGAAGACGGCAAACTGCTGATCGGCATGCAGAACGGCTACCTCGGCGAATTCGACATCTACACGGGCCGGTTCACGCAATTCCCCGCCTTCGACGCCGAGGGAAAGCAACTCTCCGTCGCGCGCATCCACACGATTTTCCGGCGGGACATGAACCGCTACATGATCGGTTCGGACAGCGGCCTTTTCTTCTTCAGCCGCAAGAACGGCCGCTGGTCGGTCTCCGGAGACAACCTCGCCGAAGAAAGCATCTACCGGTGTTTCCGGGACCGCGAGGGCGGCATCTGGATCGGAACCTATTTCTGCGGCGTGAACTACCTTTCGCCGCGGCAGGACGAAATCCTGTGGTACTACGACGACGGCCGTCCGGAGTCGCTCGACGGCAACGCCGTGAGCCAGTTCTGCGACGACGGCCGGGGGAACCTCTGGATCGCGACCGAAAACGGAGGCCTGAACCATTTCGACGTCCGCAACCGGAAATTCACCAACCACACCGCCCGCAGCCACAACAACCTGCATGCCCTCTGCATGGACGGGGACGACCTGCTGATCGGAACCTTCTCGCAGGGGCTTGACCTGATGAACCTCCGGACCGGAAAGGTCGTCAACTACCGGAACATCCCCGGGGATTCCGCCTCCCTGTGCAACGACTACGTCTACGCCATCTTCCGGGCAAGCGACGGCACCCTCTACGTCGGAACGATGTCCGGCATGTGCACCTTCGACAAACGCCGGGGACGGTTCTCCCGGGTGAAGATCACCGAAGGGAGATTCATCTACGACATCGCCGAGGACACCGGGGGCAACATCTGGGTCGCCAGCAAGGTGAGCGGGATATACCGCTATTCGCCCGGCGACGGGGCCTGGAAAAACTACCGCCACGACGAACTCGACCCGCGTTCGCCCGCCGACGACAGGTACATCCGGGTCTACGTCGACACCGGAGGGCAGGTCTGGTTCTGTGGCGAAAGCGCCGGGATCTGCCGCTACGATCCCCCGACGGACGGTTTCGAGAATTTCGGCGCCGACGACAACCTGCCGAACGGCATTTACTACGGCGTGCTGGACGACAGCGCGGGCAACCTGTGGCTCTCCTCCAACCAGGGCATCCTCAAATACAACCCCCAGCTGCACACCTGCGCGCGCTACACGATCGAGGACGGACTCCAGAGCAACCAGTTCAATTTCCGGTCGTCGCACAAAGCCGGGGACGGAACGTTCTTCTTCGGGGGAATAAACGGCTTCAACTACTTCTCGCCGTTCAACATCTCGGTCAACAAGGTCCGGCCGGAGATCGTCATCTCGTCGGTCCGCATGCACCGGGCCGACAGTTTCTCGGTCGGTTCGGAGCGGCAGACCCTCCCCGACGGGAACCTGCGCATTTCCAGCAAAACGATCTCCTTCGACATCAATTTCGAGTGCCTGAGCTACGTGGCCCCGGGACAGAACCGCTATGCGTGGAAACTGGAAGGGTTCAACAGCGACTGGGTCTACACCGACCAGCACTCCGTGTCGTTTATGAAACTGCCCGCGGGCCGCTACGTCTTCCGGGTGCGGGGCTGCAACAACGACGGCTACTGGAGCGATGCGACCCGCAGCCTGGAGATCAGCGTACAGCCCCACCCCTTCCTCAGCCCCGTCGCCAAGGGCGTCTATTTCCTGCTGGTCGCGCTGCTGATCGTCGCCGCAGTCCGGGTCATCCTCCGGCGGCAGGGCGAAAAGAAGGAAAAGGAGCTGATCCAGACCAAGATGGCGTTCTTCACCCAGGTGGCCCACGAGATCAAGACGCCGGTCACGCTGATCAAGTCCCCGCTCGAACGGATCATCGAAACCGGCAAATGGAACAGCGACGTAACTTCCAACCTCGACATGATGAAACGGAACGTCGACCGGCTGCTCGAACTCATCCGCCAGCTGCTCGATTTCCGGAAGGTGGACAACGAGGGATTCCGGTTGAGCCGCCGCGAAACCGACATCAGCCTGCTGGTCGAGGAGACCGTCGCACGGTTCCGCAACTCGACCGAAAAGATCGCCATCCGCACGGACTGTCCCGACGCGCACGTCTTGTTCTATGCCGACGGCGAGGCCTTCACCAAGATCTTGAGCAACCTGCTCGCCAACGCCCTGAAATACGCCCGCTCGACGGTCGTGGTCGTCCTCCGCATCCTGGACGACGACCGGGGACGAACGCTCCGGCTATCGGTCCGGGACGACGGGGACGGAATCCCGCCCCGCATCCGGGAGAAGGTGTTCGACCTCTTCTACCAGAAGAATCCCGATTCGGGCAAGGGCTTCGGAATCGGGTTGAGTCTGGTGAAACTCCTCGTCGAAAAGCACAACGGCCGGGTGTACGTCGACCGGCACACCGTCGCGGGCTGCGAACTTACGGTGGAGATCCCGGATTCCGGAGCATCTGCGAGGGGGGGGGTACGCGCCCCCGAGCCGGCCGAAGAACCGGTCGATAGCCCGGAAGACCGGCAGCCGGAGGCGAAGCCCTTCCACATCATGGTCGTGGAGGACACTCCCGACCTGCGAGAGTTTCTGGTCAAGAATTTCGAGGAGACCTACGGCGTCCTTTCGGCGAAAAACGGCGCCGAAGCCCTCGCCATCCTCGAAAAACAGGCCTGCGACCTGATCATCAGCGACGCCCTGATGCCCGAAATGGACGGTTTCGACCTGTTGATGAAGGTCCGTAACGACGAAATGCTGTGCCACATCCCGTTCATCCTGCTCTCGGTGGTCGACTCCGTGGACTCGAAGATCAAGGGACTGGAATACGGGGCTGACGTCTATATCGAAAAACCCTTCTCGCTGGGTTACGTCAAGGCGACGGTGGAGAGCCTGCTCGAAAACCGGAAACGGGCCTTCCGCCACTTCGCGTCGCGGCCCGGATTCCAGTACGAGAAAGACGATATGGGCCGCAACGACCGGCAGTGGCTGGACAAACTGACGGGCATCGTCCGCGAGAACCTCACCTGCGAGACGCTCTCCGTGGACCTGCTCACCGAGAAAATGGCCTTGAGCCGTTCCAGCCTGCAACGGAAGCTGAAAGGGCTGACGGGCGTCTCGCCCAACGAATACATCCAGTTGGTACGGCTGAAAACGGCCGCGCAGCTGCTCCGCAGCGGCGAATACCGGATCAGCGAGGTCTGCTACCTGACCGGATTCAGCAGCATGTCGTGGTTCGCCAAATGTTTCACGAAGCAGTTCGGCATGCGCCCGAAGGATTTCATCCGGCAGAATCAGGACGGGAAATCATCCGGATAAGAGTGCGGGAGCGCTGTTCTTCCAAAAAATGCTCCCGCTCCTGCCGCTATCTGCGGAGAGCCCGGTTTTCAGGGTTTGGTCACGCGCCACTCCGCAGGGGCCTTGAAGCCCTCCTTGCCCTGCCCGTAGGGCAGTTCGGGATGCGCGAGACGGATCGTGTCGTAGCGGATGATGTATCGGCGCAGGCGCTCGGCTTCGGGAAACAGTGACGCCCGCCGTCGGAAAACGCCCGCCGTCGGCGCTAAAATCGCGGCAATCCCGACACGGAAATGCCGTTCGGCGGAAAATTCCCGGCAAAGCCCGGCCACAAAACGCACGGAATAATTAACTTTGCAGACAAGAACCCAAAAAACCGACCCATGAAAAGAAATTTCATCGCATTATGCGCCCTGCTGCTGGCCGCCTGCGGAAGCCAGGAGCCGAAAATCACCCTCTTCAGCAACGAAGCCTTCCAGACGGAGGCGGACGGCAAACCCGTCGGAATCTACACGCTCCGCGCGGGCGACGTGACCATGCAGGTCACCAACTACGGCGCCCGCGTCGTGTCGCTCTGGACTCCCGACCGCGCGGGCGACTACGAAGACATCGTGCTCGGCTACGAGACGATCGACCGTTACATCAACAATGACGGCGAACGCTTCCTCGGCGCGGTCGTGGGACCCTACGCCAACCGCATCGCCAAGGGCAGCTTCACGCTCGACGGCACGGAGTACAACCTGCCGATCAACAACAACGGCCAGACGCTCCACGGCGGAATCGACGGCCTGGACCGCGTGGTCTGGGACGTGGTTTCGGCCTCGGAAGACCAGCTGGTGATGAAGTACCTCCACGCCGACGGACAGGAGGGTTTTCCGGGCAACCTGCAAATCGAGATGACCTACTCGCTCACGCCCGAAAACGAATTCCGGATCGACTACAGCGCCACGACCGACAAGCCGACCGTGGTGAATCTCTCGCACCACCCCTTCTTCAACCTCAAGGGCGAGGGTAACGGCACGATCCTCGACCACGTCATGACCATCAACGCCAGCCACACCACGCCGGTCGACTCGGTGCTGATCCCCACCGGAGAGATCGCCGACGTCACGGGCACGCCCTTCGACTTCCGCCAGCCGCACGCCATCGGCGAGCGCATCGGCGCCGACAACGAGCAGCTGCGCAACGGCGCGGGCTACGACCACAACTGGGTCCTCGACCGCAAGACCGCGGACGGCATCGAGCCGGCGGCCACGGTCTGGGAACCCGCTTCGGGCCGCACGATCGAGGTGCTGACCGACCAGCCCGCCATGCAGTTCTACAGCGGCAACTTCTTCGACGGCAAAGCGAACGGCAAATACGGCAAACCGCTGCGCTACCGCGAATCGCTGGCGCTCGAAACGCAGAAGTATCCCGACAGCCCCAACCACGACAACTTCCCCTCGACCGTACTGCGTCCGGGCGAAGAATACACGCAGGTCTGCATCTACCGCTTCGGGGTGAAATAACGCCCGCCCCGGTGGAAACACACGAACGCCGCCGCAGGGGATCATCCCTTGCTGCGGCGTTTTCCGTCGGACCCGGAACGCCGGATTGTCTGCGGGCATCCGTCAGGCGAAGAGGCCCTGCGCCGGAAATCCGCCCTACCGGCAGCTGAACGCGACGCTTCGGGAGGCCCCGTGCTCGTCGATCACCGTCAGGCGGTGACGCCCGGGAGCGGGCCGGACCGAAAGTTTGTGCTCCAGCGAGGTCGCGCCGAGATACCGGTCGTCGAGATGCCAGAACAGCACGGCGTTGCGGTCGCGGTGCACGGCCGTGAAGACGAGGCTCTGCTGCCGGCCTTCGAGCGACTTCGGGGCCACCAGCACGCGCCCCGGCTGCGGATAGATGATCTCGATGGGGTCGTTTCCCGCCCCGCGGCCCGACAGGCCGGGGTGCAGCGGCGGCAGCGGGAGGTAGTCCGGATGCTGTCTCCGGTAGTACCACTCCTGCGCGGGCGGCAGAATGAACATCGGCCTGCGGACGATGCGGGCCGGATCGCAGCAGTCGGTCGTCACGCGGTATTTCAGGTCGGGACTCAAATTGACGATCCGGTGATAGGGGCAGACCTCGCCCGGGGCGGCGGTCCGCGGAATCATCAGCGTATCGCGGTCGGGGCACACCTGCGAGGCCAGAAATCCGCTCTGACGGCAGACCACGGCGGGTTCCAGGTCGCCGTAAGGCTCTGCGAACCACTCGCTCCCGGGCAGCAGGCCGAACACCTCGAACAGGACGGGCGCAGCGTACCCCACGCCCGTCATCAGCGGCCGCCCTTCGCCCGAACAATTCCCGACCCAGACGCCCACGGCGTAGTCGGGCGTCGCCCCGACGGCCCATGCGTCGCGGTTGCCGTAGCTCGTCCCGGTCTTCCAGCCGATCTTCTTCGACGAGGCGAAATACTGCCACTCGCCCTCCTCCTCGGGGCGCGTGACGCGGCTGATCGCCTCGAACATCAGCCACAGCGCACCCCGCGAGAGGGGAATGTCGCCGGCCGCAACGGTCTCGGCCGACGACGCGTCGTAGTGCGGCCGGCGGATCGTCTCCTGCCCGCCGAGTTTGGCCGCCATCAGCATATAGGCGGCCGTGAGGTCCCACAGCGTGATCTCCGCGCCGCCCAGGATCAGCGACAGCCCGTAATGGTCGGCGCTGCGGTCGATCGTGCGGAAACCCAGCCCCTGCACCAGCGACAGAAAATTCTCCCGGCCGTATTTGTCGAGCATCCGCACCGACGGGACGTTGAGCGAACGCTCGACCACCCGGTCGGCGGGAACCGCGCCGTCGAACGTGCGGTTGTAGTTCTGCGGCGTGAAATCCCTGTAATAGGTCGGCACGTCGGGGAAAAGCATCGTCGGAAGCGCCGTGCCGTCGTCGAGCATCCCGGCGTAGAGGATCGGTTTGAGCACGCTGCCGCTGCTGCGCCGCGCGGGGATGACGTCGACGCCGGTTCCCGCACTCCGGTCCCCGGGGTCGTAGACGTTGCCGGCATAGGCCAGCACCTCCCCGCTCCGCACGTCCATCACCACGACGGCCAGGTTGTTGATCCGGTTGCCCCGATACTGCGCGTTGTAACGCCGCGCCAAGGCGTTCACCCGCCCCTGAAGGTCGGCGTCGAGCGTCGAGCGCAGCGCCCCCGTGCGCATCTTGCCCAGCAGGTGCATCGCCTCCATCGGCATCGGTTCGGGAGCTTCGGGCAGCGGTTCCAGCTTGGCCAGGGCGCACGTCAGGGAGTCGATGTGCCCGCCGCTCCGGATGCGGTCGAGCAGCCTGTCGCGCTTCTCGCGCAGCCGTTCGTGGTTGCGCTTCATGTGGATCAGCGAAGGCGCGTTGGGCAGCACGGCGAGCAGGGCGCTTTCGGCCCACGAAAGGTCCCGCGCGCTGCGGCCGAAATAGTACCACGAAGCGCTCTCCAGCCCCACGACATTGCCGCCGAAGGGCGCATGGGCGGCATACAGGGCCAGAATCTCCTCCTTACTGCACCGCATTTCGAGCCGCAGCGCCAGCACCGCTTCGACGAACTTTTCGCCAAAGGTCCGGGGCTTCCCGCCGCGGCTCAAACGGATGGTCTGCATCGTGAGCGTGCTGGCGCCGCTCTCGATCCGCCCCGCCGCGAGGTTCTGCCCCACGGCGCGCGCCAGCGCCAGCGGATCGACTCCGAAATGACGGTCGAAACGCTTGTCCTCGTAGGTCGTGATTGCGGTGCGGAACTTCCCGGGCACGCTGTCCGTCGGAAAGAACCGCCACTGCCCGTCGGGGGCGACCTTCGCCGAAAGAAGCCGCCCGTCGCGGCTCCACACCGTCGCGGAGAACGGCTCGTCGAAGAGCGTCCGCGGCAGGGCGAGGAAAAAACCCGCGGCGAGCAGCAGGGTAAGCCCGACCGCGAGGAGGCAGATTCTTTTTTTCGACATCATTTTTGACACCCGTTGGTTGAATTAAAATAAAGCATCTTTAACAAGACCAATTTTACGATGGTTACAGAAGTTGATGTATTGCAGCACGGTCATAGCAGCGATTT
>NZ_MNQF01000033.1:0-15587 GCF_001915285.1 Alistipes sp. 56_sp_Nov_56_25
TTCCCCTTTGGATAAACTGATTGACGATAGGATTATATCGAACCCAATCCTAACTTCTTGCTAAAGAAGTATTTATTAAGCGACCATTCTGGGCGCACTGGCATAGATCTGAGTCGTCGTAATCTGCTTATGTCCGAGCATCTCCGAGACAGTCTCAATGGGAACGCCTTTCTCCAGCGTGACCGTCGTTCCGAACGTATGCCGACCGATGTGCGTCGATAGGTTTTTGGTAATGCCGCATTTTTGGGCAATACGTTTTATCGTTGTACACATACTTTTCCGATCTTTCACGGGAAAGACCCGCGTTTCGTCGATTTTACCCGGATACCCCCTATATCGTTCGATAAGCTCTTGCGCAATGGGCAGCAACATGATGTGATAAGGCGTACCGGTCTTCTGACGGCGATTGTAGATATATTGTTCTCCCGTCGGAGTTGTTACGATATGATCGTAAGTCAGATTCTTCAGATCTATATAAGCCAGTCCGGTGAAACAACAGAAAATAAACATATCCCGCACGGCCCGCTGCCGATGATAACGCAATTCTATATCCATAAGCCGTTGTATTTCTTCGTCGGACAGGAACATGCGGGGCTTATAATCCGGAGCACATTTGAACGCCAGAAAGGGATGACGGTCTATCCAGCCTTGCTCAACGGCTACATATAAAACACACTTCAACGTCTGGGTGCGTTTGAAAGCCGTTGTCTTGCCGCAATGTCCGTCTGAGAGCATCCATGCGTAATATCTTTCGATGAACGTGACATCCAACTCCTTCAAAGTCACATCTTCCAGTTTTTTCAGAACCAGATACCGCATCAGGCAACGGCGCTCTTCCATCAGCCTATCGTAAGTACGTTGCGCTCTGTCACGTCCGATTCTCGCTTTTATAGAATCGGCATGGTAGTCGAAAGCTGCGATAAGCGTTTTATATCGGTCGCCGAAACCATGGTAAGCATTCTTGACCTTATTGGCCGTGACATACGCATCACGGTCACTGATCGACTGATAGTGTTTGGCGATTTGAGCTTTGATGTTTTCAAGCATCTGGTGAATTTCGCGCGAAAGCGTATTTCGTTGCGATTTCAGATAATTGGTTTTCTCATCCCATAGTGCCGGGTCGATATTCAACTTGCAACTGAAACCGGCTTGCGTACCATTGACCGTGATGCGCCCCATGACCGGAACTTTCCCGTCTTTCGAGATTTTATCCTTTTTCAGATAAAACAGAACTTTGAACGTACTTTTCATAACTCAACAATTTTTAATGTGACAAAGGTATCGGTTGTTGAGTTCTCAAGAATTACGTATATTTGCGCAAGAAATTGTAATTCAGTCGCATATATGCTATTATAAAGCAATTCGACGGGGTTACGATTTGGTAACGAAACTCCCGTCGAATTCTACTTTTAATAGCCTTTGCATCCGAAATCCGTGTAAATAACGGAATTTTAATATATTGATTTTCGGTTATTTACATTTTGCCTATTCCAATTATAAAAAAACACTCATCCTTGAAAGGAGGGGCTTTCATTATGGGACTTCCGATGCAGATTTACTTCCGGCAGAAGTAAGTTCCCGGATGGAATTGCAGCCCAAGCGGCGGCCAACCCCGAAAAATCCCGTGCTCACAACCTCCCCAAACCCCTCCTTGAAAGGACGCCGTGCCTCACATTATGCTTTCCGCAGGGCCGTCGACCGGCTTTACGTCAAAAAAGGATTGACGACCCGGTTCACATATTTTTTCCGGAACTCGGACTCCCGGTACACGTAATCCACCGCCGTGAACCGGATTTCGTCCCCGGACTTGCTGATTCCGGACCGCAGGGCCTCTATCTTCCCGTCGCAACGCGCCCCGAGGCGGACGAAGCAGCCTTCGGCAATATCAAAAGCAAACTCCCGGATACCCCGGATCAGGACAGCGGGGTGCTGCAATTCCATTGCATCGGGAAATGTCCGGATCAGGACGGCGAACCCGACCTTCTCCACCTCCGTGACCAGCATGGCCGCAAAAAACTCACGGCTGAAATTCAAATCAATCATTGCAGGCTAAACTGTTTCAGCGAACGGTCCCGATTCCCGGAACCGCCGTTCCGTTTCTCAAAGATAACGCCCCGGACCGAAATATCCGCACATTCGGCCGGAAATTTTCAGTCCGCACGCCGTTCCGTCCGGGCACGATTTTGGCCATTATAGGTTTAAGTTATGGCACTATCAATATTATCCGCTTGTTATTCACAGAATTATATCATACATTTACAAGCAGGGAATCCGTCACAACCAAAAACAAAAGCCATATGGACAAAAAGAAACTGACAGCCGAAAACGGCCGGCCCATCGCCGACAACCAGAACATTCAGACAGCCGGGAAACGCGGCCCCGTAACCTTGCAGGACCCGTGGTTCCTCGAAAAACTCGCCCACTTCGACCGCGAAGTCATCCCCGAACGGCGCATGCACGCCAAAGGATCGGGAGCCTTCGGAACCTTCACCGTGATGCACGACATCACGAAATACACCCGGGCGTCGATCTTCGCCGAGGTGGGCAAGCAGACCCCGTGCTTCGTGCGCTTCTCGACCGTGGCCGGAGAACGCGGCGCGGCGGATGCCGAACGCGACATCCGCGGCTTCGCCATCAAGTTCTACACCGACGCCGGCAACTGGGACCTCGTGGGCAACAACACCCCGGTCTTCTTCCTGCGCGATCCGCTGAAGTTTCCCGACCTGAACCACGCCATCAAGCGCGACCCGCGCACCGGACTGCGCAGCCCGAACAGCAACTGGGACTTCTGGACGCTGCTGCCCGAGGCGCTGCATCAGGTGACCATCACGATGTCGCCGCGCGGCATTCCGGCCTCCTTCCGCCACATGCACGGATTCGGAAGCCACACGTACAGCCTCTACGACAAAGACAACCGACGCACGTGGGTCAAGTTCCACCTCCGCACCGAGCAGGGGATCAGGAACCTGACCGACGCGGAGGCCGAGGCCATCATCGCCAAGGACCGCGAATCGAACCAGCGCGACCTGTTCGAAGCCATCGAACGCGGCGACTATCCGCGCTGGCTGATGCAGGTGCAGCTGATGACCGAGGAGCAGGCCCGGACCTATAAAATCAATCCGTTCGACCTGACGAAGGTGTGGTATCACGGCGATTTTCCGCTGCACGACGTGGGCATTCTGGAACTCAACCGCAATCCGGAAAACTTCTACGCCGAAGTCGAGCAGGCCGCCTTCAACCCGATGAACATTGTCGAGGGCATCGGCTTCTCGCCAGACAAGATGCTGCAAGGACGCCTCTTCTCCTACGGCGATGCGCAGCGTTACCGCCTGGGCGTGAATCACAACCTGATTCCGGTGAACAAGCCCCGCTGTCCGTTCCACGCCTACCACCGCGACGGGCAGATGCGCACCGACGACAATTACGGCGCGACGACGCCCTACGAGCCGAACAGCTACGGCGAATGGCAGGACACACCGGCCCTCAAGGAGCCGCCCCTGGCCGTCGACGGCGCGGTCTACAACTACGACGAGCGCGAATTCGACGACGATTATTACACGCAGCCGGGCAAGCTGTGGCGGCTGATGACGCCCGCAGATCAGCAGGCGACATGCGAAAACACGGCGCGCGCCATGGGCGATTCGGAACTGTTCATCAAGCAGCGGCACGTGCGCAACTGCTACAACGCCGATCCGTCGTACGGCGAAGGCGTGGCCCGGGCGCTGGGCATCAGCCTCGCCGAAGCCCTGACGGCCGAAGACCCCGCGCATCCCGCATGGGATAAAAGATAAATCCGACCCCACCCCAGCCCTCCTTCAGGGAGGGAGATGGCATACGCTCCGGACGGCGGTACATTAGCGTATGTGATCACGCCCGGTAAAACGGAGGTAAACAAAAATTCCCGTCGTTGGTTCGACGGGAATTTTTGGTATTTATGCCTGCGGCGTCGGTTCGCCGCCCTGCGGCTTGTTGCCGCGGCCCCGATTGCGGCCTCCGCGGTGACGGCGGCGGTCGCGGGTCCCGCGGTTGCCTTCGCCACGGCCCGAAGCGTGGTCGCTGTCCGGCGAAGCGGGTTGTGCCGCGGCAGGTTCCGCAGCCGCAGTCGCAGCCGCCGGGCGTTCGCTGCGGCGGTCCCGGTCGTTACGACCCGAACGGTCGCCGCGTCCGCCGCGTCCGCGGCCCGAGCCGGAACGCCCTCCCCCGCTGCGACCTCCGCGCCCCCGGCCGAAGCGGCCGCGGTTCTCGTCGGGAGCGTATTTCGGGCCTTCGCCCACGCTCTCGGGCAGTTCGGCCTTGCGGATGTCCCGCTCGATGAATTTCTCGATCTGGTGGAACTTGCCCTGCTCCTCCTCGCTGACGAACGTCATGGCGGCGCCCGAAGCCGCCGCGCGGGCCGTACGGCCGATGCGGTGGATGTAGTCCTCGGGGTCGTGCGGCACGTCGTAGTTGAGCACCAGGCCGATGTCCTCGATGTCGATACCGCGCGCGACGATGTCCGTGGCGACGAGGATTTTCACCTTGTTGTTCTTGAAGTTGAGCATCACCTCCTCGCGCTGCGCCTGCTCCAGGTCGGAGTGCATGGCCGCAACGTCGAGTCCCATGCGCTTGAGTGTATGGGCCAGCTCCTTGACCTTGAGTTTCGACGACGAGAAGATGATCGTCTTCGAGTCGGTCGGCTCGGCGAACAGCTCGCGGATGATGCCCAGTTTCTGACGCTCGTAGCAGATGTAGGCCGACTGGTCGATGGCTTCGTTGGGTTTCGAAATGGCGATGTTGACCTCGGCGGGATTGCGCAGAATGGTCTTGGCCAGTTCGCGGATCTTCGGGGGCAGCGTCGCCGAGAACATGATCGTCTGCCGTTCGGCGGGCATGTAGGAGATGATCTTCATAATGTCGTCCGAGAAACCCATGTCGAGCATGCGGTCGGCCTCGTCGAGAATCAGGTATTCGACGTGCGAAAGATCGACGCCGCTGTTTTGCAGGTGGGCGATCATGCGGCCCGGAGTGGCGATCACCACGTCGGCGCCGTTCAGCATGCCGTTTTTCTGGATGTCCCAGCCCTTGCCGTCGCCGCCGCCGTAGACCACCGTCGTCGAGAGGGGCGCATAATAGGAGAAGCCCTGGAACTGCTGGTCGATCTGCTGCGCCAGCTCGCGCGTCGGCACGATGATCAGCGATTTCACCACGTTGTCGGGGTTGCCCTCGATGAGCAGTTTGTTCAGCAGCGGCAGCGTATAGGCCGCGGTCTTTCCCGTACCGGTCTGGGCGCAGCCGATAATGTCGCGGCCCTCCAGAATCACCGGAATCGTGTGCTCCTGCACAGGAGTCATCTCGTGGAAATTCATATCCTCAAGACCGTCGAGGATTTCATCCTCCAGGTCGAGTTCATCGAAACGCATAAAACAGAAATTTTTAATTCTTAATTTTTCACTTTTAATTGCACGGTCCGGAAATGACATCTCCGAATAGCGTGGCCGGCGTGCAGCCCGTGATGCGAACCCACACATAGTCGCCGACCCGATGATCCCCGCGGTCGAAAACCACCACCTTGTTCTGCGAAGTGCGGCCCGACAGCTGGTTCCTGTCGCGCTTCGACTCGCCCTCGACCAGCACTTCGAACTCCCGGCCCACGTCGCGCAGGTTGCTCGCATGGCCCAGCTCGTTTTGCAGGGCGATGATTTCGGACAGCCGGCGCGACTTCACCTCCTCGGGAACGTCGTCCCCCAGGTGCTTTTCGGCAAAAGTGCCCGGACGCTCCGAATACTTGAACATGTAGGCGAAATCATAGCCCACCTCGCGCATCAGCGACAGGGTTTGCAGGTGCTCCTCCTCCGTCTCGCCCGAGAAGCCCGCGATCAGGTCGGTGGTGATCGCACAGTCGGGCAGATAGCGGCGGATGGCGGCGATGCGGTCGAGATACCATTCGCGCGTATATTTGCGGTTCATGCGGCCGAGCATCGACGTGGCGCCCGACTGGGCCGGCAGGTGAATCGCCCGGCAGACGTTGGGCATCGAGGCCATGACCTCCAGCAGGCCGTCGCTCATATCCTTGGGATGCGAGGTGGCGAACCGCACGCGCAGCAGCGGCGAGACCGACGCCACGCGGCGCACCAGCTCCGGGAAATCGACGTCGCCCATACGGTAGGAATTGACGTTCTGCCCCAGCAGCGTCACCTCGCGGTAGCCGTTTTCGAACAAACTGCGCGCCTCGGCGACGATGGTCTCCGCATCGCGGCTCCGCTCGCGGCCCCGGGTGTAGGGGACCACGCAATAGGAACAGAAGTTGTCGCACCCCCGCATGATCGCCACGAAGGCGCTCACGCCGTTGCGGTCGAGGCGCACGGGGGCGATTTCGGCATAGGTCTCCTCGGTCGAAAGCAGCACGTTGACACCCTTGCCGCCCGCCTCGGCCTCGCGCACCAGGCGCGGCAGGTCGCGGTAGGCGTCCGGCCCGGCCACGACATCGACGCCCGCAGGTCCCTCGACCAGCTTCTCGCGCAGGCGTTCGGCCATGCAGCCGATGACGCCCACGACAAGACCCGGATTCGCGCGCCGGTAGCGTTTCATCTCGGCCAGACGGCCCCAGATGCGCTGCTCGGCGTTGTCGCGGATCGAGCAGGTGTTGATCAGGATGACATCGGCCTCGCCGATGCGGTCCGTATAGACATAGCCTTCGCGCTGCATGAGCGAAACGACGATCTCCGTGTCGCCGACGTTCATCTGGCAGCCGTAGGTCTCGATGAAAAGTTTGCGCCCGGCGCCCTCCAAAGGCCGTAATGTATTGACGTTAAATCCCAATTTTCAATTCTTAATTTTTAATTCTTAATTGGCGGAGCCTATTCCGCCTGTATCTCGTTTTTCTCGGGGAACTGCTTGAAGCCCTCCCCGAAGGTTTCGTAGGCATCCGTCACCACGACGAATGCCTTCGGGTCGATCTCCTTGATCTTGTGCTGCACGAGGCGCACCTCCTTGCGGCTCACCACCAGAAAGATCATGTCGCGCAGCGAATCGGTGTACATGCCCTTCGACTTGATGTAGGTGGCGCTGCGGTCGAGGTCGTCGATGATGAACCGTTTCAGCTCCTCGTGGTGGTCGCTGATGATGAACAGCAGCTTGTCGTACGACGCGCCGTCGAGCAGGTAGGCGATCACACGCGACGAGATGTAGATCGTGATGAGCGAATAGAGCGTCAGCATCCAGCCGTTCGCTGCCGCCTCGCCCGTGCCGATTCCGAAGCCGATCACGGCCAGTCCCGACAGCACGACGAACCCGTCGGCCAGCAGGATGCCCGTCGAGAACTTGATCCCGGCGAACTTCTGCAACAGCATGCCCACGATGTCCGTGCCCCCCGTGGTCGCCTGCTGTCGCACGACGATACCCTGCCCGATGCCGATCACCACGGCGCCGATGACGCACGTCAGCAGCAGGTCGTTCGAGAGGTCCAGCCGCCCGCCCAGCAGCAGCGAAGGGTCCAGCGACTCGACCGCCTCGGGATTCGGGTAGACCAGCCGCGTGAGCACGTTCATAAAGCCCGGCGTATAGAGCGCCGCCAGCACCGTGCGCGTGCCGAAACCGCCGCCGAAGACCAGCATGGAGATCAGCATCAGCGGAATGTCGAACATGTAACCGAACGTACCGACCTGGACCGAAGGGAAGATGTTATGCAGCACGATACCCATGCCGTAGACCCCGCCCGGCACGAACTTGTAGGGATTGACGAAGAGCACGAACCCCGCGCCCATGACCGAGCAGCCGAGGAAAATCAGAAACCACGAGCGCCACCACGCCCACGAGCCCATCGGTTCGAGCAAAGCCTTTGTGTTCATACATTAATTCATTTAGAATGCAAAGATACTAAATTCTCCGGAAATGCGGGATACGGCGGCGGTTTTTTCGCCCCCGGCTTCCACATACGGATTTTTTGACTATATTTGCATGAACAAGTTAACACGCGAAAAAGATGATTCTGACGATATATACGGCTACCACCATGATTATCATCGCCTATCTGCTCGGCTCGATTCCAAGCGCCGTATGGATCGGCAAGAAATATTACGGCATCGACATCCGCGAGCACGGCTCGAAGAACGCCGGAACGACCAACATGCTCCGCGTGCTGGGCCGGCGGGCCGCCCTGCCGGTCTTCGCGCTCGATTTCCTAAAAGGATTCGTGGCCGTGACGATCATCGAACTGATGCAGTACGACGACCTGATCGGACAGAACGACCTGATAAACCTCAAGATCGTCGCCGTGTTCGCCGCCGTGCTGGGCCATATCTTCCCGATTTTCGCCGGATTCCGCGGCGGGAAGGGCGTCGCGACGCTCGTGGGCGCCGTGACGGGCATCTATCCCCCCGTGGCGCTGCTGTGCTTCGGCGTGTGGCTGGTGATACTGATGGTCTCGCACTACGTGTCGCTGGCCTCGATGGTCGCCGGATGCTGCTTCCCCGTCTTCACCCTCATATCGCCCAAAGTCAACGGATCGACGGCTTTCGTGGTGTTCTCGTTCGTGATCGCCATCCTGCTGATCTACACCCACCGCAAGAACATCGAACGGCTGAAGGCGGGAACCGAGTCGAAGACCTTCATCTGGAAG
Organism: Alistipes sp. 56_sp_Nov_56_25; assembly: GCF_001915285.1. NCBI lineage: Bacteria > Pseudomonadati > Bacteroidota > Bacteroidia > Bacteroidales > Rikenellaceae > Alistipes > Alistipes sp. 56_sp_Nov_56_25. The sequence continues at coordinate 8,597 of NZ_MNQF01000033.1, forward strand.
CCGCGGCGCGTGAAACTCGACGACGAGGAGCGGAAAAAGAGCGGCAAAGAGCACGATCGGGAATAACCGGCTCCGGACTTTTCGACGAAATTATCCGCATAAAAGGATAAATCCTGCGGCCGGCATACGGCAAAATAAATTTTTACGTTATCTTTGCGCCGCAATAAAGACCTAAAGCAAGCGTCATGTTACAGGAAAACCTGCTGAAAATATACGAAACGAGTTTTCGGGAAAATCGGGAGATGTCGGCGCTGACCGACTATTTCAAGGGCGAGACCTTTTCGTACTATGAAATGGCCAAGGAGATTGCGAAAATCCACCTGCTTTTCAAGAAAGCCGGGATCAAGCAAGGCGACAAAATCGCACTCATCGGCCGCAACAACCCACGCTGGTGCATCACCTACATGGGAACCATCACCTACGGAGCAGTGATCGTGCCGATCCTTCAGGATTTCACCCCTGCGGACATCATCCATATCATCAACCGCTCGGAAAGCCGCCTGCTGTTCCTGGGCGACAACTTCTGGGACGTGATCGAGGAGGACCAGATCAAGCAGATCGAAGCCGTATTCTCGCTCACGGACTTCCACGCGATCTACGAGCGCGACGGCAAGTCGCTCACCAAGTTCCAGCGCGACATCGTGAAGAACTACCGCACCAAGTATCCGCGCGGATTCAGCGTCAACGACATCAAATATCCCGAAATACCCAACGACCAGGTCGTCCTGCTCAACTACACCTCGGGAACGACCGGCTACTCGAAGGGCGTGATGCTCACGGTGAACAACCTCACGAGCAACGTGATGTTCGCCGCAACGACAATCAACACCCAGACCGGACAGCGGTACTTCCAGAAAGGAGGCCGCACGCTGTCGTTCCTGCCGCTGGCCCACGCCTACGGCTGCGCGTTCGACTTCCTCGCGCCGCTGGCCGTCGGCGGACACATCACCCTGCTGGGCAAGATTCCGGCGGCGAAAATCCTGCTGGAAGCGATGGCCGTCGTGAAACCCACGATCATCTGCTGCGTGCCGATGATCCTCGAAAAAGTCTACCGCAAGCAGGTGCTCCCGATGCTGGAGAAAGGCCTCATGTCGATTGCCATGAAGATTCCGCTGCTCAATTCGGCCATCTACTCGGTGATCCGCAAGAAACTGATGGACGCCTTCGGCGGCAACGTCGGAATCTTCATCGTCGGCGGCGCGCCGATGAACCAGGAGACCGAATCGTTCCTGATGAAGATCAAGTTCCCGATCACGATCGGCTACGGCATGACCGAATGCGCCCCGCTGATCAGTTTCACCCCCGACAACGAGTTCAAGGCCGGTTCGTGCGGCCGGTTCCTGAAAGGGCTGCTCGAAGTGAGGATCGACTCGGAAGACCCGCAGCGCGTGGCCGGCGAAATCCTCGTCCGCGGCGAGCACGTTATGAAGGGATACTACAAAAACGACAAGGACACCCACAAGGTCCTCGACGAGGAGGGATGGCTCCATACGGGCGACATGGCCACGATGGACCCCGACGGCACGCTCTACATCCGCGGCCGTTCGAAAACCATGATCCTCTCGGGCAACGGCCAGAACATCTATCCCGAGGAGATCGAGGACAAGCTCAACAACATGTACCTCGTGCTCGAATCGCTGGTGCTCGACGCCGGAAACGGCAAGATCAAGGCCCTCGTGGTCCCCGACTACGAACAGGCCGAGGCCGAGGGCGTGGACAAGGCCGACCTGCCGCAGATCATGCAGAACAACCTTCAGGAACTCAACGCGCAGCTGGCCGCCTACGAGCGCATCTCGGGCATCGCACTCTACCCCAACGAGTTCGAAAAAACCCCGAAACGAAGCATCAAACGCTATCTATACGAACCCTCGCTGTTGAACAAATAAGGCACAGGCAGGTAACCAATTGGATTCTCTATCCCAAAATTCTTCATAGTCACTGAATCCATTCTAACAATGAGGCGTCACTAATTAGTACGGTTACCTGCTTTCTTTCACACCCGGCTTCCGAAGAGCCGGGTGTTTTTTGAATCGGCGCATTGCGGGCAAAGCTCGATGCGTCGCGGCAAAGCTCAAACAAGTTTGGCTTTGCCCGCGACTTTCACTATATTTGAAGCATGAAAATCCAGAAAAAACAAGCCATCGGTGAAAACCTGCTCTACGTGATGGTCTGGACGGCCATCATCCTGGTCCCGGTCCTCAACTCGCAGATGATGTCCGAAATGCACGTCAACCTGGAAAACGTGCTGACTGCCTGGAGGTATATCGCCCCCTATCTGATCATCTTTCTCATCCACAATGCCATCATCGCCCCGCGCTACATGCTCCGGCGAAAATACGGGAAATACCTCGCGAGCAACCTGGCGCTGATCATCAGCGTCTTCTGGCTGGTGCAGATCTACGAGGACCACCTCACGGACCACCTCCTCAAACAAAACGATCCCGAAGCGCTCGACGCCTACCGCAAAGCGTCGTTCTCCAATCTGGAGATGTACTGGAACGTGGTGCTGGGATTCTTTATGACCGGAGCCAACACGGGTATCAAGCTGATATACCAGTCGATGCGCGACGAACAGCAGATGGAGGCGCTCAAGCGCCAGAACCTTCAGGCCGAAATGGATTACCTGAAATACCAGATCAACCCGCACTTCTTTATGAACACGCTCAACAACATCCACGCGCTGATCGACATCGACACCGAGTCGGCCAAGAACGCCGTGATCGAGCTTTCGAAGATGATGCGTTACGTGCTCTACGAGTCGGGGCGCGAGATCATTTCGCTCAACCGCGACATCCAGTTCCTGAAAAACTACATCGAACTGATGCGCATTCGTTACACCGACGCCGTGAATATCAGCGTGGAGTCGCCCGGCAACCTGCCCGAACAACTGTCGATCCCGCCGCTGCTGCTGATCGTCTTCGTCGAAAACGCCTTCAAACACGGCGTAAGCTACAACCATCCGTCGTTCATCCGCCTGAAGATCGAATACGCCGACGGGCAGGTGACCAGCACGCTCACCAACAGCCGCCACGCCGCCCAGAGCAGCAAACACCCCGCGGGAATCGGACTGGAGAACGTCCGCAAACGCCTCGAACTGATCTACGGCGCGAAGAACTACTCGCTGGAAATCCGCGAGGAGGAGAAGACCTATACCGTAAAACTCGTAATCCCGACGCTCAATGCTTAAATGTATCGCCATCGACGACGAGCCGCTGGCTCTGCGTCAGCTGACAAGCTACATCTCGAAAATACCCTATCTGGACCTCGTCGCAAAATACAACAACGCCCTGGAAGCGCAGCAGATGCTCGCGGGAAAGAAGGTGGACCTGATTTTCGTCGACATCAACATGCCCGACCTCAACGGCGTGGATTTCGTCCGCGCGCTGATCGACCGCCCGATGGTGATTTTCACCACGGCCTATTCGGAGTACGCCGTCGAGGGATTCAAGCTCGACGCGGTGGACTACCTGCTCAAACCGTTCAGCTTCGCCGATTTCAGCCGTTCGGCGGCCAAGGCCAATTCGCTCTACGAACTCCGCCACAACCAGCGCCCGGCGCAGGAGGGGGAATCCGAGGCGCTGCCCAAAGACAAGGAGTATATCTCGGTGAAGGCCGATTACAAGGTTTCGCTGGTGAAGATCAGCGACATCGTCTATCTCGAAAGCGAAGGCGAATACGTGCGCATGCACCTCGCCGACGGAACGACCATCACCACGCTGTTCCGGCTCAAGAACATGGAGACGGCGCTTCCTTCGGAGTCGTTCATGCGCGTGCACCGTTCGTACATCGTCAACCTGCGCACGATCAAGGCCTACGTCAAAGGGCGCATCTTCCTCAACGACACGGAGTACGTACCGATCGGCGAGAATTACAAGGAAGCCTTCCAGGGATATATCGACAAGAATTTCCGAAATTTGTAGCGATCCGGCCGGGCGGAGATCAGGACCGCCGAGTACAGGGAAAACGGACGGGGAAACGGCTGGGGAAACGGCTGGGGAAACGGCTGGGGAAACGGCTGGGGGGGGGAAACGGCCGGGGAAAACGGACGGTCAATCACCGGAAAGATCCGGGAAGCCGCCGAGCTGGACATACTCCCCGTCGCGGCATTCGCAGCAGTAATGCCGCAGGCCGTTGGTCAGAATGACGTAGCGCGCCCCCAGCACCGAATTGTAGCGCACGGCCTGCGCGAGCGTCCGGCCGTTGATCGGGATGCACGGGGCCTTGCACTCGGCCAGGAGCAGCGGCTCGGCCCGGTCGCCCACGACCACCACGTCGGCCCGCTGGGGCTGGCCGTTGAGCGCCACGGCATACTCCTGGACGATGCGTTTGGGCTGCACGCCGCAATACGCCGTCAGGTAAGCGATCAGATGCTGGCGGACCCACTCCTCGGGCGTCAGCACGAGATAAATGCCTCGCAGGGAATCCCAGACCTCCACGCCGTCACCGCGGCGGCGCGCACGCAGCCGGATGGCAGGAAAATTGAGTTTGGGCAGCCTGGACATCGCAGTATCGAAAAATTTCTGTATCTTTACGGAGGACAAATATACGAACTTATGCGGACTATCCTTTCGACCATAGCGCTTTTTTCCCTCTGCGGACTTTGCGCGCAGGAGTACACACCGACTTACGGACGCGAATTGCCGCGCGGCGAGATACTCGCCTATCCTTCGGCCGAAGCGGCCACGGCGGCCGACGGCGGCGACAACCGCTACTTCACGCGTCTGACGGAATGGAACCTCAAGGACAACGTTTTCTCGACACCGTTCACCGTGCCGTTCGCATGGGCCAACCGGCAGGTGCTGTTCCACCTGGGATGGGCGTCGGGCGACTACGAAGTGCGCGTGAACGGCCTTCCCGTGGCCTGCAACGCCGACGGCAACAACCCGGCGGAAATCAACATCACCAAACAGGCCAAAGAGGGCCGCAACATGCTCGAGGTCATCCTCGCGCAGCCGTCGTCCGTCACACCGCTCGAAAGCTGGAAAGAGGCTCCGGCGCCCTCCATCGGCGGAGCCTGGCTGATGAGCCAGCCCACGCTGCGCGTGCGTGACGTCGTGACCAGAACCCGCATGGGCGAAGACGGCAACGCCACGGCGGAGATCGCCGTCGCGGTGAAAAGCGAGGCCCTCAACCCGCGCACCTCGCGCATCCACTACCAGCTGCTCACGCCGACGGGCGAAAATGCCGCAGCGGGACAGAAAGACGTCACCCTCGACATGCGCCGCGAAGACACGCTGCGGTTCCTGGCCCGTATTCCCGCCAACTTGCTGTGGAGCGCCGAACTCCCCACGCAGTACACGCTGCGGCTCAAAACCCAGCACGAAGGCCGCTACGTCGAATATCTGGAACTCCGCCTCGGCTTCCGCTCGGTGGAGATGCAGGACGGGCGGATGTCGCTGAACGCACGCCCCGTGACGCTACGCGTACGCGAAGTCCCCGCGGCGATCACCGAAAACGAAATCGCGGCGCTGCGCGAGCAGGGATTCAACACGCTAAAACTGCTGCCGGGGCCTGTGCCCGAATCGCTGCTGAACTTTTGCGACGTGCAGGGCCTCTACGTGATTGCGCAGGCGCCGATCGACACCCGCCGCAGCGGGGAGTCGCGCCGCAAGGGCGGGAATCCGTCCAACGACCCCGAATGGCAGCCGGCATACCTCGAACGCACGGAGAACAGTTACCACACCACGAAGCGCCATCCGTCGGTGGTGGCCTTCGCGCTGGCCACACAGTCGGCGAACGGCATCAACCTCTATGAAAGTTATTTGAATATGAAGCGTTTCGGCGATTCGCGGCCTTTCATCTACCCGGACGCCGGCGGCGAGTGGGACAGCGACAAACTGGCGCTGGAATAACCCCGGAGGCCGGAAAAGCAGAAATTTTTCAAAATTTTTCCGGCAAATTTTTTGGAGATATAAAAATTATAGCTACCTTTGCACTCGCAATCAGATAATGATTGATGCCTCTTTAGCTCAGTTGGTAGAGCACGACACTCTTAATGTTGGGGTCCAGGGTTCGAGCCCCTGAGGGGGTACAAAGCAAAAGACTGATAAAATGATTATCGGTCTTTTTGTTTTTGTGCGTCTGCCCTGCCGTCGGGGATTTTCGGGTAGAAAAGAGGGCCTTTTCGGGGAAATGTTTACCCTTTTGTTTACCCCGTTTCTCGGAGGGTAAACAGAAAGTCATATCTTCTGCGCAACAAGCGTAAACAAATGACTATCAACACGAATGTAATATTCCGCAAAGACAAAATCAAATCAAACAATACCGCACCGATACACATTCGGTTTACCCTAAATCGTAAGATTCGCTATGCAAGCACAGGTATCACGATTCATATAAGCGATTGGGACTTTGAAAATCAACGCATTAAGGGAAACAACCCCGAAATGCAAGAATTACAATACCGAATCGACACCAAACTAAACGAGTATCGACGCAAAATCAAACGCCTTGAAGCATTAGAGGTAGAGGTTACGCTCGACAATCTTTTGGAAACCAACGGACGGAAAATCAATTGCACGGTCGGCGAATATCTGAAACAGACCATCGAACGGTTGGAAATACTCGGTAAATACGGCTCGGCATCCAAACACCGTTCGTTGTTATCTCGTCTTTCGCAATTTCGGTCGCTGAATATCCGATTTGACGAAATAGACCTTGCATATCTTCACGATTTTGAACTGTTCCTGCGTAAAGAGGGCAACACAAACAACAGCATAGCCACCAAATACGCTATCTTTAAGGCCGCCTATAACAAGGCACTCGCCGAGGGTTTATTCGTGCCTAAAACTACCCCATTCACCAAATACAAGGTTGGGAGCCTATGGACACGGACGAGAAAGCGAGCCATCACGAAAGAAGATATACAGAAACTCGTTGCATTGGAGATAGCCCCTAATTATAGAACGGACTATGCCGAGTTTGCACGAGACATCTTTCTGTTCTCCTACTACACGGCAGGCATTAATTTTACGGATATGGCTACCCTGCG
>NZ_MNQF01000064.1:0-93496 GCF_001915285.1 Alistipes sp. 56_sp_Nov_56_25
ATCGACACATTCAGCGTATCGACCAAAAACAAATACCTGATTGCGGCGAAAATCTTTTTGGACGGGTTGCATCGGTTGAATTTGATTCCGCAGAAAATTACGGATCATGTTCGCGGATTTACGCAAAGCCGATTGCACCGCAAAGAGGGCTTGCAGGATGCCGACATCGGAAAGTTACAACGGTATTGTTCCGACTTACCACCTACACCACAGAATTTGAGATTGAGAGCGCTTGTCGCTCTCTTTTTGTTTCAAGGGCTTCGGCAGATCGAGGTCGTCCGGTTGGATGTCGGGGATATTGACCTGCGGAACAAGACCGCATTGATCCGCGGCAAAGGCCGGGACGATAAGGAGCCAATTCATTTGCACCCCTCGACGGTCCGGATGCTGCGGGAATATCTGAATTGTTACCGATTCCGGAGCGGCGCACTGTTCCGCAGTGACAGCAACCATTGCCGGGGCGAAAGGCTTACGACCAAATCGGTCCGGGAGATCATAAAGCGGGTATTCGCAGAGTTGGAGATCGACGGAAGCACGCATGGCTTTCGTCATTTTTTTATTACCAAGTTAATCAAATCCTATAAAGGGGAATTATTGATGGTGTCGAAATACAGTCGTCACCGGAGTATTCAGATGCTCGAAGTTTACAACGACGAGATTATCCGCGAGCAGGATTTACCTCGGTTTTATGAAGTCTTTAAAGAGATACGGATATGAAGAAGCAACCACCCCGGAATATCTATTGTTTGGAGGGAAATTGGAGAACTAATCCGCGGTGCAAACAAAGCGTGCGTCCGATGCTCGACATATTGCGGGATGCTGCAGGGATAAAATACATTTACCGCAAGTGCAACACGCGGGAAGAGTTCTTCGAATATTTGCGGCAATACACGTTCGAACGCTACCGGAACTATCCGATTCTATACATTGCCTTTCACGGCAGACCAAATAAAATACAAATCGGGCGGGACCTCGTGACGTTACGTGAGATTGCGGACGTTTTGGAGGGGTTTTTAGCGCATCGGATCGTTTACTTCGGAAGTTGTAGCACCATGCGCACGAAACGCGCGAATATCGACGATTTCCTACACCGTACAAAAGCAGACATCCTCGCAGGTTACAGCAAGGATGTCGATTTTATTCAAGCCACAGCGTGGGAGATGGTGTGGCTTTATAATATATAACACAAAAGTCCCATATATTGAACATATTATTATCTTGGGAGCACTATATTTTGTGCATTTTGAATAAATGCAATTCCATTTTGATTCTCTATGATTTTAAAAGCATTCGTTCCTGCTAATGTATGGATACAACTATGATGTATGGATAAGACCAAATCTTGAAGATGGTTGTCATCCTCCAATTTAATTATTTTTAGTCCAATATCTTGACATTTTCGTAGCGATAAATGACGGGCATGGGCTTTGTTTACAGAATGGTCTCCTAATTCTTTTAGGATTATTCTTACTTTTTCAGTCCTTTCATGTTTTTCTACATCTGAGAACATATTTCGATTTAGCCAATTCTCGACCATCTTTTCAGACCAGTCAATAGCTTTTTCACATTCTCCAATTAACGTTGGATTATATTTAGCAATTATTGGTTGCCAAATGGCTATTTTTGCTTGGGCATTCCCTGCAGCCTCAGCACTCTGAGGATGGGCGGCAGCCTCAGCAACAGCTTCTTTTATCTCACTATGGGCCCTTCTAAATTCTTCGACTAAACCATGGGCCGGAATTCCATTGAACTGAGGATCAATAGGTCCTAAACTTGATTGCAAACCCATAATAATTTCCTTACAAGAACAGGCAATCATTGTCCCTGCCGACATTGCTAATTGAGGTACAATCGCTCGTATATTATTACCAAACATATTATGTAGGTAATCAACAATAGATTCAGTTGCAGCTGTATCCCCTCCTGGCGTATGTAAAATTAAATCAAGCCCCTTATTACGGTCTAATTGATGAATTACAGTCATTAAACCATTTTTGTCAGCATCATTAACAGCAATACCATCAATATTCCCTTTTTGCAACCAGCCAGAGTAATATATAATAGTATTACGTCCTGTATACGATGATAAACTGTGAATATATCCTCGTCTTATAACATCAAAAGAACTACCCGCTCTTTTTAATTCTTCTCCGATTTCGTGCCAATTGGGCATAATTCTTCCGTATTAGTAGATTGCATTGTGACGAACCCTTTTTGATTCTGAGTATATTCAAAATCAAAAGTATTCTTTTTCAAAAAAGATAATCTTGAATACTCATCAGAAAAACCAATTTCTTCCAACATCAATGTAATATCCATTTTTTCCTTTTTTTATCAGATGCATTTGTAGATTGCCTACTTTTAAAGATAATATTCTACCGACAATTTATAAAGTTGTACTTTTAAACTAAATAGTTATAATCCATTTCTACTTATTGGAGTGTGGAAATCTTACACTTTTTTTGATCTTATGGCTCTTTTATAATCATGGACTGTCGCAATTTCTTCGCCAAAGCGTTCTTTTAACTCTGTTTCGTATTTACCGTATAAAAACGGCTGCATACTTTTTATTAAACTTGCTTTGCTCCTTTTTGCTTTTGTATATTCATCATCCCCGACATAATCTTTGAGATAAGCGAGGTAACGATCATAGCCGTCGGATACTGCAAATATATATCTTTTTATCCTATTTTGCAACACTTTCGATGAGCAATACGGAATCTTTGAATAGTCTACTATATCATTGGTGAAAACAATATCTTTCATGATAGATCGGAGCAAATAAACGCAAAATATAGCATACCGACGTTTAAGTAAATTTTCTGCTGTCGGATCGGGAAAACCAAAAGTCATTAGCTGTTTTCTCGATAATTTTATTTCATAGCGAAGTAGATTTTTAGGCAACTTTTCTCTATCGGCGGCTTTTATTTTCTTTTCCAGAATATAGTCTGCGATTTTATCGTAAAATTTAATATCATATTCCGCCATTTTGCATTTCCGACCGTATATTTTATTTGTTCCACTTCGCGGCGGCATGGGTATAAATTTATTGCCTTTGTATTCTGAAATCGTTTCAATATATTTCATCGGAGTTTCACCCATAGAGATATTCACTCCAATTTCAATGCTATTTATCCGAAAGGCTGAGAGTGGTACTCCAAGAAATGTTGCAATACCACGTAAAGTCTCTGCGGCTTCGCGGAATGTAAAAGGCTTGTAGTTATGCTTTTTGGCAAATTTATGCAGAGACCCCGTTATTCTTAATAATGAATATGTATGATAATAGGTTAACTTTAATGATCTCCATTGCCCACGTCGTAAATTTTTAGCTTCGTCAAAAATAGGCAAAAATTCATCTAACTTATCTTCGATAAGCCCGTCACTGATACCAGCAACTTGCATTATAATTCGGTCTATCATCTGATTTTGGATTCAATAAAAGCTACGGTCGTTAATTCGGTATACCCAAATATACAAAATCTCTACGATAAATTTGACCTTTAATGTTCGATAAGTGTAATTACAGAACATTGGAAAAGTAACAATAAAAGCGATCCCGAAAGATCGCCTTTATAATATTTGAAAATGTTAGGCCGAATTGTTAGCCCTCTAATTTTTTAGCGGGCATCGGGCTTACTGACTATTACAGTTTGTTTCATGCAGTCGATGATAATTTCACGGCCATCCCATTTGTACTTAAAGAATGTTGGCAGACCTTCGTAGGGATTTTCTTTAACATACGGTTTAACACCGTGTTCCACCGTAAGGTCCAAGTGATAACCGAACGGATAAGGAGTTCCAAACTCAATATTCCACAGTATCTCATTTTTGTTAAAACGACAACGATACGCTAACAACAGTTGTTCGTACTCGTTGAAGCCTTGGAAAACATCCTCTCCGCTGTCGAGAGTAGATTGGTACTTGAGAACTTCATTCATCTTTACGCGGTCAGCCGTACCGACAAGTTCTTTCAGTGCCTTAATGTCGAGATTGACTTTCTTGGGTTGTGCGAATCCGGTAGCTGCTACCAAAAGCGCAACGAGGATAAGAATAAATCTTTTCATAGGGTTTCTAATTTAGATCGGTTAATAGTGGATTTAAGATGTGTGTCATGAAATCATTGAAACAGTTCTCCATCGTTTCCTCGGTTAAATTTTGATCAGGGACGATATGCAGTTCGATAGATTTGTCCTCGATTTGAATATCCCATTTTTCTATCAGTTCCTTTTCGATATTCGTTGTGATTTTGTTGAACACGGATATATCGGGATTCATTTCTCCAACGGTTAGATTGAAGTAAATGATATTTTCTTGGTTGCCGGACATTGCATAGCCAATTATCACCGAAAATTCATTAACAATCTTTCGCCGGAATTGATTGTAAAATATCAATGAGGAATAGATTCCAACCTCGTTATGCAACTGAGGCATTTGTTTCCTGCCTTTTGCCCTTATATATGGGAATAAGGAGATTGTTAGTCGCTCGGAATTCCGTTCGTCAATTTCATATTTCAATTCCGGCTTGTCGTTCAGAAATTGTTGAACCCGATTTTGAACTTTGTCATAATACGATTCGAGGATTTCTCCTATGACATTCGTCGTGTGGCAAATAGCGTCGGCAAGCATCGGCATATTTGCCAGACATTCATTGGTTAATTGTGTTAATTTGTTCATAAGGCGATATTTTTTAATTGGGTGATTACGTTAGTGTAAAACTGATATATGCTAACTAATTGTCGGGATATTTGTTCCGTATCCGGCTTTTGTATCCGCTTGTGCGGCCCGTTGCATAACAACTGCATCAGAGCCGATAAATAATCTTCTGCAATACGGTCCAACGGTTCGCATTGGATAATCGCGTTAAATACGGAACAGTAATCGCAATAGCCCCACTGGTTATCCAATGCATCTTTTCGGTTGCAGTCCGAATAGCTGACGGTCAAATAATACCTGTCGTATGCAGGGAATGTCCGTTCTGCATAAATCCGATAATCGTCGATTTGATTTTTCCCGATACGCCCGTCCGAAAAGCGACTTTCGATTTTATTCTCGATAATTAACACCCACCGGTTCCGTTCATCCGTAATTGTCAGATCGGGAATCCGGCCCGTAATTTTTCCGCAGTCTTTGATCTGCTCCTCGGCTTTCACCTGATAGGTTTCACTGGCTTGAATGTGTTGTAACAATTCGTCTTTGCCGGATAAACATTCCGCAGATTTTATTAATGCCGATAAAATAGCCTTGTTGGATTCGAACAGATGAGCGAGATATAATGTATGTGCAGGCTCGTAAGCATGCTTTTTAATGATAGCTAAGCATGATGGCCGTTTCAGAAAAGCATAGCGATCTAAAAAGGGTGCAACATATCTGTTGTAATTCTTGTCAACCTCATGCGGGTAGAGTGCTTTGATTTTTGCGAGGGCGTCGAGTTGGCTGTTTACCAATGATGCCTCTGCAAGAATTCGCTGTTCCTTGTCTTTTTCGACAAGGATTTTCAGCTTCGCTGTAAGTTCATGGAATTGTTCGGGTGTAGGCATAAAAAACGTGGACCTTTAAGTTTATTTGTTTCTGAGGTATCGCCAAACACCTTACTCCCAAATAAGTAAAAGCCCACGCTGGAATACAACGTGAGCATCAACTTTTACCCTTGGGAGTTCCTTTAAATTGGCGATTTTCAGAAACAAGAATATAAGCTAACGCTTTATATTAATATGTCAGTTATTTTAAATATCTCTGTTTATTGTAATTTTAATTGGTTCCGAAAACAAAGTTAGAAATTTTCCGCGGGACTGCAAGAAAAAATTACAATGGCTGGATTTCCAGAAATCCGTTCTTATCTATACAGACTACCCGTACCTATTTTGAAATTTATTCCAATTTAAGGGGTGGGGTCTGTAATTCGCATCTGCTCGCAGTGCTACCTGCATACCCCTTACCTGCGAATTAGGTTGACACGGATTTATACAATCTTTGTATATATATGCACTTCGTATTGATAAATACACACATTAAATTACTTGCCGCGATCTGTTTCAAATTAGCTGTATCTGCAAATTTAATTTCAAATGCGCACTGAAACACAACCGCCTTTTTACCCCTTTTTCTACTGGTTGCTACGGTTAACCTGATTTCAATAAAACGCTATAATGTACTATACATGAATAAATTAATTTGGTCCTTTCAAAATACAAAAAAGTGGTTAAACCGATTCAACCTCGTCGGCACGGAATTATCCCCGATTACAAAGGAATCTATTTAAGTTTTAACAACCGGGCGCAATTATCTTTCAACCACGTCGAACAATGACTTTTCCGAATCAATGCGACAACTTCTTCCGGATAATACCGAATTATCCGTGGACTGATACGAACGTAATTAAGGCGTCCTTCATCCCGGTATTTTTGCAATGTGCGCAAACTGACATGCAAAATGTCCGCAACTTGTTGCGAAGTAAGCAATAGATCACCCCAATTTCTGCTATTCTGCTCTTTTGTATCCATGATTATTCAACTTATTCAATACATCAATTGCATCATTCATCTGCGACTGCATGATCTTCGCATAAATTTCCGTCGTGCGAATACTGGCATGGCCGAGTAAATCCCGAATTACAACCATATTCTGCCCTGAACGAACCAAACGCGACGCAAAGGTATGTCTTCCTACGTGCGTCGAAAGGTTTTTCTTGACACGCGCTAAAACGGCAACTCTTTTCAATGCAAGATTGATTCGCGCCACGGCGCAATTTTCCGCACAGACTTTTTCCTCCCTTGACATGCTGTCGTATTCATAAGGCAAAATTCCCCGGAATATAAAACCATCCGGCGTGATGGGAACACCTGCCGTTTTATATCGTCTTTCACGCATGGCGCATATCTCTTTAACAAGATCGCTCGCAGGTATTTTAAGCTGACGGTCTGTTTTATCCATAATGATCTGTATATAATGCCCGTCATAATTCTGCCAGCGCAATTTCAAAATATCGCTGATACGTATTCCCGTTTCGGATTCAAACACGAATAACTGCCGCGCATCGTATAATTTTCCCTGCATAATCAATTTTAAATTGCGTACACGGAAATATTCCCGCTCCGACAAGCAGGGGCGTTCCGTCGGTGTGGATTTCATTTTATATTTGCGAAAGGGATTATTGCGAATATCCAAACGAAATTCCTCATACATTTCCGCAGTCAGTTCTTTCAGCGTCTTCATATTCGTCGTTACGGTATTGATTGAATTTCCCAAATCCTCCCGCAAATAGTTTTCGTATCGCAATAAAAGTTCGTAAGTCAAATGGCTCACCGAAAATTGATCTTTTCCGATAAACTTTTTAAATTTCGTAATATGGGAATGACATTTATTATAAGTCCGGACGCTCGTATTTTCTTTACGCGATAAATAATTCTGCGCATAAACAAACATATCCGCTGTTGTTCTTTTATGCAACCGATCACGCACCGCATCGATTCCACGCTCAGGCTCCATGGCTTCACACAATACAACGACTTTGTTAACCTCTGCGATTCTCCTGCGTAATTCATTATTGAGCCGTTCATGCTGCAAGTCGGATTTTTTCACTATTCCCCGGGATGCATCCCAGTTCTCTGGCTTTACACGGATCAATGTTACATACATTGAACGACGCTCGTGCGTAATTCGCATACACACGGGCAAGACTCCTTTTTGATTGGTTTTGTCCTGACGAAGAATAATAGCTGTTCTCATAATTGTATAATTTTAATGAAACATAAACAGCGGGTAAAACATAGGTAAAACATTTTACCACGTAGGACAACAAATAATATAAAAAGTTTTGACAATTGCAAACGGGTTAGAAGTTGAAAATTAGGCGTTTGCTTTTTCAAAAACTTTTTTGTATAATTGCGAAGCAATATTATGCACAACTGTCGGTGTCACAAGGAGGGAAAGGCAAATGCTTTTCCCTCTGTTGTTTACAGCCGCTTGCAATTTGCAGGCGGTTTTTTCGCATCTTGTTTCGAGCGGTTTTCACGGCGAAATCGGGAATTTATTTAAACCAATGCGTAAACCGAAAAATCCCGATGAACACGGCCATCGAGACGATCGAAAAATGCAGTGACGCGTAAAGCCGGCATTATTTCACCTCCGAATTTTTCCGTTTCACCCGTCCGAAACCGGACAATCGGACAAAGTTTTCTAATTCTATATTTCAGCAACCGGCTCGTTTCGCTGTCAAAAGCCGACGGTCAACACGCTTTTTAGGCATTTTCGGCATCGTTACGACACTTTTATTCGTCGGAAAGGGCACCAGAACCGGACGCCCATTCGGTTTTGTATCCATCCGCCTTTTTCGTATCTTTGCATACAATACCCTACGCAAAACCGGACTCTCGCAATGAATAAGAAAAAGAAATGGATCATCACAGCCATCGTTCTCGTGGTATTCTGCCTGATCCTGGGCCTCTACAATCTATTGAACGACAAAACTCCGGCATCGGATGACGCCGCCAAAGCGCCGATCGCGCCCCGCAGACAGAGCACCCTCAACGTCAACGGACGCATCGTCCGTCCGCAGCGGCTCACCGACGGCATCACCACGGTGGGCAACCTGCTGCCGGACGAGGAGGTGGACCTCTCGTTCGAAACCTCGGGCAAAATCGTGGCGATCAACTTCCAGGAGGGCACCGTCGTCCGCAAGGGCGAGCTGCTGGCCAAGGTCAACGACCTGCCGCTCGTGGCCCAGCTCTCGCGTTACGAGGCGCAGCTCAAATTGGCCGAAGACCGCGTTTACCGCCAGAGCGCCCTACTCAAAAAAGACGCCGTGAGCCAGGAGGCCTACGAACAGGCCCGCACAGAACTGGCGATGCTCAACGCCGACATCGACATCGTGAAGTCGAACATCGCGCTCACGGAGCTGCGGGCGCCGTTCGACGGCGTGATCGGCCTGCGCAACGTCAGCGAAGGCGCCTACGCCTCGCCCAGCGTCGTGGTGGCCAAGCTCACGAAGATTTCGCCCCTGAAGATCGACTTTTTCGTCCCCGAACGCTATGCCAACCAGATCAAGCCCGGCACGCGCCTCTCGTTCACCATCGAGGGACGGCAGGAGCGTTTCGAAGCCGCGGTTTACGCCACCGAATCGAAGGTCGACATCGCCACCCGCACGCTGGCCGTCCGGGCGAAGTATCCCAATACGCAGGGCAAACTGCTGCCGGGACGCTTTGCGACGGTGCAGATCCGCATGCACGAAATTCCCGACGCCATCGCCATCCCGACCGAGGCCCTCGTGCCGGAGATGGGCGTCGACAAGGTATTCCTCTACAAGGGAGGCAAGGCGCACGCCGCGGAGGTGAAAACCGGACTGCGGACCGATTCGAGCATCCAGATCATCGACGGGCTTAACGTCGGCGACACGCTCATCACCTCCGGCACGTTGCAGCTGCGCGAGGGGCTTCCCGTGAAACTCGACACCGTCGAATAAACCCTCCGCCGCATGAACATTTCCGAACTGAGCATCCGGAGGCCCGTCCTGGCGTCGGTGCTGACGATCATCATCCTGCTATTCGGTCTGATCGGATACAGTTACCTCGGCGTGCGCGAATTCCCGAGCGTCGACAACCCGATCATCTCGGTCTCGTGCTCCTACCCGGGCGCCAACGCCGACGTGATCGAAAACCAGATCACCGAGCCGCTCGAACAGAACATCAATGGCATCCCGGGCATCCGCTCGCTGTCGAGCGTCAGCAGCCAGGGCCAGAGCCGCATCACCGTCGAGTTCGAACTCTCGGTGGACCTCGAAACCGCCGCCAACGACGTTCGCGACAAGGTTTCGCGCGCCCAGCGCTACCTGCCGCGCGACTGCGACCCCCCGACCGTAACCAAGGCCGACGCCGACGCCTCGCCGATTCTGATGGTCACGATCCAAAGCGACAAGCGGTCGCTGCTCGAATTGAGCGAGATCGCCGACCTGACGGTCAAGGAGCAGTTGCAGACCATCAGCGACGTGAGCGGCGTGCAGATCTGGGGCGAAAAACGCTACTCGATGCGCCTGTGGCTCGACCCCGCGAAGATGGCCGGCTACGGCATCACCCCGACCGACATCAAGACGGCCCTCGACCGCGAGAACGTCGAACTGCCTTCGGGCAGCATCGAGGGCAACACCACGGAGCTGACGATCCGCACGATGGGACTGATGCACACCACGCGGGAGTTCAACGACCTGGTGGTGCGCGAAGACGCCGACCGCATCATCCGCATGAGCGACGTGGGACGCGCCGAACTGGGTCCGCAGGACACGCGCAGCTACATGAAAATGAACGGCATTCCGATGGTGGGCGTCGTCGTGATCCCCCAGCCGGGCGCCAACCACATCGAGATCGCCGATGCCGTGTACGCACGCATGGAGAGCATGAAGAAGGACCTCCCGGACGACGTGGTCACCTCCTACGGATTCGACAACACGCGCTTCATCCGCGCCTCGATCGACGAGGTGAGGACCACCGTCTACGAGGCTTTCATCCTGGTCATCATCATCATCTTCCTCTTCCTGCGCAACTGGCGCGTGACGCTGATCCCCTGCATCGTGATCCCCGTGTCGCTGATCGGCACGTTCTTCGTGATGTATGTCGCGGGATTCTCGATCAACGTGCTGTCGATGCTGGCCGTGGTGCTCTCGGTGGGACTGGTCGTCGACGACGCCATCGTGATGACCGAAAACATCTACATTCGCATCGAACGGGGCATGACGCCCTTCGACGCCGGCATCGAAGGGGCCAAGGAGATCTTCTTCGCCGTAATTTCGACCTCGATCACGCTGATCGCCGTCTTCTTCCCGATCGTCTTCATGGAGGGCATGACGGGCCGCCTGTTCCGCGAATTCAGCATGGTGATCTCGGGCGCGGTGGTCATCTCGACCTTCGCCGCGCTGACGATCACCCCGATGCTCGCGACCAAGCTGCTCGTGCGGCAGGAGAAGAAGAGCTGGTTTTACAGCAAGACCGAACCGTTCTTTGTCTGGCTCAACGACTTTTACAGCCGCACGCTGGCCTCGTTCCTGCGCCGCCGGTGGCTGGCCCTGCCGCTGGTCCTGCTGACGATGGGACTCATCGGCTGGCTGTGGAGCGCCATCCCGGCCGAGATGGCCCCGCTGGAGGACCGTTCGCAGATTTCGATCAACACGCGCGGCTCGGAGGGCGCCACCTACGAATACATCCGCGACTACACCGAGGACATCAACCGCCTGGTCGACTCGCTCGTGCCGGAAGCCTCGTCGGTGACGGCCCGCGTGTCGAGCGGCTCGGGCAACGTCCGCATCGCCCTGACGGACATCGCGACCCGCAAACGCTCGCAGATGGAGATCGCCGAGCAGATCTCGGCCGCCGTGCGCTCGAAGACCAAGGCCCGCGCCTTCGTGCAGCAGCAGAGCACCTTCGGCGGACGCCGCGGGCGCATGCCCGTGCAGTACGTGCTCCAGGCCACCAGCCTCGAACGGTTGCAGGAGGTGCTGCCCGAATTCATGCGCAAGGTTTACGAAAGCCCCGTGTTCCAGATGGCCGACGTGGACCTGAAGTTCAGCAAGCCCGAGGTGCGCATCGAGGTCAACCGCGACAAGGCCAACCTGCTGGGCGTCTCGACGCGCAACATCGCCCAGACGCTCCAGTACGGATTGAGCGGCCAGCGTCTCGGCTACTTCTACATGAACGGCAAGCAATACGAAATCCTGGCCGAGATCAACCGCCAGCAGCGCAACAAGCCCGCCGACCTGCGTTCGATCTACGTGCGCAGCGACAAGGGCGAGATGATCCAGATGGACAACCTCATTTCGCTCGCGGAGAACGTCGCGCCGCCGCAGCTCTACCACTACAACCGCTTCCTGTCGGCCACCGTGTCGGCCGGACTGGCCAAGGGCAAGACCATCGGGCAGGGACTCGACGAAATGGACCGCATCGCCGACGAGACGCTCGGCGACGACTTCCGCACGGCGCTGGCCGGCGACTCGAAGGAGTTCCGCGAAAGCTCGTCGAGCCTGATGTTCGCCTTCATCCTGGCCGTCATGCTGATCTACCTGATCCTCGCCGCGCAGTTCGAGAGCTTCAAGGACCCGCTGGTGATCATGCTCACCGTGCCGCTGGCCATCGCCGGCGCGCTGGTCTTCATGTGGGGCGCGGACCAGACGATGAACATCTTCAGCCAGATCGGCATCATCATGCTGATCGGACTGGTGGCCAAGAACGGCATTCTGATCGTCGAGTTCGCCAACCAGAAACAGGAGGCCGGGCTGGACAAGATGCGAGCCATCGAGGAGGCCTCGCTGCAACGCCTGCGCCCGATCCTGATGACCTCGGCCTCGACCATCCTGGGCCTGCTGCCGCTGACCGTCGCCACGGGGGAAGGCGCCAACGGACGTATCGCCATGGGTATCGCCGTGGTGGGCGGCATGGTGGTCTCGACGCTGCTGACGCTCTACATCGTTCCGGCCATTTACAGCTATGTATCGACGAACCGAATCAAGAAATCGAAACACAACGACGCATGAAAATAGCATTTTTAGCGGCCCTGCTGCTGGGAATCGGCAGCGCCGCCGGAGCGCAGGAGGCGCCGCCGGCTCGGGAGGCGTCCGCTCCGCTGACCCTGCGCAAATGTCTGGAGATCGGGCTTGAACAGAATTACGACGTGCGCATCGTGCGCAACGAGGAGCGCGTCAGCGACAACAACGCCACGGCGGGAAACGCCGGGATGCTCCCCACGGTCGACCTCTCGGCCGGGTACACGGGCACGCTGGACAACGACCGCACCGTCACCCCGCGCAACGGGGACGCCACGACCGAGACCGGCGTCTACGACCAGACGGCCAACGTCGGGCTGGCGGTGAACTGGACGCTGTTCGACGGACTGCGCATCCGCACCAACTACAAACGCCTGAAGGAGATGCAGCAGATGGGCGCGCTGAAGACGCGCATCACCATCGAGGACTTCATGGCCAGCCTCACGGCCGAATATTACAACTACATCCAGCAGACGCTGCGCCTGGAGAATTTCCGCTATGCGGTCTCGCTTTCGCGCGAGCGGCTGCGCATCACTGAAGCGCGCGTCCAGGTGGGCAACTTCTCGCGCCTCGACCTGCTGCAAGCCCGCGTCGACTTCAACGCCGACAGTTCGAAATACATGTCCCAGCACGAACTGGTGACCGCCTCGCGCATCCGCATCAACGAACTGCTGGCCAACGAGAACCTCGACGAGAGGTTCAGCATCCCCGACTCGGTGATCCGGGTCAACGCCACGCTCGACTGGAACGACCTGCTGGCCAAAACCCTTTCGGCGAACGCCTCGCTGCTGATGGCCGAGCACAACAGTTCGCTGGCCGAACTGGACCTGAAGACCGTTCTGGCCCGGAACTATCCCTATGTGAACCTCACGACGGGCTACGGATACACCTACAACCGCTACGGCACGGGAGGGAACCTTTCGCGGGGAACGCTCGGGCTGAACGCCGGGGTGAAGGTGGGCTTCACGATCTTCGACGGCAACCGCCGCCGCGAACAGCGCAACGCCCGCATCGGCGTCGAGAACGCGCAGCTGACGCAGCAACGGCTGGAACAGTCGCTGCGCGCCGACCTGTCGAATTTCTGGCAGGCTTACCGCAACAACCTCGAAGTGATCCTGCTCGAGGAGGAGAACCTGATCGCCGCCAAGGAGAATTACGAAATCGCCATGGAACGCTACCTGCTGGGCGACCTGCCGGGCATCGAGATGCGCGAGGCGCAGAAGAGCCTGCTGGACGCCGAGGAGCGCATCCTCACGGCGCAGTACAACACCAAACTGTGCGAAATCTCGTTGCAGCAGATCAGCGGCAACGTGATGGTCTATCTGGAATAATCCGCGAGAGTTCGCATTCCTTCGCCATCAAAACATTTCGCACGCTTCGCCTGCTGTTCTTTGCCGCTTTTTGGTCGGCGGTTAACCGCGGTCTTCGCCCGCGGAAGCTTATGTACTTTTTGACCGCAAAAAGTACCAAAAACTCTCCGACAGATGCCTTCGCCTACTTCGCTCCGTCTAACGTTCGCCCGCCTAAGAGGCGGGTTTTAGGGGGCTGCGCGAACATTCATAAAACAGGCGCATTATCGCTTGGAGCGGAACAAGAACAACCGACAGCCTGCGTGCCCGGAGCGGGAGGCTGGCAAAGGCGTCCGCAGGCGAGGGCAGACAGCGTGCTGTTTGCCGAGCCGCCACAGCCTTTACGGCGCGTGTTTTTGCGCCGTAAAGGCTTGATCTTGCTGCGCCCGCTCAACGCGGGTCGGAGAAGACTCCCGCGAAAAGCGACATGCGGATGGTTCTGGCGCTTTTAACTTCGCTACGCTCGTTTTCCTCCTTCTGGCACGGCATAGCCCGCAAGCGGTCTCTGCTCGCGCTGCGTGCGTCGGTTGACATCAAAAGTACATAAAATTCCCGCGGGCGAAACCCGCCGTTTTCAAATCAGTGAATCATCAGATTACAATATTTTCCATTGGAAATTTGTTTTATCGGAAAATAAAATCCATCTTTGCATCGTTATTGATAGAGAACAATAAAAAACAAGATGAAAAAACTGCTCATAACCGCTTTCGCGCTGCTGGCCTTCGCCGCCGGAAGCCAGGCACAGACAAACAACAAAAACGCAAAGAATATGAAAACGATCGCATTGACCAAAGCCGACTTTCTGAAGAAGGTCGCCGACTATGAAAAAAATCCCGAGGAGTGGAAATACCTCGGTGACAAACCCGCCCTGATCGACTTCTACGCCTCGTGGTGCGGTCCCTGCAAGGCCCTCGCACCGGTGCTCGAAGAACTGGCCGCCGAATACGGGGACCGGATCTACATCTACAAGATCAACACCGAGGAGGAGCAGGAGCTTGCCGCGGCGTTCGGCATCCGCTCGATCCCCACGCTGCTGTTCATCCCGATGGAAGGCAAACCCCAGATGGCCCAGGGCGCCCTGCCCAAGGCTTCGCTCAAGGAGGCCATCGACAAAGTGATGCTGGGTAAATAATGGCGCTGACGGTCGACGCCCTGCTATGCCCGCAGAACCACCGTTGCCCGCTGATCCCGATCTGCCCCGCGGGCGCGATCTCGCAGGAGGGGAACTCCCTTCCGCGGATCGACCCCGGAAAATGCATCGAATGCGGCAAATGCGTGAAACGCTGCGGCATACAGGCGGTATATAAAGCGAAGGAACATGGACAAACTTTGTAAGATCCGCGACCTTCAGCGCGCCGTGCACCAGTTCGAAAGCGCGTTCGAAAAACGCTACGGCATCTGCCTGAACGAGGGCATGACGCTGTGCAGCCTCTCGAAAACCGGGCGTCTCTGCCCGGGAGAGCTGGGAGAACTGCTGGGACTCACGCCGTCGAACACCTCGAAAGTGCTCCGCTCGGTGGAACAGAAAGGACTGGTGACCCGCGAACTCTGCAACGAAGACCGGCGCCAGATGTACTACTCACTCACGCAACAAGGACGCGAACTGCTCGCTTCGGTCAGCTGCCGGGAGGTGGAAACACCCGAAATCCTGCGCGACTGGCTCTGCGGGTAGCACGTGACGCAACCAAACACAGCAACGGCTGTCCTTCCGGGGACAGCCGTTTGTCGTTTCGGGACGGCAGGAGCGCTATTCGAGAAAATGGTTCTCGTCGTTGAAGGCCGCAGCGAATTCGCTCAACGACTTGAGGTGGCGGCGCTGCATCGCGACGGCCCCCTCCTCGTCCTTCTCGCGGACGCAGCGCAGCAGTTCGCGATGCTCGAAATAGACCTCCTCCTGCGGAACCGTGCAGACACGGTAACGCTGGTAATAACGCAGCACGTCGGGCGTGATGACCAGCAGCATCGACGCGATCACCGGATTGTGCGCCCCGCGGGCCAGCGCCTGGTGGTAGGCGAAGTCCTTCGAGACACGCTCCTCGGTATAGAATTTCGCCTCGCACTCCTCCAGCGCCCGTTCGATGTTCTCCAGATCCTCCGCCGTACGGTTGCGGGCGCAGAGCTTGATGGCCTCGATTTCGAGCAGCACACGCACGTAGACCAGCGACGCGAAGTCGTACTGTCTGATCTGAAGCGCGTCGGTGATCATGCGTTCGAGCACCTGCATCTTCTCCTGGGCGACCACCGTGCCGCTCTGGGGGAAGGTCTGGACGATGCCGTAAAATTCGAGTTTCTGAAACGCCGCACGCACATGGGCGCGGCCGACGCCCAACATGTCGGCCAGCCGCCGCTCGGCCGGGAGGCGTTCGCCCGGCTGCAAACGTCCGGAATAAAGCTCATTCTTGATGTATTTCAGGACGGTTTCCACCTGTTTGATGTTCGGCGAGTTGTTCATGGGTTATTCTTTTGCAGCACAAAGATCGCAAAAAAACCAATCAAACCAAACAATTCCGGCAATTTCGTGAACGTCCCGCAGATTCCGCTCCGCAAAGTCCCCGCCTCCGGGAAAAGCCGAAAGGCCGGATACGGGCCGCACGGCGTCCCGGAGCGCATTTTACATTTTTCAACCAGAAACCGGGTCGAAACCTATATTTTTTCCCGATTCCAGCCGAATGTCTGATAAATTATCGCCAAATATTGGATTTTAATTAAATTTTCCTAAATTTGTAAAAAGTGAACCAGACCGTAAGCTCATGGCAAAACGAGAACTCTTACTCGGAGACGAAGCCCTCGCACTGGGGGCGCTCCACGCGGGACTGTCGGGTGTCTATGCCTATCCGGGCACACCCTCGACCGAAATCACGGAATACATCCAGCAGCATCCCCTGGCTGCGCAGCGCAACGTGCACCGCACGTGGTCGTCGAACGAAAAGACGGCCATGGAGGAGGCGCTCGGCATGTCGTTCGCCGGCAAGCGCGCGCTGGTCTGCATGAAACACGTGGGGCTGAACGTGGCGGCCGACGCCTTCGTCAACTCGGCGATGACCGGAGCCAACGGCGGACTGGTGGTCGTGGCAGCCGACGACCCCTCGATGCACTCGTCGCAGAACGAACAGGATTCGCGCTTCTACGGGAAATTCGCCCTCGTGCCGACCTTCGAGCCTGCGGACCAGCAGGAGGCATACGACATGGCGAAGGCCGCCTTCGACCTCTCGGAGCGGTTCCGGATTCCGGTGCTGATGCGCCTGACGACCCGCATGGCCCATTCGCGGGCCGTCGTCGAGACGGGCGAGGCGCGCGCCGAAAACCCGTTGAGCCATCCCGAACAGCCCCGCCAGTGGGTGCTGATGCCGGGAAACTCGCGCGTGCGATACCAGACGCTGCTGGAGGATTACGCCCGGCTGGAAGAGGAGTCCGCCGCCAGCCCGTTCAACGCCTATACGGAGGGTCCGGACAAACGGCTGGGCATCGTCGCCTGCGGCATCGCACACAACTACCTGATGGAGAACTACCCCGACGGATGTCCGCACCCGGTGCTGAAAATCGCGCAGTACCCGCTGCCCCGCACGCTGGTGCGCCGTATCGCCGCCGAGTGCGGCACGCTGCTGATCCTCGAAGAGGGCCAGCCCGTCGTGGAAGAGATCGTCCGGGGCGTACTGACCAATCCCGTGGCGATCCGCGGACGCCTGACCGGCGAACTGCCCCGCACCGGGGAGCTGACGCCCGACAGCGTGCGCGCGGCCCTCGGCATGGCGCCCCGCCGGACGCACGCCGCAAACGGAATCGTCGTACCCCGCCCGCCCGCGCTCTGCCAGGGATGCGGACACCGCGACATGTACACGGCCCTGACAGAGGTGATCCGCGAGGAATACCCCGCGGGCAAGGTTTTCAGCGACATCGGCTGCTACACGCTGGGGTGGCTGGCGCCGCTGCACGCCATCGACACATGCGTCGACATGGGGGCCTCGATCACCATGGCCAAAGGCGCCGCCGACGCCGGACAGCACCCTTCGGTGGCCGTGATCGGCGACTCGACCTTCACCCATTCGGGCATGACGGGCCTGCTGGACGCCGTGAACGAGCGCGCGGACATCACGGTCATCATCTCGGACAACCTCACGACGGGCATGACCGGCGGACAGGATTCGGCCGGAACGGGCCGTCTGGAACAGATCTGCGCCGGCATCGGCGTCGATCCCGCACATATCCGCACGGTCGTGCCCCTGCCCAAGAACCGCGAGGAGATGAAGGCCGTGATCCGCGAGGAGATCGCCCACCGGGGCGTCTCGGTGATCATCCCGCGAAGAGAATGTATCCAGACCGCAAAGCGACACAACGCTGCTAAAAAGTAAAGGCTTATGAAACGCGACATCATACTCTCGGGCGTAGGAGGCCAGGGAATCCTCTCGATCGCCGCCGTCATCGGACGGGCCGCCCTCGAAGACGGGCTTCACATCAAGCAGGCCGAGGTCCACGGCATGAGCCAGCGCGGCGGCGACGTGCAGTCGAACCTGCGCATCTCGTCGTCGGCCATCCGTTCGGATCTCATTCCGCGCGGCGCGGCCGATCTCATCGTCTCGATGGAGCCGATGGAGGCGCTGCGCTACCTGCCGTGGCTCGCCGACGACGGATGGGTAATCACCGGCATCACGCCGCTGATCAACATCCCGAACTACCCGGAGGGCGAGACCCTGCGGCGCGAACTGGAAAAACTCCCGCACGCCGTAGTCCTCGACGCCGACGCCGTCGCCAAAGCCGCCATGGCGCCCCGCTCGGCCAATATGGCGCTGCTGGGAGCCGCCGCGCCGCTGCTCGGAATCGACGCCGCGAAACTGGAGTCCGGCATCCGCGCCATCTTCGCCCGCAAGGGCGGGCAGGTCGTCGAAACGAATCTCGCGGCGTTCCGCGCCGGCTACGAAGCGGCCCAAAAACAGACAAAGCCATGAAAATACCGTTCGACAGGTCCTGCCTGCGCTCCGCGCTGGAGCGGATGGACATAGCCGACATCGCGCAGGCCACGATCCGCCAGTCGGGCGACATCGCCCGCACGATGGAGCGCGACACGGGCGTGGAGTTCCTCCACCTCGAAATGGGCGTGCCGGGGCTGCCGCCCGAACGGGCGGGCGTCGAGGCCGAATGCGCAGCCTTGCAGGCGGGCGTCGCGTCGCAGTATCCCAACATGTTCGGCATTCCGGAACTCAAGACGCAGGCGTCGCGCTTCCTGAAAGCCTTCCTCGACGTGGAGGTGGCCCCCCGGGGCTGCATCCCCACCGTCGGGTCGATGCAGGGCAGCTTCACCACATTCCTGCTCTGCTCGCAGCTCGACCCGCAGCGGCGCAAAATCCTCTTCATCGACCCCGGATTCCCCGTGCAGCGCAGTCAGGTACGCATTCTCGGCATTCCCTCGGAGTCGTTCGACATCTACGATTACAGGGGCGAAAAGCTGGGGCCGAAGATCGAGAGCGTCCTCGCCGCAGGCGACGTGGCGGCCATCGTCTACTCGAACCCCAACAACCCGGCGTGGATCTGCCTCACGGAGGACGAGCTGCGCACGATCGGCGAGCTGGCCACGCGGTACGACGCCATCGTCATCGAGGACCTCGCCTACCTCTGCATGGATTTCCGCAAACCGTTGGGACGGCCTTTCGAAGCCCCCTACCAGGCTTCGGTGGCCCGCTACACGGACAATTACATCCTGCTGGTCTCCGGGTCGAAGATATTCAGCTACGCCGGGCAGCGAATCGCCGTGGCGGCGATCTCCGATGCGCTTTTCCGCCGCGAGTACCCCGCCCTGCGCCGGCGTTACAACATCGGACGGCTGGGCGACGCCTACGTACTGGTCTTTCTCTATGCGGCCTCATCCGGCACGAGCCATTCGGCGCAGCACGCCCTAGCGGCAATGTTCCGCGCGGCGGCCGACGGCGAACTGGACTTCGTGGGCGAAGCCTCGGAGTACGCCCGGCGCGCCCGGCTGACCAAGGAGACGTTCCTCCGCCACGGATTCCGCATCGTCTACGACAAGGACCGCGACGAGCCGGTCAGCGACGGATTCTTCTACACGGTCGGCTACGGCGCGATGACCAGCGCCGAACTGTTGAGCGAGCTGCTGCTCTACGGCATCTGCGCCATCTCGCTCACCTCGACCGGCAGCCGCCAGAGCGGCATCCGCGTCTGCGTCTCGCAGATGAACCGCCCCGAACAGTTCGAAATGCTCGAAGAACGTTTAACCGCTTTTGCAGAAAATAACCGCTGACAACATGCACTACACGACTGCCGCGGAGGCGGTAAAACTCATCCGATCCAACGACAGCGTCTACATTCAGGGCAGCACCTCGATCCCCGAAGCGCTCGTGGCCGCAATGGCCGAACGGGGCGGCGAACTGGAGCATGTGACGGTCTATTCGGCCTTCGCCGTGGGAGCCTTCGACGCCCCCTACTGCCGCCCCGAATACAAGGAGTCGTTCCTCGTCAACAGCCTGTTCGTCGCCAACAACATCCGCAGGTGGCTGGCCGACGGCTACGGACAGACCATTCCGGCCTTCCTGGGCGAAATCCCCGCGCTGTTCCGCGACGGCACGCTGCCTCTCGACGTCGCACTCATCAACGTCTCGCCGCCCGACGCCGAAGGCTACTGCTCGTTCGGCGTCTCGGCCGATCTGGCGGTTTCCGCCGTGGAGTGCGCCAAGACCATCATCGCGCAGGTCAACCGGGCGATGCCCTACTCCTACGGCGACGCCGTGATCCACACCTCGCGCCTGGCGGCGGCCGTGGAGGTCGATTCTCCGCTGGTGGAGGTCCCGACGGCCGTGCCGAGCGAAACGGAACGGAAAATCGGCAGCTACATCGCCGAACTGATTCCCGACGGGGCGACGTTGCAGATCGGCGTGGGCGGCATTCCGAACGCCGTACTGGCGGCCCTCGGCGGCCACCGGCATCTGGGACTGCACACCGAGGCGATGACCGACGGCGTGCTGCCGCTGCTGGAAAGCGGCGTGATCGACAACTCGCAGAAAGCGGTGATGCCCGGCGTGACGGTGGCCTCGCTGGCCCTCGGCTCGCGCCGGCTGTACGACTACATGGACTACCGCAAAGACCTCGTGATGAAGGACGTGGCATGGACCAACGACCCGTTCCGCATCCGGCAAAACCCGAAGGTCATGGCCATCAATTCGGCCGTGGAGGTGGACCTCACGGGGCAGGTGTGCGCCGACTCGGTCGGAATGCGCATCATCTCGGGCGTGGGCGGCCAGCACGATTTCATGTACGGCGGGGCGCTGTCCGAAGGCGGCAAGACCTTCATCGCCATCCCCTCGACCACACCCAAGGGCGAATCGAAGATCAGGGCGCTGCTGTCGCCCGGCGCGGGCGTCGTCACGACGCGCCACATGGTCCAGCACGTCGTCACCGAATACGGCGTGGCGCACCTGCGGGGCCGCAACCTCGCAGAACGCGCCCGGGCGCTGATAGCCGTGGCGCACCCCTCGGTCCGCGAGGAGCTGGAACGCGCCGCAGCCGAACGCTTCGGCTATTCGTTCCTGCGCCTCAAAGCATAAAGCCCGGCCCGGTCCCCGAAAAGACCGGGCGGGCCTTTTTACCGATAGGCAGATATTCCGCAATCACCTCTTTTTCGCCCCGACGGCCGCCGCACGACCGGCGCGATCCGCCATGCGCCCGGGGAACCGGGAACCGCCCCGCGAAGCGGCTGCGGCCCGAAGGCTCGGAACACGCGGTGGCCGTCCGGGACACAGATGCGCCATAACAGCCGCGAATACGCCGGCGTCTCGCTCGACATCCCGATCTTCAACCGCCGTGCCGCGCGCAACGACATCAGCAAGGCGCAGCTCGCCGTGCGCAGCCAGTAGCTCGCCGTCACCCAAACCGTGCAGGCCAAATACGAGTTCGTTTTCCGTCGAAGATTCCCGATTTCCACCGCGGGAAGCCGTTGCAACTCTGAAAACGGGAGATTCTGATAAACGAATTCAAACAAAAAGGGTGACCTAAAACGGTCACCCTCGCTGCTACCCGGAACATCAAGTTCCTAAATAATCCGGGCGGCTGCCGGATTGAATCCCGGACCTTCTCCGGCAGAAAAGTCCTTCGTGCGTCACTGATGATCTGTGTTTATCCCAGCAATACAAAAGTAGACAAATTATCCCAACCCACAATAGGTAGAGCGTTTTTGTAATAAGGCTCGACCAAAATGTCACACCCCGAAAAGGCAAAATAATACGCCCGGACGCATACGGACCACTTTTCGTTCTGCAAAAAAGCGGCAATCCGGAAAATTTGACCTACTTTTGCAACGGTTTCAACAGTTGAAGGAATGGAATGGCTTAAAGAATTGTTCGTCGAGCACTCGGCTTTGCAGGCCGTCGTGGTGGTTTCGCTCATCTCGACGATCGGTATCGGACTGGGAAAGATCCGCTTTTTCGGAATCTCGCTCGGAACGGCCTTCATCTTCTTCGTGGGCATTCTGGCCGGGCATTTCGGGCTCTCGCTCGACCCGGCGATGCTGACCTATGCCGAGAGTTTCGGACTGGTGATCTTCGTCTACGCCCTCGGCCTTCAGGTGGGGCCGGGCTTCTTCAGTTCGATGCGCGCCGACGGACTGCGGCTCGTCTCGCCCGCCATCGCCATCGTGCTGCTCGGAACGGCCCTGGCCATGGCGATGAGCTACGCCTTCGGAGTCTCGATGCCCGACATGTCGGGCATTCTGTGCGGCGCGACGACCAACACCCCGGCGCTGGGCGCCGCGCAGCAGACGCTGCAACAAATGGGCATCGACGCCAACGGAGCGGCGTTGAGCTGCGCCGTGGCCTACCCGCTGGGCGTCGTAGGCGTAATTCTGGCCGTGGTCTTCCTGCGCAAGCTCTTCGTGCGTCCCTGCGACATGCCGGGACCCGACGCCGAACACCGCAAGAACGTCTTCATCGCCAGCTACCGCCTCACCAATCCCGCGGTCTTCGGCAAGAGCGTCCACGAAATCGCGACGCAGAGCCACCACCATTTCGTCATTTCGCGCCTGTGGCGCGACGGGCGGGTTTCGATCCCCACCTCGGACAAGACCCTACAGGAGAACGACCTGATCCTGGTCATCACCACGCCCGGCGAGGCCGACGCCCTGCGGCTGATCTTCGGCGAGCAGGAGACCAAGGACTGGAACACGGAAAATATCGACTGGAACTCCGTCGACAGCCAGCTCATCTCGCAGCGCATCCTCGTGACACGCCCCGAAATCAACGGCAAGAAACTCTCGCAGTTGCGCCTGCGGAACACCTACGGCATCAACATCAGCCGCGTGTACCGCTCGGGCGTGCAGCTGCTGGCCACCCCCGACCTGCGTTTGCAGCTGGGCGACCGTCTGACCGTGGTGGGCGAAGCGGAGGCGATCCGCAACGTCGAGAAAATCCTCGGCAACGCCGTCAAGAGCCTCAACGAACCCAACCTCGCGGCGGTGTTCATCGGCCTGATCCTCGGCCTCACGCTGGGAAGCATTCCCGTGGCGATCCCCGGGATTTCGATTCCCGTGAAACTGGGACTCGCAGGCGGCCCGATCATCGTCGGCATCCTGATCGGCACGTTCGGCCCCCGGCTCCACATGATCACCTACACCACCCAGAGCGCCAACCTGATGCTGCGCGCACTGGGCCTTTCGATGTACCTCGCATGCCTCGGGCTGGATGCCGGAACCCACTTCTTCGAGACCGTCATGCGCCCCGAGGGGGCCTTGTGGCTCGGCATCGGATTCGCCCTGACGTTCGTGCCGGTGGTGCTGGTGGGGCTGTTCGCCCTGCGGGTGCTGAAGGTCGACTTCGGATCGGTCTCGGGACTGCTGTGCGGCAGCATGGCCAACCCGATGGCGCTCAACTACGTGAACGACACGATCGAAGGCGACAACCCCTCCGTATCCTACGCCACGGTCTATCCCGTGTGCATGTTCCTGCGCGTGATCATCATTCAGGTGATGCTGATGCTGGTGCTTTAGCCTCCTCCGGGGCGGGCTGTTCCGCCTGCGGCCTTTGCGGGGCGGCCGGCCGGGATGCATGCAGGGGCGGCGCATTTTGCGGGGCGGCCTGTGAGGAGGCCTGCGGTGACGCCTGCGGGGGTGTCTGCGAGGGTGTCTGCGCGTTTGGAAAAAAGGCATTGCGCAGCGAGGCGACGTCCTCCCCCGACGGATTCTGAAAGACCCGCAACCCGAATTCGGGAATCACGGCCAGCACATGATCGAAGACATCCGACTGAATCCCCTCGTAATCCACCCACACGACCGTATCGGTAAAGAAATAGAGCTGCATCGGAAGCCCCGTTTCGGTGGGCTGCAACTGCCGCACCATCAGCGTCATATCCTTGTTCACCGGAACCTCGTTCCGAAGGTAGCGGACCAGATAGGCCCGGAAAACCCCGAGGTTGGTCTGATGCAGGCCGTTGATCCGCCGTTCCCCGGAGCCGATGCCGTGCGCGGCGTTGTACTCCTCGACGCGGCGTTCGGTCTGATCGACGTAGTCGCGGATCAGGTCGATCGTACGGTAGTGGTCCAGCATCTCGGGGGTGCAGAAACGCACGCTCGTCATGTCGATCGCCACGGAGCGCATCACGCGCCGCCCGCCCGAAAGCTGCATGGCGTGCCAGTTGGTGAACGAATCGGTCGTCAGCAGGTAGGGCGGCAGCATGACGAGCGTGTTGTCCCAATTGCGGATCTTGACCGTCGTGAGCGACACCTCCTCGACGTTGCCGTCGGCCCCGTACTTGGGGATCGAAATCCAGTCTCCGACCTTGAGCATGTCGTTGGCCGCGAGCTGAATGCCCGAAACGAAGCCGAGGATGCTGTCACGGAAAATCAGCATCAGCACGGCCGCCGAGGCGCCCAGTCCCGTCAGCAGGATGGCGGGCGACTTGTCGAGCAGGATCGAAACAATCAGAATCGTGCAGATCAGCAGCGCAATGCCCTGCGCCGTCTGCCGCAGGCCCTTGATGGGTTTGTTCTGCCAGGCGGGACGCGCCGCAGCGATGTGGAAGGCAGCATAGAGCAGGGCGTTGACGAAGCGGAAAACCGAAAAGACGATATAGGCCTCCATGAACCGCAGGACGATGACGCGCCCGGTGGATTTCTCCTCGAAGACCACCGGGAGCACGACGGCCAGCAGAATGGCGCTCAAAATATGACACATGCGCCGGAGAACCGGAACGCTGAAAAGCGTGTCGTCCCACTTGGCCCGGGTGCGCTCCACGAGTTTCCGCACCCCGTGTACGATGCCCAGTTGCAGCAGCAGGTCGAAAACCACGGCGGCCAGCACCACGAGCACGAAAGCCGCCCAGCGGTCGAGCGCATCGCCGGTGGCCGAAGTCAGGCCCAGCCATTCGAGCAGGGCGTGCGTCCAACGTTTCAGAAGTGTCTGCATACCCGTACCCGCATCAACTTTCGGGCCTCAACCGCAGCGGCGGCCGAAAAACCGGAAACGACGCCGGCGCGGACAACGGAATCACCCGAGAATCAATCCGGCTTCGCCTTCGAAGTTGGGTGTGAAAACACCCTGTCCGAGGTTTTCGCGGATTTCGTCCGGGGACCAGAAACGCCCGCCGTCAAGCTCCCCGCTCGGACGGATCTCGCCGTCGTAGACCGTGCGGAAGACATGGACCAGTTCGTATTCGCGTTCCGAGCGGAACGGATAGACCGCAACCGCCCCGGGCACGAAATCCGTGATGCCCAGCTCCTCGCGCACCTCGCGCCGCAGGGCTTCGGCGATCGTCTCGCCGTAGTCCACATGGCCGCCCACGGCCGTGTCCCACCGTCCGGGCTGAATGTCCTTCCAGGCGGGGCGTTTCTGCAAATAGAGTTCGCCGCGCGAATTGAAAACATGGAGGTGCACCACCGGGTGCAGGAGCATCGACCCGCCGTGGCACTCGCCGCGCGTGGCTTTGCCGACGACGTTCCCCGCCGCGTCGACCACGGGAAAGAT
Organism: Alistipes sp. 56_sp_Nov_56_25; assembly: GCF_001915285.1. Lineage (NCBI taxonomy): Bacteria > Pseudomonadati > Bacteroidota > Bacteroidia > Bacteroidales > Rikenellaceae > Alistipes > Alistipes sp. 56_sp_Nov_56_25. The sequence goes on from NZ_MNQF01000064.1 coordinate 25,824, forward strand.
CTCTTCGCTGTTATCGCTGTTCATGCCGGGGATATTTACGGATGTAGATCATGGCGGCCGTCATCCCCAGCAGCACGAAAGCCGCGCCGGGAAGCGCCGTATATTCATAGCCAAGCCCGTGCCCGATCGGCAGGCCGCCGACGTAGGCCCCCAGGGCGTTGCCCAGGTTGAAAGCCACCTGCACGAGCGCCGCGCCGAGCATCTCGCCGCCGCGCGAATTTTCGAGGATCAGCAGTTGCTGGGGCGACGATACGCAGAAGAGGCAGGCCGTAGTCAGACACATCAGCGCCAGCGAAAGATAGCGGACATGCGCCCCGAAGAAGATGCCGACGAGCGCCAGACAGGCCGTGCCGAGCGTGAAACGCACAACCCGCTCGGGCGTGAACCGGTCGGCATAGTGACCGCCGACGATATTGCCCGCAAACATGCCGAAACCGGCCAGCATGACGATCAGCGTCAGGTCCTCGGAACGGAACCCCGAGGTGTGGACCATCAGCGGGCTGACGTAGCTGTACCAACAGAAGATGCCGCCGTTGCCCAGCATCACCGACGCCAGCACCAGCCACGGAGCGGCGCTTTTCAGAAACCGGAACTGCCCCTTCATCCCCGTATCGGGCAGCGCGGGCAGAGCCGGAACCCACAATTTCACGAGCAGCATGGCCACGGCTCCCCACACGGCGACGATCCCGAACGTGGCGCGCCACGTCACGACGCCGCTGATATAGGTTCCCAGCGGCACGCCGAAGAGGTTGGCGACGGTCATGCCCACGACCATGATCGACACGGCCTCGGCCCGCCGGCCCTTGTCGGCGACGCGCTCGGCGACGATCGACCCCACGCCGAAGAAGGCCCCGTGGGGAAGTCCCGAGACGAAACGCATGGCCAGCAGGGTCCAGTAGTTCGGCGAAAGCGCCGCACAGGCGTTGCCGAGAATGATCAGGCCCGTGAGGGCCAGCAGGATGTGTTTCAGCGGCCGCGTGCGGGCCACCAGCACCGTGAGGGGCGCCCCGAAGCAGACGCCCAGCGCATAGGCGGAGATCAGGTGCCCCGCTTCGGGGATCGAGACGCCGAGGCTGCGGGCGATGTCGGGCAGAATGCCCATCATCACGAACTCCGCCATACCGAGCGCCAACGTCCCGAATGCCAGGGCGATCAGACTTTTCTTCATGGGAAAACAGACATTAACGGCTAACCGGCTGCAAAAATAGCACAAAAAAGGTGAAAAGTTTTTGCGTCTTTTCACCTTTTTCCAATTTTTCAGAGCTTGGGTCCCGATTCCCGAGGCTGGCCCACCTCGAAGCCCAGCGCCCGCATCCACTCCACGGTGGCGGCATCGACCTGATCGTTGCGGTCGGCCCAGCGGCGCTCCTCGATCAGCTGCTTCTTGCGCTCCTCGAGGGCTTTCAGAAGCGGGAAATCCGGATGTGCGAGATGCGACTTCTCCTCGCGCTGCGAGGGCCGGACCCTGCGGTCGAAAACCGCCCCCTGCGTCGGACGCCGCGCGCCCTCCCACTTGAACCCCTTGAGGTAAAGCTCCTGATCGGCGGGAATCTTGTCCATCGGATAGATGTTCCAGTCGGGGTCCTTGCGGTAGACGATCGTCACGACCTGTTTGTCCTCGATATAGAACGAACAGTCGCCGCTCTCGATGACGCCCATGCCCGTGATCTGGGGCGGCTCGCCGTCCTGCATGTAGTAGATCGTCTGGGCATTGCCGTTCACGTCGTTGCGGTAGATCTGATTGTCGCGGAACCACGCCGTCATCTGCTTGCCCGCCACCTGGTTGTAATGGACCGTGTCGAGCTGGGAGACCATCATCGGAGTGCCGATGAACTCGGCGCGCGTGATCTGCTGGTTCTCGGTGAATATGTCCATCACGTCGGAGGTGATCTGGTTGCCCTGGTTCCACAGCACGGGATTGATGTAGAGGTGGATCGTCGAATCGGTGCTGATGGCCGTCATCGAATCGCATACGGCCTGGAAATCGGAACGGAAAATGCGCACATTGCGGAAACCCTTCATCAGGCGGTAAACCGAGTCGGCAGAGTCGGTGAGCGAATCGACCGAGTCGGCCGGAATCCGCATCGCCAGCGAGTCGGCGGCCAGCGAATCGGCCATCTGCAACAGCAGCGAATCCATCTCCCGGTCGTTGCGGGCGATCAGCGAGTCGATCTCGCGCAGGGCCGTGGAATCGACCGGAATCACCTTGCCTTTGCGGGCGGCGCGGGCCTGACGGGCGCGGAGTTTCGACTCGGCCTTGAGTTTGCGCGCAGCGAGACGCCGCTCCTCCCGCTCCTTCTGGGCCAGCAGTTTGGCCGTCGTCTTATCCTGGCGTTTTTTGGCGATCTCCTCCAGTTTTTCCTTCCTGGCCTTGGCCGCAGCGGCTTTTTGGGCCGCCTTCAACTTGGCGGCCTGCTCCTTGAGGTAGGCTTTCCGGGCATCGCCGACCAGCGTGTCGAGCGGATCGACGGCCGGAACGGCCAGCGAATCCGGGACGGAAACGCCCAGCAGCGAATCGGGGACCTCCCGCCGGGCCAGCGAATCCGGCCCTGCGGCGTCTTCCGGCGAACCGGGACCGACGGCCGGAACGCGGGGACTTCCGAGCGAATCCGCCGCAGGACGGCCTTCGGGAAGCTCCCCGGCCGGGTGGTGCGGCGTCCCGAGAAGGGCGGAATCGGTTTTCAGACGCGCCAGCGAATCGGCTTTGGCCGCAGCGGCGGCCCGGCGCAGTGCGTTTTCATTGATCGTGAAGAGGTACATCGAATCGGCGCGCATGAAAAGCGAGTCGCCCTGCGAAAGGTCGTAACTCACCACCGCGGGCCGGCGCGTGAGGAACGCATTTCCCGGCTCCTTCCAGTACTCGCCGTAGTCGCCGAAGGCGATCACCTTGTGTTCGGCGTCGTCCAGCTGCAAATCACGCCGCAGGATCACATGGTCCTCGGCGCGGTAGTAATGGAGGCTGTCGCTCCAGATCTCCTGCTTTTCGGTCAGGATATAGCCGTTGCGCGTCACGATGTAGAGCGTATCGGCCTTGTCGTAGGAACCGCGGTCGGCATAGAGGTAGTCGCCGTCCTTGTTCCAGATGTTGGTGCGGTCGAAGAAAAAGGCGTTGTCGGTAGCCATGTTGTAAACCACCGAATCGCCCTTGAGTTCGTATTCGTCATTGCGCATTTCGACGCGGTCGACGGCGATCAGCTCCTTCGTGTCGGCATAGTAGTAGCCGCGGACCGATTCGAGCAGGTTCTCGCGGTTGAGCATCACCCCGCCGTCGGCGAATTCGCCGATGTTCTTCTTCGTGTTGAACAGGAATTTATAGGTGTAGAGCGTGGCGTCGCCGTCGACGACCTTGACGATGTCGGAGTAGACCCGCGCCTCGTTCAGCTCGCCGTCGTACTCGGCCCGGTCACCGTAAATGTAGGTCGTATTCTTGTTGATGAGCACGTTGCCGAAAAACTCGATGCGCATGTCCGAGTAACGCACGGCCGAGTCGCACGTGATGACGGCGCCGTTGTGCTGTGCGGCGAAGTTCCCCACCAGGAAAACCACCGAATCGCCCGGGGCGATGGGGCCCATCAGGTCCGACTTGAGGTCGATGAGCTTTTTCTCGCCCTCCGGCTCCGGCGCCTGCATGCCGCTGCGCGCCGCGACCACGGCGGCGGCCAGCACCACTACGGCTATGGACAAGAGCCTGCGCACGGCCTATTTCACCCAATGTTTGTTCTCGAACTCCCCGTTGCGGAATTCGGGCGAGATGTAGACGTACATGCCGTCGATCTTCTTCGAAAGCCACTCCTTGAAGACCCGCTCCTGCTTGTCCTGCAAGGCCATCTCTTCGAGCCGCAGGTAGTCCTCGTTGAGCGAAGCCGTATGCGTGGGGATCACCTCAACCAGCTTGACGATCTTGGCCATCTGGTTGCCGAGCATGTCTTCGGTGAGGTAGGCCTCCGAAATCTCGCCGGGTTTGAGCCGGTTCAGGGCGTTGTAGTCATCGAGGCTCTTGAAACGGCCGAAGTCCTCCTTGAGGAATTTCGTGACGGTCAGCTTGGCGTCGAAGGCGTTGAAACGCTCCAGGATGTCGTGGTTCGAGACGATGCCGCCGTTCATCTTCGACTGCGCGTCGTCCGAATAGAGCAGCGCAGCCCTCTCGAAGGTGATCGAATCCTTGCGGATCACCTTCACCAGACTGTCGAGCGTATTGAGCGAACCGCCCAGCTCCTCGGTCGTGTAGACCGGACGCAGCAGGATGTGGCGGAAATGATAGAGCCGGCCGCGCTTGTCCAGAAGCTGGATGATGTGGAAGCCGAACTGCGACTCGACCACCTCGGAAATCTGGCCGGGGCGCATCTTCTCCAGCGCCGCGCCGAATGCGGGGTCGAGCTGTTCGAGCGTCGAGGGGTCCATCTCGCCGCCGCGCATCATCGTGCCGGGGTCCTGCGAATACATGCGGGCGAGGTTTTCGAACTTGGCCTTGCCCGTGATCACGCGTTCGCGCATGTCGATCAGCCGTTCGCGCGTACGCTGCTTGGCGGCGGTCATCGACTTGGGAAACTTGGTGATCTGCGCATAGACATACTGGTCGGCGACGAGCGGCAGGCTGTCCTTCGAGATCGACTTGTAGAAACGCTCCACCTCGCCCGGAATCACCGACACTTTGTCGACCACCTCGGTCTGCATGGAGTTGGCATAGGCCTGCTCCTCGTAACGCTGGCGCATGATCTCGCGGATGTTGAAGATCGGCATGTGGTGCTTGGCTTCGAGCTGGGGGATCGAGCCTTCGGCCTCGACCATCTGCTGCACCTGCTCCTCGACGCGCGCCATGATGTCGGCGTCGTTGACCTTCACCGAGTCGATCTGGGCCTGGTTGTAGAGCAGCTTCTGGGTCATCAGCGCTTCGAGCGCCTCGTTCATCGGGTCGCGGTCGGAAGTGTAACCCTCCTGACGGCGCTGTTCCGTCAGCTGGCGCGCATAGTCGTCCACCTCGGAGTAGAGGATCGACGATCCGCCCACCACGGCCACCACCTTGTCGAGCATCACCTGTCGTTTCTGCGCAAGGGCGCCTGCGAACAACAGGGCGAGCGCCGCGGCCATCATAGCTTTTTTCAACATCTTGGTTTCGTTTATCGTTTTATTTTTATTCGTCTTTCTTCGGGTTCTCGTCGGCGAAAATCTTCACCTCGCCCATCTCCGCGGCCCGGGCGCAAAGCTCCTCCTCGTGCGCGCGGATGATCTCGCCCTTGCGCTGGTTGAACAGGATGCGGCGAATCGTTCCGCACAGCCGTTCGAGCGGAATCGGCTCGCCCTCGCGCAGCACCGCATCAATCTGGAAATAATAGTGCGCATGGCTGTCGCGCATCTCCTGCACGGCAGCAGTCGCCAGCACCGAATCATAGCTCTGCGAACGCAGCGTCGGGAGGTAGCTCAAGAACTCCGGGAAATCAATCCACTGGTCGCGGAAATCGTCCACCGTGAAATCGTTCTTCTCACAGATATCCCTGAAATCCTGCTGCTGCGCCTCCGACCTGGCCCCCATCAGCGTCTTGAGCTTCGCGGCCTGCCGGTACCCCTCGCCGAAACGGACGATGCGCCCCTTGACGATCGTGCGGTCGAGTTTGAAATCGGCCTTGTGAGCGTTGTAATAGGCCGCAATCTCGTCGGCGGTGAACACCGTGTCGATCGAACGGTCGACGTAATGCTGGTCCAGCTGGCGGATCAGCAACGCCTGGCGGTACTCCTCCACCATCTTGTCGATGTCGCCCGCCGAAGAGGAAAAGAGCGTCTCCGCCTCCTGGAGCTTGAGCTGCTTGAGCACCCAGCGGTCGATGTAAACCTTCATAAAGGCCGCGCTGTCGTCGCCCGAAAGCCCCTGCGGGACCACCGACCGCACGTCGCCCAGCCGCAGGTCCTTGCCGCCGGCCCGCGCAATGGTCGTGTCGCCGGCAAAATAACGCGGTAGCTCCCGGCAACCCGCCAGCAGCAGCACACCCGCCGCGACCGCTATTTTCGCTCGCAAATTCATATTCCGAAGGGCAAAGATACGTTTTTTACTTGTAAGTAACGCAGTGCGCAGCCGGATTATTACGCCGCGGACGGATTTTTCTCCGCCTCCTTCATGCGCCGCAGCGCGCGCAGCATCATATAGCCCGACACGGCGGAGAGCGCCAGCGCCGCGATGTAAATCAGCACGTAAAGCGTCCGGCTGCCCACCAGGTCGATCAGCAGCGCATTGCCGTGCCCGGTGGCCAGCGCCAGATAGGCCACGGCGTTGTTCAGCGCATGGAGAATCATCACCGACCACAGCGAATCGGTCGCCAGGTAAACGTAGCCGAGCACCAGGCCGATGACCGTGGCGTTGATCACCTGCACGGGCTGGCCGTGGAGCACGCCGAAGAAGAGCGACGAGACGAGCCATGCGGTCGTCACGCCGAACTTACCGCGCAGCGACCCCAGCACGACGCCGCGGCAGATCAGCTCCTCGAAGATCGGAGCGAAGATCACCAGCGAGAGGATGGTCCAGAATCCGCGGCCCACTTCGAGCGACAGTTCGGGCATCAGCCGCAGCAGCGGTTCGAGCACCACGCCGACGGCGAACATCAGCACGAAGGCCCACAGCAACAGCGCGGGATTCAGCCCCCGGGCCGAGAAACGCGCCCACGGACCGCTACCGCCGCGCGCGCGGCGGTAGCAGAGGATGCCGGCAAGCGTGATCGACATCGAGCAGAAATAGAGCGCCGCCATCACCTTGCCCAGCGCAGCCGGCTCCAGCGATTTGAAATCAAGCCCGTGCCCGGCGAAAAGCAGGAAGACCATCGCTGCGGTCCCCACGACGATCTGCGCCCCGAAGGCGATACCCAGCATGGCGAACAGGTCGCCCACGGTCGGGAATTTCCGGCGGCCCGGACGCAGCTCCGCCGCCGGGACTGCGGCCGGCTGTCCCGAAGCTGCGGACTCCGCCGCGGAAGCCGGCGATTTTTTTTCTTCCATAGTATCGTATAGCTATCAATTCATTCCGACCGTAAAGATAAGCATTTTTCCGCTACGGTTATGGATTTCCATTTAATTTCACTAAATTTGCCTGCTTATAAACCGAATTCAAACATGGCAAAGGTAATCGCATTGGCCAATCAGAAAGGCGGCGTGGGCAAGACCACGACAGCTATCAATTTAGCGGCTTCGCTGGCCCTGCTGGGCAAGAAAGTCCTGTTGCTGGACGCCGATCCGCAGGCGAACGCCACCTCGGGGCTGGGCTTCGACATCAACCTCGAAGGCATCTACGAGTGCATCGCCGGACAGAAACAGGCCGACGAAGTGCTTCTCCAAAGTCCCGACGTGAAAAACCTCTGGGTGCTGCCCTCGTCGATCGACCTGGTGGCCGCCGACACCGAACTGCCGAAGATGGAAAACGCCCACCACGTGATGAAACGCATCGTCGACTCGGTGCGCGGAAAGTTCGACTACATCTTCATCGACTGCTCGCCGTCGCTGGGCTACACCACGGTCAACATCCTCACGGCCGCCGACACGGTGCTGATCCCCGTGCAGTGCGAATACCTCGCCCTGGAAGGGCTTTCCAAACTGCTCAACACCATCCGCAAGGTCAAGGGCGGACTGAACCCCGGCCTCGACATCGAGGGCTTCCTGCTGACGATGTACATGCGCAACCGCCTGAACAACCAGGTGGTGAGCGAGGTCCGCGAGCACTTCGGCCCCCTGGCCTACGACACAATAATCCAGCGCAATATCCGTTTGGGAGAAGCGCCCTCGCACGGAAAACCCGTGATGCTCTACGACGCCGGGGCCGTCGGCTCGGAAAACTACCTGGCCCTGGCCCGGGAATTCCTGAAACGCAACCGCAAACGCAGCAAATAAACGAATACCGATATGAAACAGAAGGGATTAGGACGCGGACTCGACGCCATTTTCGGCAGCGATCCCGTGGATGCCAAGCTCAAACCGATGAGTCAGATGGCAGAAATCGAAATCGCCGACATCATACCCAACCCCACGCAGCCGCGCACGCAGTTCGACGAGGAGGCTCTGGACGAACTGGCCGACTCGATCCGCCAGCTGGGCGTCATCCAGCCCGTGACGGTGAAAAAGGGCGACGGAGGCAAATACGTCATCATCAGCGGCGAACGCCGCTGGCGGGCCGCGCAGCGGGCCGACCTGAAGACCCTCCCGGCCTATATCCGCGAGGTGGACGACGAGAACCTGCACGCCATGGCCCTCGTGGAGAACATCCAGCGGCAGGACCTCAACGCCATCGAAATCGCGCTGGGCATGCAGCGCCTGATCGACGAGTGCAACCTCACGCAGGACGCCCTGTCGGAGAAGGTGGGCAAGAAGCGTTCGTCGGTGTCGAACTACCTGCGCCTGCTGAAACTCCCCGACGAGGTGCAGCTCGCCCTCAAGGAGGGGCTGATCTCGATGGGACACGCCAAAGCCATCGCCGGGGCGCCCGCCGACCAGCAGCTGCGCGTGCTGAAAAGGTGCATCAAGAAAGGCCTCTCGGTCCGCCAGGTCGAGGAGCTGGTCCGCTCTCTCTCCGAAGCCCCGGGCAAAGAGGCACAGAATGTGGAGGACGAAGAGTATCCCGAAAGCTACCTGAAACTGGTCGAGCAGCTCGAAAAGTTCTTTTCGCAGGAAATTTCGATCAAACGCGCGAAAAACGGCGGCGGCAAAATCGTCATCGGCTTCACGGACGACAGGGACATCGAACAGTTCATCGAACGTTTTGCTAAACGCTCCTAATTAATATATGGTGACAATCCGGTTCAGACTCCTGCTCCTGGTCGCAGCCCTTTCGCTGGGACTGCCCGCCGGGGCGCAACTCCACCGCGGCGCACGCACGGTCGTCCGCGGCGGACTGCTCGAAAAACCGGATTCGCTCAAGGGCCGGCGCGATTCGCTGCGCCTGGCGGGCCTCGTACGGCAGATCGACTCGATCGCCGCCGCCGAATACGCCGCCGACTCGGCGGCCGTCGCGGACCTGCGCTCCGACGACCTGCATTACCTCGACTCGCTGGCCCTGGCGCGCTTCGACGCCGCACAGCGGGGCGTGGACACCACGACCAAACGCAAGGTCTACAAAAAAGGCTGGTTTATGAGCGACTCGATGTCGCTCTCGAAGGTGTGCTGGATTTCGACCGTGGTCCCCGGCTACGGACAGATTTACAACAAACAGTACTGGAAACTGCCGATCCTCTACGGACTGGTGGGAACCGGACTGGGACTGTACATCCACGAAAACAAGACCTACAAGCCGCTCAAGCGCCAGTTCGAGTCCTATACCGACGTGAACCTCTCGCGCACGCCCGAGCTGGACGCCCTCCAGTCCAAGATGATCCGCAGCAACACGCGGCGTCAGGTTTACCTGGGGATCACGATCGCCTCGTACATCTACTTCATCGGCGACGCGGCCGTGAGCTACTCGACCAACGACGTGTCGAGCGTCAAGAAGGCCACCACGCTGGCCTGCATCTTCCCCGGAGCGGGACAGATCTACAACAAAAGCTACTGGAAAGTGCCTTTCGTCATCGGCGGATTCGCCTCGATGATCTACTGCATCGACTGGAACAACCGCGGCTACCAACGTTTCAAAAAGGCCTACAATCTGTTGAGCGACTACGACCGCAATCCCGACAAATACCCCGACGGGCCGACCGACGAGTTCCACGGACGCTATTCGGCCTCGTTCATCCGCAACCTGCGCAACAACTACCGGCGCAACCGCGACCTCTGCATCATCCTCTCGGGTGCGCTGTACGTCCTGCAGATCGTCGATGCGCATGTCGACGCCCACCTCAAGGACTACGACATTTCGGACGACCTCTCGATGAACCTCGAACCGCTGGTCGACTACACCTACGTCCCCACCCTCGGGGGCAACCGCCCGGTGTTCGGCTTCAATTTGAGCCTAAAATTTTAGACGATGAAGAAACTCCTTACCATAGCGCTGCTCCTGGCCGTCGCCGCTTCGGCGTCGGCCCTCGACCGCAGCCCCCGCAAGAAGAAACGCGACAAGAAAGCCAAAACCGAAACCGTCGTCCCGGCGCCCGTTCCCGAGGCCGAACCGGTTCCCGTCCCCGAGCCGGAACCCGCCCCGGCCGAAGAACCCGTCGTCAACGACATGACGCTGGGATTCTCCCCCGAACAGACCGACTCGCTGCTGGCCGCATGGCGCGAACGCCAGCGGCAGGACGCGTTCAGCGAATTTTTCAAACAGTACATCCTGGAGGACTCCACCGAGGTGGCCGACAGCACGCCCGACTCGGTCTACTCCCGGCGGCTGCTCGACCTCGCGTCGCCGATCCAGTTCCCCTACAACAGCATCGTAAAGGGCTACATCAACCGCTACACCAACTCGCGCTACGGCACGATCAGCCGCATCCTCGGCATGTCGCAGTACTACTTCCCGATCATCGAGGAAGAGCTGCTCCGCGAAGGCCTTCCCGTCGAGCTGCGCGCGCTGCCGATCATCGAATCGGCGCTCTCCCCCACGGCGGTGTCGCCGATGGGCGCCGTCGGGCTGTGGCAGTTCATGCCCACGACCGGCAAGAGCTACGGACTCGAAATCAACTCGCTGGTCGACGAACGCCGCGACCCCTACCGCGCCACGCAGGCCGCCTGCCGCTACCTGAAAGACCTCTTCGCCATTTATAACGACTGGTCGCTGGCCATCGCCGCCTACAACTGCGGCCCGGGCAACGTCAACAAAGCGATCGCCCGCTCGGGAGGCAAGAACTTCTGGGAGATTTACGACTACCTGCCCCGCGAGACGCGCGGCTACGTGCCGGCCTTCATCGGCGCGTCGTACGCCTACGCCTACCACCGCCAGCACGGCATCGAGCCGACCGAAGCCCCGATTCCCCTTTCGGTGGACACCGTCCGGATCAACAAACTGATGCACCTGGGGCAGATCTCCTCGACGATCGACCTGCCGATCGAGACCCTGCGCCAGCTCAATCCGCAGTACAAACTCGACATCATCCCGGCCACGACCAAGCCCTACACGCTGGTCCTGCCGCAGCGGTATGTCATGCAATACATCGCTCACGAGCCTGAAATCCAAGCCAAAGACTCGATGTACCTCAAGGAGTACATCAACCCGGCCAACATCGACAAGAAACGCCAGGAGCGCAGCGGATCGGTCTACGTGGTCAAAAAGGGCGACACGCTGGGGGCCATCGCCCGCCGTTACCGCGTGACCACGGCGCAGATCATGCGCTGGAACAAGCTCAAGAGCGCCCACAAACTCCGCATCGGACAACGGCTCCGCATCGAAGGCAGGTAATGAACACCGATCACGATACCATCGTCGCCCCTGCAACCGCCGCCGGAGGGGCTATCGCCGTCATCCGCATCAGCGGCGGAGAAGCCTTCGCCGTCTGCGACCGGATATTCCGGGGCCGGCGGCCGCTCGCCGAGGCAGACGGCTACACGGTGCATTACGGTACGATAGCCGAGGGCGACCGCGTGATCGACGACGTGCTGGCGGCCGTTTTCCGCGCCCCGCACTCCTACACGGGCGAAAACTCGGTCGAAATCTCGTGCCACGGCTCCTCCTACATCGTCTCGGAAATCCTCCGGCTGCTGACCGCCGCGGGCGGACGCATGGCCCAGCCGGGCGAATTCACCATCCGCGCCTACCTGGCCGGGAAACTCGACCTCTCGCAGGCCGAGGCCGTGGCCGACATGATCGCCTCGTCGTCACGCGCCGCGCACGCGCTGGCCTCGACGCAGATGCGCGGCGGATACTCCGAAGAGCTCGAATCGCTGCGCGAAAAACTGCTGAACCTCACCTCGCTGCTGGAACTGGAACTCGACTTCTCGGAGGAGGATGTGGAGTTCGCCGACCGTACGGCGCTGCGCGCGACGATGCAGCGCATCGCTGCGGAGATCGACCGCCTGCGCAGTTCGTTCGCACTGGGCAACGCCATCCGGGAGGGCGTCGCCGTGGCCATCGCCGGAGCGCCGAACGTCGGCAAATCGACGCTGCTCAACCGACTTCTGAACGAGGAGCGGGCCATGGTCTCGGAGATCGCCGGAACCACGCGCGACGTGATCGAGGAGTGCGCCAACATCGGCGGCGTGCTTTTCCGGTTCCTCGACACGGCCGGCATCCGCCCGACCGACGACCGGCTCGAACAAATGGGCATCCAGCGCACGATGTCGAGCATCGAACGGGCGCGGATCGTCATTCATATGGTCGACGCCTCGACGCTCACGGGTCCGGTTCCCGCCCCGGATTTTCCGCTCCGTCCCGGGCAGAAACTCCTGACCGTCGTCAACAAGACCGACAAGGCTCCGGCCGCATGGCGGCTTCCCGAAGGCGTTGTCGGCATTTCTGCCAAACACGGCGAGGGTATCGACGCCCTGTGCGACGCCCTGCGGGAGTCCGTCGACACCGAAGCGCTCTACCACGGTGATCCGGTCGTCTCGAACAGCCGCCATTACGAAGCGCTTTCGGCGGCCCGCGAAGCACTCGGCCAAGCCCTCGACGGTCTCGCCCACGGCCTTCCGACCGATCTTCTGAGCGAAGAAATCCGCCAGGTCATCACCCACCTCGGCGCCATCACGGGCCGCGGCGCCATCGCCCCCGACGAAATCCTGCAAAACATCTTTTCGAAATTCTGCATCGGAAAGTAACTTAACGAAGCAAAATCCGGAAAATCGAAGAATAAAAAACACTGTCAATAAGTAATTTACAGCTATTCAAAGAAAAAAATTCCGAATTCTAAAATCTCCCTTCGAGGTGTGTTTTTGCAACGTATTTGTAACGTTTGCACTTGCATGTTGCAAATTTTATCCCTATTTTTGCAACACACCAATCGAAACGCACGCCTATGGAGATTAAGCTGATCAAACGCGAACTGAAGAACGGGCGAACCTCTTTGGTATTGGAATACTACCTGGGGTACACCCTCGGGGCCAACGGCACCACAAGGCCCAAGCGCAAATTCGAGACCCTCGAATACTTCCTCTACACCGCGCCCCGCAACAAGGCCGAGCGCGACCACAACAAGATCAACCTCGAGATGGCCGAAAAGGTCAAGGCCAAACGGCTGCTCGCCGAGCAGAACGAGCAGTACGGGTTCGCCGTGCCGTTCAAGATACGCACCAACCTGGTCGAGTTTATCCGCGGGATGGTCGAGCAGCGCAAGGATTCGCCCGGCAACTGGGGCAACTGGGACAGCATGCTGAAACACCTAATCGCCTATGCGGGGACGGAGACCACCTTCGAACGGATCGACCGACGGTTCGTCGAGGGGTTCCGCACCTACCTCGCCAAGGAGGCCCGCACGAAGAGCGGCACCGCCCTCTCGGCCAACAGCCAGAACAGCTACTTTCTGAAATTCAAGGCGGCGCTGAACCGGGCCGTCGAGGAGGGAATCGTTCCCCAATCGCCCGCCATGGGGGTCAAGGCCACGCGGACGGAGGATGTCCACCGCGAATACCTCACGATCGAGGAGCTGCAACGGCTGGTCAAGACCGACTGCTCCTACCCGGTACTGAAGGACGCCTTCATCTTCTCGTGTCTGACGGGCATGCGCTGGAGCGACATCAACAAGCTGACGTGGGGCGAGGTGCAGGAGTTCGACGGCGGCACGCGCGTGGTCTTCCGCCAGAAGAAGACCCGCGGTCTGGAGTACCTCGACATCTCCGAGCAGGCCGTGCGCTACATGGGGCCGCGCGGCAGAGCCGACGAGCGGGTCTTCTCGGGGCTGAAATACTCCGCCTGGCACAACCTCGCACTGCGCGAATGGTGCATGAAGGCGGGCATCACGAAGCACATCACCTTCCATTGCGGGCGCCACACCTTCGCCGTATTGCAGCTCTCGCTCGGCACCGAGATCTACACCCTCTCGAAGCTCCTCGGCCACCGCGAGCTGAAGACCACGCAGGTCTATGCGCAGATTATGGACGAGAAGAAACGCGAAGCGGTGAACCGGATTCCGGAATTATGATTATCTTTGGAAGACGGGGCGCCCACCCGCACCACCTCCGTACTCACGCCTAAACCGACCGCCCATGAACCGCATCGAATACATCCGCTACTCGCACCGTCGCGCCAACAGCCGGGTCCGCGCATGGATCGGGAGCGTGCGCATGCGGCTCGTGCGTCGGAGCCGGTTGCTGGGCTGGATCTGGATGGTGCCGGCGTCGATCTTCTACGCGCTGGTCGTACTCTTCAGCTGGCTCACCTTCTGCGTCGTCCTCTTCCGGGATCCCCGCTTTACGCTCCACTATCTGGAGAGTGAGATCGAGTGCCGCGGACTCTCCGGTGCGGAGGCCCGCCGCTACCTCGACGAGCAGCACCGCGACTACGAACGTCGGCTGGCCTACGGCAATTTCACGCGCGACGAACAGCGGCGCATCGACCAGACCTTCGCGTACCTCTACAACCGCTACCCTGCCCCGGTTCGGGACGACCTCAACACCCGGCTCGACGAGGTGCAGAGCGCCGTTGCGGAGATTGCCGGCTTCACGCGGCAGCGGCAGGAGGAGCTGGAGCAGGCCCGGGAGCGCGAAACCGCCCTGCAGGCGCAGGCCGAGAAGCGCCGCGCCATCAACCGCAGCCGCACGGGTTTCGACCCCACGCCGGAGGACTTCTCGCCGCGCCTTACCGACCGGCAGCTCGACCTGCTGACCGAACACATCAACCGCATCGGCCTCTTCCGGCGCGACGTCACCCGCCCGGAGGTTGAACTGCTGCTCGCCTGCCAACTCCCGGAACCGTTGCAGACAACCCACAATAAGCTGCTGGCGCTGCTGCTCGAATCGCTGAGTGCCGCGCGGTTCATCACCCCGAAGTGGCAGCGCGTGGCGGGAGCCAAGGGGTGCTTCCTCTCGAAGCTGGGCAAGCCGCTTACGGCCAAGGATCTCTCGGCGGCCAAGCAGATGGCCGACATCATCGACGCGAAACGCGAGCAACAGATTCTCGACTGCATCCGGGCCCTGGAGGCCGCACAGTCATAGTCCCCCGAAAAGGCCGACAAACACGGACGAAGTCCCTTTGCAGGGTTCCGTCGTCGTGTTTGCAGGGTGCCAGTACGCGGGAAAAAGATGGAAAAAATTGTCCAAACAAGCGGAAACGTTGGCAGACAATGTCGCCAGCCTTTTTTCTTCGTTTTTTTGTCTCCGTAATTACAACCTGTGCGTTGCACAACGCCTTTGTCAAACCTTTTAAATTGTGTTTTTATGCAAATGAGTCTAACCGTCGAGGAGCGTCTCGACCGCATCGAACAACTGCTGCGCGGACAGAAGAATGTCCTGAACTTTTCCGAAGCCTGCGACTTCACAGGCATCTCACCGAGCTACATGTACAAACTCACCCACAACGCCCGCATCCCTCACTACAAGCCCCACGGCAAGAATGTCTACTTCCTGCGCGAGGAGCTCGAACAGTGGCTGCTACAGAATCCCGTGCGGACCGCCGAACAGAAGGATCGCGAGGCGACCGAGTTCGTCCTTCGCAAACGGCGTCCGAGATAGCAACACGTATCGGTCCGACCGGTCCCAGGCCCATCGGGGCGGCCGGATTATCTACCCCTAAAAAAGCGCATCGCTCACCTTAAACGAGCGGATCGCCCGCTCCTTTACGACATCACCCTCCTCCATACGGCCAATCAACAACGGCGACGACAGATCATGCAACCCCCGGTTCCGACACACCGTCTTCGTATCGGTGTTGGCATAGCAATACAGACAGCCGTGGCTGCATGTATCATAGACCCCGATATCCACACTCTGCACACATCCACACTCCGGCCGTTGGTTTCTGTCCCTGGCGACATTCAATCGGGCCCCCTGCAGCTCTTCAATCAACATACGGTCGATGCACCGGCCATGCCGGATGCCCATCGGCTCCAGGTCTATCCGTTCCGCGCAGCTCTGAATCCGGATGCCATAGCTTGATGCGATGGAGGCCAGCCCCGCAGCCAATCGGGTGATTTCATCCGCACTCGGTTCCCGGACCGTTGTCGCCCTTAAATTGCGCCGCGTCTTCTGATACAGATCCACAAAACTGATCACGCAGGTTTGGGTATGGGATGCCAACCGTTTGGCAATTGCCTCAAAACCGTGCAGATGATAGCGGACGTCCATGCTTTGCGAGAACAGAATCGGGTCATACCTCCAGATAACCCGCTTGGGGCCAATCCGGTCGGACAGCTGCCTGAACGTATCGATAATGATCTCCTTCTGCGGGAGCCCCGTCTCCAGTTCCCTGCCGTATGGAGTGACCGTAAACTGGAAATAGTACATGTAGTCCGCAAGTTCGCCCAGACGCGGCAACATCGGCGCCGGATTCTTGCTCCAAAAGACGATGCAATCAATCACATCGGGGGATAGTCGGATTTTGCTGACCTGATGCCGGTTCATCGGATTCCGGACGCACGCATACCCCTCCCGGATCCGGTTGTAAAACCAGTCCGAATAGAAGGCGGGAATATCGGTTCTTCGGCTAACGCTCAGTATCATCGCGAATCAGTTTATCGTTTCGCCGCACTTCGCCGACGGCACCCGAGGCTGCGGCGTGCGGTCAGGATCGCTTGCCCCGTTTTCCGTAGAGCCGCTCCAGATCGAGCTTCTCGATGCGCGAACGGATGGCACCGGGCTTGCGCTGGAAATGGGCGGACAACTCCTTCTCCGTCGCCCCCTCACACCACCGGCGCGTCAACTCCAGATCCTCCGCCTCGGTCCAGGGCTGATAGGCGTTCGGATACTCCTGGCGGCAGGCGTAAACCGAGTAGGTCGGTTCGCCGGTCAGCTGCTTGTAGGCCCGCAAATAACGCTTCAGCCGTTTGACGTCCTTATCCGAGAGGTACGGCAGGCGGCGGATATCCATGTTATCCGTCAAGTCGTTCAGTTTGACCGCCACGGCCAGCGGATTGCCCTTTATGCGGGCAATATAACGGTCGTAGGGCTCCTCCTCGGCGTGCGTCAGACAGCGCAGTGCCTCGATGATTTCCGGCGCAAACCCCTCGGCAGCCAACTCCTCCAGCGTCCAGTCGCTGTCCTCGACCACATCGTGCAGCACCCCGACGATCTTCTCTTCGGGGGTTGTGCCCGCGGCCATGACCCGCATCGGGTGGCCGATATAGTCGTTCCCGGCCTTGTCGCGCTGGCCGCGGTGCGCCTCGGTGGCAATCTCGATGGCAATCTCGATGGCTCGTTCCAGAGTACTCATATTTGGAGTCTGAAAAAAGATTGTTGAACCTAACAAAGATACAAAAAGAAGGGAGAATGAATTATGTCACCTCCGATTATTGTGTAGCATACACGATGTATTAGATTTAAATCAAACTTGCTTTCTTTTTAATCTGGAGAGAAGGATACAAGGCAATTCAGTATTGTAAAAAGGCCGTTGATAGTATTTGAGTATTCATATAAAAATGGTATTTTTGTATATATGACAAATCCAAGGAGTGACAGCAAGATTATTATATAATCTAGGAGATTATGTACGCAAGTACTTCTTCACTGATGAAAAAAAGGGCGAATACGTTTATCCAATTATCGATAGCTCTTTTATAAATCAATATTGCCATTATGCAGGCTTGGAAAAGTCAAACTTTCTCTTGTCTCTAGGCCATGATAAGGCCGTATTTCTAACAGATGACTCGCCTATCGAGGTCGTGCTGGGTATTATTGCCATTCAATTATACGCGGCATCAAAGATGGAGAATGCAGATGGTTTTACTGCGGCTAATTACAGGCAACGAATATGTGAATGCCTCGGTATAGATACTTCAGACTGGCAAAATTGGGTGAAGGACAACCAAGACTACGTTTGGTCCCGCTACTATGCCTGGTGCGAGGACGAATCGTTTCTTATAGACAATCCCTGCCGTTCCCGGGAGGGGAAAGATCGATATGTCCAATATCCCAAGGTTCATTCTGCCCAAGTATTAAATAGAGAGGATCTGAAAAGATTTGCCGCTGAATTCATTGCAAAAGGGATTGTTCCCAATGAGGATTTATCTCAGGATGAGCTATGGAACATCCTTGGCTTTCCCTCAAATAACCTGACTAATCGAGCCAGGAGAATTATAGAATCGTCCTGGGGATCAGCGAAAAAGCAGATCTTTCAATATTATCTCTCCTGGGATGGAGAGTATAGTGATGCTCGAAAAACAACAAAACGAGCCGAGAAATCATCATGTATATTAAGACTCATTCAGGAAGAAGATGAATGGATTCTGGACATATGCAATGAAATCCAACGAGTAAAACAGATCCCTCTTTTCCCTACTACGAACATTTTCAACGAGCTAAAGCCATATTATACATTCAAACGCCCTAACACAATTCTATTTGAGAAGGATCCCTTGTATGAGGATTATACGGAAACAAGATATCTCAATGAAAATGACGAAAGCATAGCTTTATTTGTCAACACATCAAAAGGATTTCATGAACAGGATGTTATTCAACGTTTTGGGATGAATGCCTTAGTGAAGCTGAATCCAAAGAGATATCCTCAATTCTATACGACCGAAAAGCGACCATACCGATTATACGGAGGCTTAAGAATCTCCCGGGATATGCCCAATTATCTATTAGACGCTCCTCCAATTCTTGACTTAGACAAAGATTTACGTTTTTATATCGATGATAAGCCGTATCAAGGGTTGTCTGGTTACAATCGACTACCTCTTGGAATAGGAGTGCACAAGATCAAAATACCTGGATACAAAAGCATCGGGATTCATATAGTCGCCCCCGATATAAAGGACTTTGCTCCTTGGAATAACAATCCCAGGTGGTTAGTTGATAATAAAAAAGCAAGAGTGTGGGACGTCGACTTCCAACAGGGACAGATTGTCGGACTCGACTATCATGCTTATAGTTCGAACGGAACCGCCTCTTCAACCGGATCGGTTTTATATCGATGGTGCAAAGCACAGCAATCCAATAAAGCCATCCAGCCAGGCGAGCCAAATGTCGCAATTAGAATGTTGAATATTCAGAAATAATATATGAATTCCTTAGATTATACGACTATAAAAGTAGTGGGAGTTGTTGAACCTCACACAAACGGAATACATGCTTATCTCCGAGTAATCGGATATATCGATCCTGATACTGGATGGAAATTCAAACGTCTTTATCCCGATGAGATAAAAGAAAAATTCCCTACCCGCGGGCTTATTTTCATGCCTAATTTTCTTAAAAAGTATAGGAATTTATGCGGACAATGTATCTACACTGGCATACAAGTATCTAATAATGAAGGGCATGATCAATTTATATGGGATCGAGATGCTGGTCTTCCGGCAGAATATGGAGTCGTTGTTTGCGAAGAAAAACTTCGCCAGAAGGACCCAGAAGGTATCTATGAAACTTTATCAGGCTATCAGGATACTACCTATTTTCACGACGGGCCATTTTTATATCGATATACACCCAAAACTGGGCAGCCATACTATTACATCGAACAATGGGATCTAAACAATATTTTAAGCATCAACCAAGATAGAATTATTTGCTACGACAGGGACCGATCCAGGTATGTCATCATGAATGACAACATTGCTGGAACGGCTACTTATCTCGACATAATGCCAGATGAGCAACTGAAGGAATGGTTCGTTGAAACCTATGTAACAAAAGCATGGAGTTCCATCTTGCAGAACGAGAATAGGAACAAATTACTATCGGAGATCAAGAATACGATTCCAGCCAAAGGTGTCCCAAATGAGGTTCTGGAGTCTCGTATCACGCGTATATCTTTGATGTTTGAAAACTTTCTCCTAAATGCCCGACAGATTCAGGCATTAGCGGAGAATCCATTATTCAAGGAGTGTATTGATCGTTCCGTTGCAAAATATAGCGAGCAATTGATTACTAATCTACAAAGCCAATACAAACGAGAATACCAGTCTTTACAAAGTGAGCAAAAAGAGCGCGTGGCTCAACTTGAGCGCGAGGTGAACACCGCAACTGCAAAGGCCCAGGCACAAAAAGAAAAGTTGGAGGAAGAGCAGAATCAATATCAAGCTGCAATTAAGCAACAATTGGCCCATATCGCATCAAACAAAAAAAAGATTGAAACTCTGGAAAACTCGCTACAAAAAATAACAAACGAGAAAGATCGGATTCTCAAGGATTGCGATGTGCTGCGTGATATCATTGTATCATTGACCTCGAACCACACTCATCTTGCAGAAAATGGTGAATTACTGACCGTACATAACGAATCACAACCAATCCAGAGCAAAGAGGAGCTGGAGAGCAGATTGAGAAATGGATTAAGAAACAATAATAGGAGACTCAGCCTCTCGAACCACTTGATTTCGCTATTGGCATATAACCATGTATTGTTAATACCGGATCATCGAATTGTCAATGCAATTATCCAGGCTACCGGTAATTGTTGTTATATGCTTGAAGATGTCACTCCAAAGTGGCAAACGTTTGAATATGTATGGGCAAATGGGTTGAAGAGAATCGTAGAACACAGTTGGGAGACGCCCAATGAAATGCATTATTATGTTCTGCGTAATATAAATATATCTTATTTACCCTGCTATCTTCAGCCTGTCGTAGATATGATTCTAAAACTGCGATGTGTATTCCCTGGCTCCATCCTTGCATTCCCAGGAAACCTTAGGATCATCCTGGTTCCTACAGAGGATGCTGGATTGCCATTGGCTACGCAATGCATCCGCTATTTTGGATGTTTGCCAAAAACCGACACCTTCGTTATAGCTGAAGATGAGGAGTATCGAATTGTTGAAAAAATCGATACAGAAGGATATTTGACGCCCGGCCTATTAAACAGCCTGCTTACACAAGTAGAGAGACCGGATCCGGAGGCATATAAATCATATGTCACAGAGGATGAATAAAGATATCGAAAAGGTTCAACACCTGTTGTTCTTATGGATGTGTCATTATGACAAGATCAATTATGACACTATTAAACGCTATTGTGAGTATCTAAACATACAGTTTAATCTACAAATTACAGAACACCCTGCATGGACCTTGTTTTTGCCCTTATTCTATGCGGGCAATGTGGATTATTGCGGCAGTAAGTCGTTTAAGGTGACGGAACCGATGATGATCTCACACAAAAGGAGGCACCTTTTCATAAACAAGCAACCATCCATAGATGGATGCAAAAAGTTGCGTCCCGCCATTTATCGCAGTGAGGGCCCTCAGAATTGTGAATTAAAGCAGTATACTTTTAACGGAAAAGAGATTTTGAAACATTTTCCGAGTGTGGACTCAATCATCTCAGCATTCGAGTTATCACCGAAAAATGATTTCTCAGATCTCACCTTTGATAATGCCCCTGACCAGATTGGTATTGCCTACACAGCATTTAAACGCTATTACTTCGTATGTGAGAATCGGAAAGTTGTGGAAATCCCTAATTGGTCAATCAATCCGGATTCGGTCAATGTCGCCTATCAATATAGCCGAGTCTTGGGAAAGAAATCAAACGGCAATTACGACGTCGAGCAAAGGAAACTGAGCGTGAATTCTTTCCGGTTCCCAATCATGTTATACCGAGTTTTGATGGTTGCTTCCATGTTGGAAGGCCAATGTCCCTATAAGGAATCGGGCAATTATATTTTCCCAGGCATTTCAAAATCCATAGTCAAGGAACTCGATCGTATCTTGTGTAAATCCATTCGTTATGAATAATCCCATACAAATCTATAATGAACTGAGAGAAACATATCTCAAGTATATCAGTAGCGGTATCCCGTTTTTCAATGAGTATTACAACGAAGAACGCAATAGTCTGATCAGCGAACAAGGAGCCATATGCCAACCTCCCATTATAGAGATCGTTCCCAAATACAAGGAATATGCGTCGCTGGAAGACTTCTGCAAAAATGAAGGGGTTAATAGCGAGTTGGCTGATTTTGTGCAATGTGGATTGTTCTTTAATGACAAAGCCGAAAAACGGCGATTGTATCTACATCAATACAATGCCCTCAAAGAGGCCGCTATCAACCGGAAGAATATTGTCGTAACAACAGGAACAGGATCCGGTAAGACAGAATGCTTCCTACTGCCTATTTTTGCCGATCTCATATCAGAGTCGCGCACATGGGACAAAACGAATCGACCACGAGCCATGCGCGCTATGATTCTTTATCCGCTGAATGCATTGGCGGAGGATCAAATGATCCGACTTCGTAAAGCCCTTAATGGACAAGGGAAAGGACGGGCTTTGGATTGGTTAGACCGTTGTCGCGGAGGGAATAGATTTTTCTTCGGGCGTTACACTGGCAGCACCCCTGTCAGTGGTCGTGGAGATATTGCCCAAGAGAACATCCGGAAAGAACGCAAGCAATTAAATGAGGACTGGAAAGCAGCTCAAGAATCAGCCAAACAAACCGGTAATAGCGAATTGCTCTATCATGTTCCGTGCATGGATTCGGATAGTGCAGAGATGTGGGATCGCCTTTCCATGCAACAAAATGCTCCCGACATCTTAATTACCAATTACAGCATGCTCAATGTCATGCTGATGAGAGATATTGAAGCGCCCATATTCGAAGAGACCAAGAAGTGGCTTAAGGAAGATCCTTCCCATGTCTTCCACCTGGTCATTGATGAATTGCACACCTATCGAGGAACAGCCGGAACAGAAGTTGCGTATCTGATTCGTATCTTGCTGGATAGACTGGGGTTAACTCCCGACTCTCCGCAAGTTCAATTTCTCGCCTCGAGTGCGTCGATGGGAGAAAATGAGCAGACCAAAGATTTTCTATGCGAATTTTTTGGTGTCTCGAAAGATGCGTACACTAAGAAATTCTGCCTCCTCTCCAACGAGCCCGAACCCGCTGCAAGTCGGCCCCAAGATAAACTTCCGATAGAAGCCTTCGTAGATTATACAAATTCTTCAATCCCTGAGAAGGAACGCACCGAACAGTTGTTTGCGTCATTGGACTGCAGCGATTATATCGATATTACGCGAAAATACCATCTTGTCGAATGGCTGAAATTTGCAATGACAGACGTTGAAGGACGAATTATCGCGCAAAATGTTATTAGTATTGCAGCCAAAATGGGCATCAAAGGTGATCAGGCCTTACCTTTTATTTCGTCTTTCTTAAAAATCATATGCCAAAGCAAGGAAGACGGGAACTTTGTCCTACCACTTCGAGCTCATTTCTTTTTCCGCTCTGTCAACGGTTTATGGGCATGCTCCAATCCCGCTTGTTCTGAAGTCAAAAAAGAGTACCAATTTGATGGACGAACCTTGGGACGTTTTTATCGCTCTCCCCGTACCGTTTGCAGCTGCGGGCATGCCGTCCTCGAGTTGATCATCTGTGAAAGTTGTGGTGAGGCCTTCTTGGGTGGGTATATTCGACAAAAAGACAATCGAACATTCTTGCTTTCGGTGGATAGACCTATCGGTCAAACATTTTACCCATATGCTGTTCTATGGCAGGGCTCCATGGATGACAGTGATGCGACCGACAAAGGATGGGTTCGTGTCAATTTTGATTCGGTCACGGGAATTATCAAGCTGGATCGCTATGGAACCTATTGGTTGCATCGCCAGGAAAAAGAAGCGGACCTGCAACTACCGAATCAATGCCCACAATGCGGAGTGGCATACCGTGTAAATGAAGAAAGGAAATTGACTCCACTAAAGCCACATCGGACCGGACTTCAAAAGGTAAATCAGGTTCTTGCCGATTCATTGATCCGTTCGATGAAGAATGCGCATGAGAACAACACAAAAGTGGTGCTGTTTTCCGATAGTCGACAGTCTGCCGCCAAGCTATCGGCAGGCATTGAATTGGATCATTATCGAGATGCGGTGAGATGGCTGATGCTGAAGGCTCTTAAAGGAGACTCCGAAGTCATTAATTTCTTAAAAAAATTTCAGTTCGGCAACATATCTTCCAGAGAAGACAGCGATATGTTGACGAGACTTTATAACAAAGGAACGTATATTGAGCTCATTGATCTGATTCGGACCAAAGACAAAGGTTGGCTAAAATCTGAAGAAAAAGCTCGCCTCGATACGATATATGCATCTATCGAAGATGTCAACCTGGAGAATATTACCGCTGATGTATTTAAGGGTCTATTAAATATCGGAATGAATCCGGCTGGACCAAGGCCATCCTTAGCTCAAAATCCACTATTAAACAACACTCCGTGGTGGAGTCTTTTTGATTTTAGAGTTGGTACTGCAAAGAGAGATCTGGGCGATTACGATCAAGTATATCTTAACAAGATTCGTAAAAAAAATAGCGAGGAGCAAATAATAAGTCTTTTTGCCCACAAAAAGAAGTCATTCGAGACCTTAAAATTGGGATACGCAACCTGTGTAGGAACAGAAAAACTAGACTCTCGGATGAGAGAGTTGTTAGATTCAATTATCCGCATTCTTGGCGAAAAAAGAAGAGTGGCTGGATTTGAATCTAGATATCCAGTTTATGACTCATTCCCTGGAATTGTGCGCAAACTTGTAAAGAGGGTCTATGGATTTACCCGCAAACAAGACACCGATAACAAGTTAGACGAAATCAAACGATTATTAAGGAAGCTGGAGATCATTGCCAACGACAAAGTCGCTTTAACCGGACGCAAGATTGCTTTCCATAAAGCATACGAAGGGATGAAATATTGGCAATGCCCAAAATGTAAGACGATTCATTTGCAGCCGTCTAATGGCATCTGTACCAATTGCCTTGGCAACCTATCTCAACCTAAAACGATACAAAAAAGTGATTTGGAGGATGCGTCGGATTATTATGTATCACTTGTAAACTCAACCAACGATATCTATCGCCTCCATTGCGAGGAAATGACAGGGCAAACCTCTCGCGATGAATCACGGCGACGCCAACGACATTTTCAAGAAATATTTCTTCCGGGGGAGGTGCCATCTGTTGACGGGATCGATTTGTTGAGCGTTACAACCACGATGGAAGCAGGAGTCGATATCGGCTCACTGTCTGCCGTCATGATGGGTAATGTTCCGCCTCAACGATTCAATTACCAGCAGCGTGTTGGACGTGCCGGCCGTCGCGGGAATCCGTTGTCTATTGCTTTAACCGTGGCTAAAGGATCAAGTCATGATCTGACCCATTATTTTGAGCCGGCACGTATGGTTTCTGCCATACCGAAGGATCCATATCTGGAGGTCCGAATCAAAGAGATTGCAGAGAGAGTGGTATTCAAGGAGGTATTGCATAATGCGCTCAAATCGATTCAGGAGTCCTCCAAACAAGAAAGTGTTCATGGGAATTTCGGAACGGCTTCGGCCTGGAATAAAAACAAAACAATTGTTGCTACATGGATCCAGAACCATGAATCTGAGATCGAATCCATCATCCAGATTGTCACGAGATGTACAGATCTCACAAAGGAGGATAAGGATGACATGCTCCAATATATTCAGAAAAAGCTAATTGACCGCATTACCGAGATCGCCAATAGTAGCGAGTATACACAGACACAATTAAGTGAACGTCTGGCGAATGCCGGAATGTTGCCCATGTTCGGATTTCCAACACGGACGCGAAATTTATACCTGCAGTTCCCGGATAAATTACCGGCTACCGATGTCGTGAATCGCGATATGGAGTTAGCGCTCAACTCATTTGCTCCTGGACATGAGATTGTAAAGGACAAAAAGGTATATCGAGCTGTTGGAGTTGCTGATTATGGTAGAAAGGCCAATGTCTTTCTGAAAGCAGATAGCCTCAATATACTGAGGAAGCCACTATTCAGATGCCAAAGTTGCGCCTATTCAACTTTGGAGTTGGATAGTGATACGGCCAATTGCCCGGTCTGCGGCAACCCGATGGAACGTATTGAGGTTTGTTCACCACTGGGGTATTGTGTAGATTACGATGAACCGGTTCACGACTTTAACGGATCCTATGATTGGTATTCTCCCAACAGTGAGATTCGATTAGATTGTGAAGCCTCTTTGGAGGAGTGCAATCCTGTTGGAAACCTATACTTGCGCAACAATGTAATTCCCACTCAAGGTCTTGTTCATTTGGTCAATGACAACAATGGCAAACTCTACCATATGGGGCAATACGCTCATTCAAAAACGTCAAAAATGAGCGATACCTGGGTTGCTCGAAGTGCCTATCCACAAACTCGACAAAGTGCGTTGACCCTATTTAACGAAAAAGACTTGGCTTTTGTCGTATCAAAGTCCACGGGAGTCATGACCATTGCACTGAAGATGGTTCCTCGGGATATTTGTCTTAATCCGTTGCAAGACAACGCGAACTATTTTGCCATACGGGCTGCATATTATTCCTGGGGGTATTTAATTCGCAAGGCAATTGCCTGCTATCTTGACATAGATACATCCGAACTCGATATCGGATATCATATATCCGTCAAAACCGGAAACCCGGAGGTATTTATTGTCGAAAAACTGGAAAATGGTTCGGGATATTGTAACTATTTAAGCGGACGCAAATATGCACAAGTTCCGACCGAAGCTCTATTGCAACCTCTATTGAAGGGTGGAGCAATTTATGACACGTTATGTACTCCGGACCATATGCGAAACTGCATCTCATCTTGCTATGATTGCATCCGAGACTATTCCAACCAACAATATCACATGATATTGGATTGGCGTCTTGGCCTTGATTTGTCAAGAATGGCGGCAGACAAAGCGCTCTTTGTCAATTTCGATGTCGAATATTGGAAGGACTTCATGGATAATAATCTCGACAGTCTACTAAAGAAAAAGAAACAACACAGTCAGATTAAATTTGGTCATTACTTTGCTGTCAATGATTCAGGCGTAATCAAGGGAATCATCGTACATCCATTTTGGTCGGATGACTATATTACCGACGTTTTACAACAATGCAATAACGCGGGAATTGATAAGATCTCAATATTTGAACTGACCAGAACGATGAACTAAAACAAGAGGTTCCGCAAAAATCGGCGGCCTTTGGCGGTTTTCCGATTTAATTTTCTATTTTTGTAGATGGTTCCGTGCCGATCCGCGGAACTAACATACTACGAACGTTTAATTACGTTTTCTTCCGTACTCAAACTTCGCAACCTTGACACACCGGAAGGGATGTAACGGGACGCCTCGTGGACGCATGTATTGTGCCCGCAGGCCTTTGGCTTGCTATGTGCATGATACGCGTTTCGCGTGGGCTGTCCGTGTTGCTTATTTCGGTGTGGGGCAGCGAAGGCCTGAGTACGGGGTAAGTCAATGCGGCAACCCACGTTTTTTATGGCTTTCGATTACGATTACACCGGAAACCCCGCCCTGCTCGACTGCCGGAAGGTCGCTTTCTTCGCCTCGCGCGTCGTTTCGCCCACCGTCGAGGAACAGGTCCTCCGCTGGGCTGAAGCGTGTTGCGCAACCGACCGTGTCGTAATCAGCGGTTTCCAGTCGCCGCTCGAAAAATTCGTCTTTGAACTCCTGCTGAAAGCCCGCCACCCTGTGATCTGGGCCTTGGGGCGTGCCCTCTACCGCCGCTATCCTCCCGCCGTCGAAGAGGCCCTGGCCGAGCAGCGCATCCTGATCTTTGCCGTGCGCAACGCCCGCCGCACCGGTTGGCAGACGGTCCAAACCCGCAACTATACCATCGCGTCGATGGCCGAGGAGAGCGTCTACGCCCTCCGCTCGGACGGCTGTCCCAGTTCGCTCGACGTCCTCTGCGGGCTGGAACTGGGGCACAAACCAGTGCGTTGTTTCCCGCAATAAACGTCCCGTTTCGCGGGAAAATTGGTACTGAAACTGCATCGAAACCCGATTCTGAATGACTGAAATTCTGCAGAATTGAACGCTGAAAAAGGACAAATTCCACTTCTTTTTATGACGCAAAATATCGGATTAGAGGTTCTCAATTGGCTGAATTGAGGCCTCAAAAGCGCGTCCAAATTCGTGAAATTTGTCCGAAATTTTGCATTCTCAATCGCCGAAAATCGGTCGAAAACGAGCTGTTTTGAAGTCTGATTCGGGCGATAAACCGCCACTTTTCCACGCCAAAATGGCCGGATCTTCCCTATTTTCTGGCGAAGGTGTCTCGAAAATCCTTCGCCGACTAAATTTCGGCTCGGGCCACGGTGGCCCCGGTAAAAAACGACGACTTCGGAGGAGTTTTCCCCCCCCCCTTGCGGGCAAGCTGTTTTCGTTACCGAGAATATTTCGCGTAACGGAAAACACAGCTTGCTGAGTCCCGAAACATATAATGTTCCGGGGACTCAAAAACGGGTCGAATATCACGTCCCGTTCCCGCTTGTTCGCCGGCCAATCTGAAGAGGCGAACCACCCGTTCCCGAAGCCGACATCGGGAACAAAATCGACAAAAAAAGGAAGGTCCGGAGGCGTCTTATTCAAAAAGGCCGACTGACTGATTGACGTCAGTACTGACTGAATTCAGTACTGACTGACTGAAATACTGACTGACTGAAGCACTGACTGACTGAAGTACTGACTGACTGAAGTACTGACTGACTGAAGTACTGACTGACTGAAGTCACGGTTTTGCTGTTTCGCTGTTGTGTTGACACACTGTTTTGTTGTTTTGCGGACATATTGATTTGCGGATACCAGCTGGACACATAGGGCTGGAGCGACAACAAGACTTTGGTCGTTGCCCACATTCTTGCATCGGGGAGGGTTGGGCGCTGCGCCTACGGCGGAGGCCCGATAAATACACGATAGAAACCACAGAAACAGGCCATACGCCTCAAAAACCACCGCAGAGTACAACTTATATCGCCAAGTTCCATCATGGCTTAAACGCGAGAAAAATGGGCAACAAATTGATCTTAGGTGGCAGCAGGGATCGAGGACGGTGGACGAAAGATGAGCCAGGGAACGAGAGACACGACACACAGCCGAAGCATGGTTTTTCTCCTTTCCATCGGTAGCATCTTCAAAAGTGGGCCGGAGCGAATACGACAACCTTTTCCGCGGGGAAATGGCTCTACTGAGAGCGGCTTTTCGCTGCGGAAACCCCACCGGGGCCTGAG
This sequence comes from Alistipes sp. 56_sp_Nov_56_25, assembly GCF_001915285.1. Taxonomy (NCBI): domain Bacteria; kingdom Pseudomonadati; phylum Bacteroidota; class Bacteroidia; order Bacteroidales; family Rikenellaceae; genus Alistipes; species Alistipes sp. 56_sp_Nov_56_25. The sequence goes on from NZ_MNQF01000064.1 coordinate 54,789, forward strand.
GTTGGCATTTCGCGCCGGGCCCTTACCTTGCTGCCGGATGAAAAGGAGCAGGACTCACAACCGCCCGATGTCGTTTTCCTCGCTGGAGAGGCTTTTCTTCGGATGTCCCTCCCATCAAAACATTACGGGATCAAAATGACCGATTTTGTTAGATTTATCTTAATTTTGTATTCATCGATATTCGAGAAACACGCCCCACAATCTATTCGCTTTGCTTATGACTCGTTGTCTATATCACGCCTCGATACACGAATTTTTACAGCTGTCCCCTGAGGCTCTGTTGGGAACCTTCGTGGATAACTATCACGGAGTTGCTATGACCACAACCAATGAAGCCTGGGCCGATGAAATCCGCATCATGCAAGAGGTTCTGCTACCGTGGAAGGATGAAGATGGACAGGTCATTTTCGAGTACGACATTCCACGACTCGGAAAGCGAATCGATGTTGTTCTGCTGCTTCGTGGGCTTATCTTCTGCCTCGAGTTCAAGACTAGACAAGAGGCTAAGAAGGAGAATATGCAGTCATATATCGAGCAAGTATTAGATTATGCTTTGGATCTGAAGAATTTTCACTTGCTGAGCCAAAATAGGATCATTGTCCCCATTCTCATACATCCCTGGATCAGTAAAAGTTCAAGCGTATTCCAAGCCTCTGTATATGATGATTCCATATACAACCCACTGTTAACAGGGCCAGCTGGTCTACAACAGCTCATTGCCGATGTTCTGGCACATGCTGGAGCCACAGCGCCAGATCCAAGTCTGGGAGCCGACTGGATCATCAGCCCCTACTCACCCACTCCGACCATCATCGAGGCAGCCAAAAGGCTCTACGAGAACCATTCGGTAGAGGATATCACTCGTCATGAGGCGGACAAGGTATCGACCGATCGCACGATTGCATATATCCTCGATGTGATCAAGACCAGTCGAGAGAAGGGCGAGAAGAGCATCTGTTTTGTTACGGGCGTACCAGGAGCCGGGAAGACGTTGGTCGGATTGGATGTTGCCGTCAAACAATCCTACCAAAATGGCGAGAAATTGAGCGAGGATGAAGGGGCCGTTTATCTTTCGGGCAACGGGCCGTTAGTTGCGGTGCTGACCGAGGCTCTGGCCATCGACAACCAGAAGAAGTGCCAAGCTCGGGGCGAGAAAAAGAATCGGTCGGATTCGCGAAGGGAGGTTGGCAAATTCATCCAGATTATCCACCGCTATCGGGACAACATGCTGGCCAAGCTAAAAACTCCGATTGAGAATGGCGTCCTTGAGATTGATCCCAAGAAAGCGATCAAGCTTGCCAAAGCCGGTTATGGAGAGGTGGAACATGTCGCCATTTTTGACGAAGCGCAGCGTTCATGGACCCACAAACGGCTCGCAGATTACCTCAAACGCGGAGGAACCTACGGCAACAAACTCAAGATTCAGAACTTCCCCTACTCCGAGGCGGCCTTTCTCATTTGGTCGCTGGATCAACGGGAGGATTGGGCAACGATTGTATGCTTGGTAGGTGGCGGGCAGGAGATCAACACCGGAGAGGCCGGCATTTCGGAATGGATCAAGGCCCTCAACGAGAAATTTACACACTGGAGGATCTACATCTCCGACAAGCTAACCGAGGCGGAATATGCCGAAGGACGTGTCAATGAACTACTGGCCGGTAATGACAAAGTGAACTTCTCTCCGGAACTCCATCTGGGGGTTAGTCTGCGTTCGTTTAGAGCCGAGAACCTCTCCGCTTTTGTGCACGCCTTGCTCTCCTTCAACCCGGACGCTGCTGCGCTGTACGACACGATCAAAGCACACTATCCGATTGTTCTGACCCGAGATATGGCCAAGGCAAGGGCTTGGCTACGCAAGCACACCCGAGGCTCACAACGCTCCGGCGTTCTCGTCAGCAAGACTGCCGCACGCTTTAAGCCGCTGGCCGTCGATGTTCTGGGCCAAGGCGACGAAAATGCTGTCCACTGGTTCCTGATGGATAAGACTGACATCAGGTCTTCAAACTACCTCGAGGATGCGGCAACCGAGATCCAGGTACAAGGGCTTGAACTGGATTATACCTGCGTCCTTTGGGATGCCGATCTGCGCTGCGAGAACGGACGTTGGCGATACTTCAATTTCAACGGCCGAACTGCCTGGCGCGAAGAATCAGGGCAAACCGAAAGCAGCCTCGAACGAAGGAAATACATGCTGAATGCCTACCGTGTCCTCCTAACACGCGCCCGTATCGGCATGGTCATTTGCGTTCCAGAAGGCAATTCCAACAAGACCGTCGATGGTTTCCCGGAAGATACAACCCGACTACCTGAGTTTTATAACGGTACCTACGAATACCTCAAGTCAATAGGTTTGGAGGAGATATAATCGAATAATTAATCATGTGTCTTTATTAGATAGGGCACTCACAAAAGACCATTTATGGAAGCCTCACCTCAAGAATTATTATCTCAATACAGCGAGATTCGAGAATGCGATTTTAAAGAACGCCATTATTCCGTTCGAGATAACGGTGCAATATACCGGCATCCCAAAAAAGATTGCCGCCCATCCAAACTGGACTGTATATGGACCTTTGGGTCCAAAGACAATAAAACAGGTTATATGCTCTATGGTGGAGTTCGCGTTCATCAAATCGTCGCAACAGCGTTTCATGGAACACCTGATGATCCACATATGGTCATCGATCACAAAGATACAAACAGATGTAACAATCGCCCTGAAAATCTTGCATGGGTTACTCGGTTGGAGAATGCTCTCAACAACCCCATAACCAGAAACAAAATCAAATATTTATGTGGTTCAATCGAGGCTTTTTTAGAGGATCCCTCCATTCTGCGTGAATCTGCATCAGATTCCAATACCGGTTGGATGCGTACTGTATCAAAGGAAGAAGCAGCAAAATGCCTTAAAAATCTTGAAAGATGGGCAAAGGAAGATAACACTACCCCAAAATCAACAAATGAAAGCAAAGGAATCGGAGAATGGATCTACCAAGACAGCCCAGACAGCGGACTCGGATCATCTTGGAATCTAACTTGGGATTCAAAAGAAATACATAAATCATATGCTCAGCAACGGGCTGAAATCGAAGCTGAAACTGCCAGACACTACGAAGAACAACTCTCACTCAAAGAATCTCTAACACCTGGAGCAAAACAAATACATTGGAAGGTCCCAACAGAGTTTCCATTGTGTCCCAACACTCATACAGAAACACCATTACAAGACTACATAGCAAATTTAAATCCGACAGCAGTATTTTGTCAAAATCAATACTATCATTCAGAAGTCATTAAAGCAGAACTTTCTTTAGACAAAACACATATAGCAGTGCTTACGACCACTAGCGGAGTTACCAATTTTGCCCTCACAGAAATCAGATACGAAGATGGATTTTATATACACGAAAGTATCCGCACGTTCTTTACTGAAGAAGGAGCTGAAAAATACTACACACTATCCCTTGGCAAAGAATGGGCCGGAGGAGATGTTCTGGAAGATTATTGTTAATTATTAATACTTCTGTGAGAAAATCATTCAAAGTCAAAATGAAGCTCATTTACCTAAAAGATATAGACAAAAGCATTTTGTATCAAGGATTTACCATCCGCACGGCATTACTCAACCAGTTTATTGATTTTTTCGGGAAACTGGCTATTGGTGAAACTCGAAGAATATCTATAATGTGGGATAATCAGCTCTTCACAGATATAGATGTTATCAATCAAAATTTCAATAGAGTACGATATCCCAACCATCCTGAGATGTATCAGGTAAGGTATAGTCCCAACCACCCTTTTGCCAAGGCGTTGCGTCTTGCTTTCCCGGAGTTAACACAATACCTTGAACAGCAGCTGGCTCTAAAAAAAGAACTTACTCAACAAGGGGTCAAGACACACAACATTCGAATTCCAAACGAACTACGAAGTTCTATCGTGTTCTATGCGACTGCGAATAAAGACATCTGGGAGGCAGTTTCGATCCCCGCTCATGAAATAAACCAAGCTAAACAAGAGCTTATAGCTCACCCCATCGAAGAGTCGCTGCTTGAAAGTTTATTGTTGAATGACGAAACAGCCCAAATTATTGAGAGGCCACATTTAGCAAGAATCAGAAGAATAGATAAAAATGTCTGCCTGAATCTCAAGAGGCTGTATGGGTATCGCTGTCAGATATGTGGCCAACTCATTACATTACCCTATGGAGGACAATACCATGTGATTGATGCACATCACATAGATCCTTTTAGCACCTCTCTCAATAATAATTTTAGCAACATTGTTATTCTATGTCCAAATCACCATCGAATCATACATGCCTATAATCCCCATTTTACGTCGAAAACCAAAGAATTCGTCTACGCAAACGGATACAGAGACAAGTTAAGCTTGAACCTACATTTATAACAGACACAATTCATGAGGCTACAATAAGTGATCTATTTCATCGTTGATACCGATACAGCTCAAAACCAGAATTGCAAACCAGACTTGGATAAGGCAATTGGACGTTACACTGGTAAGTGTATTTTCGATAGATGGGGTGCATACGGAATCCCTCTTTTGTCAAGTCTCGACGAACGGCAAAATAGGCTATCCCGTGCGGAGCTAACAAATGGTCGATATCCATCATCACCTCGGCCTGTGCATAAGGTTCCAGCACGTTCAAGACATAAATGCACATAATCGTATCGAATTCCCCTTCGGGGTATTCCGGACGATAATAGCAATCATACCCCGTAATATCATGTCCCTGCCGTCTCAGTTCATCCGTATCGAAACCGAGCCCACATCCAAAATCGAGAATCCGCCCCTTCAGCAAACCATGCTGAAGCAGATAACGAGCCGGAGCCGACAACCGGGACCTTTTGATTGCCGTTAGATAGGGATGATTTATCTTTATCGGTTCCATCGCTTTAACCTTTCCAAGTTTCAAATCCCATATTCAATGCTATCTGGTCCATTGGCCCGAAGGTACGTTTGTAAAGCTCGAGAAAGTTATCTTCATCCATGAGTACAAGTTCTCGAGGCGTATGTCCCAACGATAGATAGTCCTCCAATATGCGACTATCTCGACCGGCTTTCAGATAAGTCTGTAAAGCGTGATATTGCAGATGCGCCATCTTAGGAAGGTAACGCTCTAAATCAGGCAATCGATCGCTTTTTGACGAATTGACACTCCCATCAGCCGGCACCAGATTCCAAAGCAAATCATGCGAAACAAAACTCCACGGAATAAAATGATCCAGTTCGTATTCGCCTGTATGGAGCTGTCGCCCTGTATAGATACATTCTATCGGACCAACAATCTGCATAACTGTATTCCAATACCGATGCTGCGCTGTAAGAGGAGTCCGTGTTTCAGGCTTTATCAGCTTATTGGATATGGCCGGAACATTCGGATTCCGCACTTGGAGGAACTGTGTCAGATTCCAATAAGTGAAATCGACCAATATACCGTAATGGGCATGCAGATAGGAATCCCAAGACGGATTAAGTTCTATGTAAAAAGAACTGCGATCCTTATACAGTGCATACAAACAGCTATTCTCCAACGTCTGCGAGCGACGAATCATCTCCCGATCATCAGAGGTATCAATCCAAGGACGAAGGAAACGATACGGGACATTGAGCGTAAGGACTCGTAATCGACTTCGTATCGTCGGTTCTCCCAACCGACCACGTAGTTCCTCAATTATTATCTTCTGACTTGCATCAATGGGCAGGTTCGTCTCTTTCTGAAGTTCTGTCACAATCTCGAACAACGAGTCACTCTTACCGAACGACAGCCTGAAATAATGAATCGGATACCAGGCATTGGCCACCATCCGAATTACCAGCTCCCAAACATCCATCCGAAGATTTCCCGTCCGAGCATGCTCCTGCATCAAGGAGAGAAACCAGAAATACTTATACGTCGCAACCGTCTTGTCGAAAATTCGCCCAAGACAGCCAGTCGTAAGTTGTTCGAATTGGGGAAGCTGCATATGCAATCAACTTTGAATGTATAAAATTACGAAAATATCCTGAAAGCCTATCAGATCTTCAAATAATACAGACTCAATATCGGATACATCTCAAGCCTAATACCGATAAAATGGATCAAATCATCATGTAAGCAGATATAGAGAATAGGGCCTTGTGAATCGGGTGATCTGGAACATCAAAATTAACTTTGCTACTATGCTCTTTTCGTGAGCCTGTAAAATACTCTTCCCCAGATCGGCTACAACCTTAACCCTTTAATAATAGGCCGCATAAATACCAGGAAGAAGAATACCTGCTCAAGATTTATATTATAAAAATCAGTTACTGGGATGATTCACTATCTTTATTGAATCCATAACCTTAATTGTATTATCCACATAAACTCTTGGTTTACCAGATATATTTTCCTCAATACTATCTAACCAAGGTCCCAATTCAATCCCATTAGCATGGAAACTATTGTTATTAATTTTCTCCCAAGATAAAATATAATGTTTAGACCATCCCTTTTCTAAAGGGACATCAGTCTTTGCAAACATTCTTGCAATATCCGGTTTCGAATTCTTTATCAGATGTTCGATAGTATGATGCGCAACTATACCATAGAATTTAATTTCATCTTGTAGTAGATATGCATCGACTAATGGTTGTCCAAAAAAAATTTGATGGGACTCGTCATATGTAAATTGTCCTTTAGCTATAGCACCTTTAATCGGCAGTCCCGCCTTTAGACTTGTTTGTACTAAGCATGTACCCGCCTTAGAAATAAGGTTCAATGATCTATTATCAACCCCATTAACCACGATGACAATTGAATCTGAATATTGAGAAAATCTGAGATGATCTCCAAGTTTGAATGGAGACATCTTACGAGACCATTCTTCTTTAAAAGCTACTAAAGTATGCTTTAGGTCAATGTGGCGAGTTCTCATTACTCGATCTTTAAATCCCATTATATCCGCAAAAAGGATCAATCGTTCTATATCATCATCCCACGATCTCTCTTGTTGTTTCATAACTACACAAATACGTTAATAACACGAATAATACGCAAAAAAGCAATAATTATTATAATATCGATATTTTTACAAGATATATAAAAGTCTGCTATTAAAAGAGACAAGAAGGCCTCAAATAATTCGAGTAGCAATCTACAAAATTTCAACCCCTATTAAATATTAGAATCGAGAATGAAATATATTGCTACGATACTAGTAACTTATTAATTTAAACCAAATGATGGGGTATGGCACTTAGATTGCCTCTTTTGGCCTGTTCTTCTTTCTTTATTCTCTCAGCAAATTCTTGAATCTTATTACAAATCCACATCGATGCAGTTGTACCATCAGAATAGTCCGCTTCTGCAAACATATCAATTCGACCATCTTCTCTTAATTGTTCAACTTGCTTAAAGGCTTTATTATTTCCCTTAGGATATATTGCAAATGTTGCTCCTCCATTGCCTTTTACAACGGAGAAGGCAGGTACATCGCTGGGGCCATCGGCAATATATATCATATTCCTAAAATCTACTCGCCGCTGTTCATTTGTCATCTTACTATTGACATCTACCTTAACATCACCTCCAACGCCTTTATTTATTTCAAAAAGAGCTCTAGTTTTAGAGGTATTATCAATAGTGTATCCTATCTCAGATATAATCTTACCCCCTTGATCATCTTCAGCTTCGATAAGTTCACACCCCCAAACATATTTTACATATTCCATTATCGAGGTACCTCTAATAACTTGCGCAAAACCGGTACTTACTATATAATGTTCAACTTTTATATTATACTCCTCACAAACAGGGTCAGCCTTTAATAATTCTGTTGTTGTTCTAAATATTTCAGGGATTCCTTTGTAAAAAGACTGCTCCTTACCATATTTTTCCAGTTTTTCATTATTTAGACCTCTAAATCTCCCATCTTTAACATATCTCAGAAATTGATTCAAATATATCGTATCAGGATTAACCCTTACATGCTGTTCTCTCATATATTTTTCTGGTAACGAATTCACTTCACGCCAGAACGCAGAAGCATCTACGTGATATTCCTTAAAAATTGGATCCTGCATATACCCATCAACTAAGGTCTTATCAAAATCCCAAATTACTGCTATTATATTCTTCATATCTAATTTAATTAATTATAATATAAATCATTACAAATATACAAATTATCTTCTCTAACTTCTTTTTTAACCACACTATTATCGCAACCTTTTAATCAAAAACTCATTACTCAAAAACAGAAGCCTGGCAAAAAACTTTCTCTGTATAAATCAGTAGAATTCCAAAGTCTACATAAATTCGAATCAGAAGCATACAAACAGTTATTAAATCAAAAGAGATTTAAGCATACAACTCTATTTCATTTATCAGAACAGAAACACTATCTAACTAAACACCTCCCAATAAAAACGACATGCTATATTCAAGAAAAAATGTTAAATTTGTAGAAAGCAACAACCTGAAATCCTGATTCATATTCACTTAAAGCGAAGACATCACCAAACTGAACCAAAAAACCACATCATGCAGGAGAATCCCATATCGAACCAACCGACTGAAATCGGAGCTGTCGAGCCGTTGAATACGACCCGCGCAAGCAGTCGCTCGTCGCTTCGGTATGGTCCGCTGCGTTATGCGGTTGTAGATGTTGAGATCGGGCTGACAGACCACCGGATCCACGACATCGGGGCGCTCCGCTACGATGGGGCTATCTTTCATAAAGCCTCAAAAGAGGAGCTGCTACACTTCCTCGAGCGTGGGGAGTACCTCTGCGGACACAACATCATCCACCACGATGCCAAATACCTCTTCGAGGATCAACCGATTCCCTGGCGGCTGGTCGACACGCTTTACCTCTCGCCCCTGCTCTTTCCCGAACGTCCCTATCATCGGCTTGTAAAGGATGATAAATTGGTCAGCGACCAGATGAACAATCCGGTCAACGACTGCGAAAAGGCACGTGATCTGCTTCTGGACGAGATGGCCCGTTGGGATGCATGGCCCGAACAGAAACAGAGACTCTTCACTGCGCTGCTGAGGGGGCAGCCGGAGTTCGACGGATTCCTCGATCTGATGGGAGCTGGCCCGAAGGATTGCAACCTCAGCGAACAAATCGCCACCGTCTACCGAGGCCGCATCTGCCAAAATGTCGAACTCGAACCGTTGATCGAACACTACCCCTGCGAACTGGCCTATGCACTGGCGCTAATCGACACGACCGATCACCGCTCCATCACGCCGGGATGGGTATTGCACAACTACCCGAGTGTGGAGTTCGTCATCAAGAAGCTGCGCCACACCCCCTGCCTTGCAGACTGTGCCTACTGCAACGCCCAACTTGACGTTCACCGCAGCCTCAAGTCGCTGTTCGGTTACGATGCCTTCCGCACCTACGAAGGTGAGCCTCTCCAGGAGCGGGCAGCGCAGGCGGCCGTCGAGGGTCGCTCTCTGCTGGCAATCTTCCCGACCGGTGGTGGGAAATCACTCACCTTCCAGCTGCCGGCTCTTATGGCAGGGCTCTCGGTCCACGGACTCACGGTGGTGATCTCACCCCTGCAGTCGCTGATGAAGGACCAGGTGGATAACCTCGCCGAACGGGGTATCACCGAGGCCGTCACCATCAACGGCATGCTGGATCCCATCACGCGGGCTCTTGCCATCGAAAAAGTGCAGGATGGAACGGCCGCGCTGCTCTACATCTCGCCCGAGATGCTCCGCTCGGCTACGATCGAACGTATCCTCCTTGCCCGCAACGTCGTCCGCTTCGTCATCGACGAGGCTCATTGTTTCTCGTCGTGGGGCCAGGACTTCCGGGTCGATTACCTCTACATCGGCCACTTCATCCGCAAATACCAGCAGAAAAAGGGAAGCAAGCTCCCGATCCCGGTCTCCTGCTTCACCGCCACGGCCAAACAGAAGGTGATCCAGGACATCCGCGACTACTTCGAACAGACGCTGGATCTGAATCTGGAGCTCTTCGCCTCGAAGGCCACGCGCACAAATCTGAGCTATTCGGTACTGCACGTCGACAACGACGAAGAGAAATACCAGCGACTGCGCGAGCTCATTGCCGATTCACAATGCCCAACCATCGTCTATGTCTCGCGAACCCGCCGAACCCGGGAATTGGCTTCACGTCTCACGCACGACGGTTTCCGGGCCCTTCCCTTCAACGGCAAGATGGATTCCGACGAGAAGATTACCAACCAGGAGGCCTTCATGAACGACCAGGTGCGCATCATCGTCGCCACGTCAGCCTTCGGCATGGGTGTGGACAAGAGCGACGTGGGGCTGGTGGTCCATTACGACATCTCCGATTCGCTGGAGAACTACGTCCAGGAGGCGGGACGCGCCGGCCGCAACCCCCATCTGCATGCCCGCTGCTACGTTCTCTACGGCGACAACGACCTGGACAAGCATTTCATCCTGCTGAACCAGACGAAGCTGAGTATCGGCGAGATTCAGCAGGTATGGAAGGCTGTGAAGGAGCTCACGCGCCAGCGCATGCGGGTCAACTCGTCGGCACTGGAGATCGCGCGTCAAGCCGGTTGGGACGGTTCGGGCTCCGACATCGAAACCCGGGTACGAACCGCGCTGGCGGCACTCGAACAGGCCGGCTACCTCGAACGGGGCAACAACGTTCCGCACGTCTACGCCACAGGCATCACCGTGCGGAATCTCGACGAAGCCCGGCGACGGCTGACAGCCTCGCCGCTGTTCGACAGCAAGGAGACCGAACAGGCTGTCCGCATCATCAAGTCTCTCATCTCGAAAAAATATATCGCCAAGGCGCAGGACTCGGAGGCCGAATCGCGAATCGATTACCTGGCCGACATTCTGGGGATGAGCAAGCGCGAGGTGATCTCCGCCGTGGAACGCATGCGCCAAGAGGGGATCCTGGCCGACAGCAAGGATCTGTCGGCCTACCTGCTCGGAACAGGGGATTCGGAACGCAAGTCGCAGCAGCTGCTCGAACGCTTTATCCAGCTCGAACGCTACCTGCTCCACCGCATCCCGGAGGAGGGGCTCAGCATCTCTTGCAAGCAGCTGAACGAGGATGCCATCCAGGAGGGAATCAGCACCTCGAAGGAGAAAGATATCCGCACCCTGCTCTATTTCCTTACGGTCAAGGGATACCTCCGCAAACAGGAAGATGCGGACCACAACCTGCAGCTTCGGCGACAGACCGACCTGCAGTCGACGGAGGCCCGGTTCGACAAACGGGCCGAGATCTGCCGCTTCGCCATCGGTTGGCTCTACCGCCAGGCCGCCGAGTTGTCGCGTACGCTCGCGCAACCCAACGCCACCGGGCAGGAACATACCGTCGCGGACAATGCCGTGCAGTTCTCGATCGTCGAGTTGCTGAATCAATTCAAGGCCGATAACCGGACGATGCTCTTCGGGCGGAACGACCTGCAGCTGGGCGAGGTCGAGGAGGCACTTCTCTATCTCTCGAAGATCGGAGCGCTGAAGCTCGAAGGGGGCTTTCTGGTCCTCTACAACGCGATGGACATCCGCCGGATCAAGGACAACAAGTCGCGCTACAAGGTCGACGACTACCGGCTGCTCAACGCCTTCTACAAGCAGAAGATCCAGCAGGTCCACATCGTGGGCGAGTATGCCAATCTGATGGTCAAGAACTACAACGCGGCGCTGCAGTTCGTACAGGACTACTTCCAGATGGACTACCGGCGCTTCATTGCGAAATACTTCCGCGGCGAGCGCATCAACGAGATCCAGCGCAACCTGACGCCCCAGAAATACGAACAGCTCTTCGGGGCGCTCTCCCCTCGACAGATGGAGATCATCTCCGACAAGGAGTCCCACTGCATCGTGGTTGCGGCTGGACCCGGTAGCGGCAAGACCCGTGTGCTGGTCCACAAACTGGCATCGCTGCTCCTGCTCGAAGATGTCAAGCACGAACAGTTGCTGATGCTCACCTTCTCGCGTGCGGCGGCTACGGAGTTCAAACAGCGGCTGATGGCGTTGATCGGCAATGCGGCCCACTTTGTCGAGATCAAGACCTTCCACTCCTATTGCTTCGATCTGCTGGGGCGTATCGGCAACCTCGAAGATGCCCAAGACATTGTCTCGCGGGCTGCCCGGATGATCGAACAGGGAGAGGTCGAACCCAACAAGATCGGCAAGACCGTGCTCGTCATCGATGAAGCTCAGGACATGGCCGCCGACGAATATGCCCTCGTAACAGCGCTGATGGCCCGCAACGAGGAGATGCGCGTCATCGCCGTGGGTGACGACGACCAGAACATCTACGAATTCCGGGGTTCTGACTCAGGCTACATGTTCCAACTGGCCCAACGACCCGGAACTCGTCTCATCGAGATGACCGACAATTTCCGCAGCGCCCGCCATCCGGTCACCTTTGCCAACAGGTTCGTCCAATCGATCTCCGGACGAATGAAGCACACGCAGATCCACTCGATGCGGCACGAAGAGGGATGGGTTGGCGTCACCTGCCACACCTCGGCAATCATGTACCGCCCGCTGGTCGACGAACTGCTCCGTAACCGTCATGCGGGCACCTCGTGCGTCCTCACCCAGACGAACGACGAGGCGGTCATCCTGACCGGACTTCTGCGCAAGGAGGGCGTCCCGTGCAAACTGATCCAGTCGATGGACGGCTTCCGCTTCTGGAACCTCTCCGAGATGCGATACTTCCTCCGATACCTGGACAAACGGGTGACGACACCCGTGATTCCGGGCGAGCTCTGGGAGGAGGCAAAGCGCGCCACGAGTAAGACCTACGCGCGGAGTCAGAATATGGATCTTGTGAAGCGCTGCTTCGAACAGTTCGAGCAACTCAACCAAACGAAATACATCAGCGATTTCAAAGAGTTCGTCTTCGAATCGTCGATGGAGGATTTCTGCGATGTCTCGGGCTCCGAGGTGGTGGTATCAACCATCCACAAAGCCAAAGGGCGCGAGTTCGACGACGTCTACATGCTCCTGACTGACAACTACACCAAGAATGCGGAGCTGAAACGCCGCTACTACGTGGGAATCACCCGTGCCAAGAACCGTTTGTTCATTCATACCAACGGACACTGCTTTGACCGTCTGACGGCCGACCGCCACGACTGCGACGATCGGAGCTATACCCTGCCCGAAGAGATCGTCCTGCAACTCTCCCATCGAGATGTCTATCTGGAGTTTTTCAAGGGAATCAAACGCGAAGTGCTGGCACTGCAGAGCGGCGATCGGCTGCAATACCGCGACTTCACGCTCTATACCGAGAAGACGGACCTCCCCGTAGCCAAACTCTCAGCCCGGATGCAGAAAACGCTCACCGATTGGTTTGCAAAAGGTTATCGGGTCAAATCCACAACTGTCAGCTTCATTGTGGCCTGGAAATCCAAGGATGCCCCAAAGGAAGAACCAGAGACGGCTGTCCTGCTGGCCGACCTTACCCTCACACTCTGACTGAAGATCCAACAAAAAGTCGAGTTCTAAAATGTAGTTTTGCCTTTCCCCCCTTTGCTTAAAAGAAGACGATGAAGTGATCGTTAGATCTTAGTTCTTTTATGAAAATAGAGATAAACTCTTGAAGTTTTCAGATTTGGATTAATCTTGGCAATTAACATATTACGATACACTATCAAAAAAATAGCTCTGTCTTTTTTACTTCTGACAGCAAAAACTCATAGTATCCCCTAACAATATCACGAATATTGCTCTCTTTTGTATAAGAATCATCAAAGACAAGATAGCATATCATTTTATATCATAAATATAATCAAAACCTTATAAAGCATTACTATTCAATGAATTAATTTGATAATTTTGTCAAATTATTTTTCTGAAAGGGATGAGGTAAGGACACAAAAAATGGCGACCGAGTGGGGCGCCATTGAATACTTGTTCAGATAAAATAGTTATATATTTTCTTTCATCCAACATAAAAGATCATTATCTATCCTGTAAGTCGCCCATGCCGAATCAGTTATATTTATGACAACTATTTTACCTTTATTTTCAATTACTTCAGATAATTCATCGCGGACTTTACGAGATGATTTATTTGTTTTTATTATCCACGCACGATTAAATAATTTTACCCAATCGGGATAGCGCTTTAGCTTACTACTAATTTTAGAGTAAGATTCTACTGCGTCGTCTAATGCATATGTAACGAATAAGGTATTCATTCTTTAGTTGCTTTGAAATAATATCCTACAATAAATCCAAGAGGGCCAGACAAAATACCAGATACCGTAACAAGCATATCTTTGTATTCATCCACTTTGAAACAATTACAAGCTCCAATAATGAATACTATGCCTATTACGATAAAGAAGGCCCAAACATAAATTTGAGCGATCTTACTCCGAGTGTTTTCTTTTTGATCTGAACTCCCTTTTATTTGTTCCTTTATTTCTGGACGATCATTTTCTGGCATATTTTCGTAAATTTGATTTTATGCAAAAATAAAAAAAATTACAGAAGATAATCATTTGAACAATAACAATTTTTACGCCAGAGTATGTATTGCTATTCCGAGAATAGAATTTAAGATTGTGGCAGAAAGTATATAATTGGGATTTTATTTTGATATGTGTATTTATACACAAGGTTTAACACCAGATAAATCCAACTTCATTGGATTTATCTATTTTGGTATATTAAATATATTGGGAATACGAATAGTACAAGAAGACGAAAGCGCAGGCTAACATTTAAGCGGTCATCATTTACAGTAATAGTTAACTTTTCAAACAGAGCCCCAAAATAAAGCGTCGAAAGACTCTTTTTCGCTGACATGTTGGGATCTGCATAACAACATATAGCTTCAGTTAATAGTTTTGTACCATTAAAAATATGAATTTAAAGAAGTATATTTTTAAGAAAGACTGTACGATTCCCGTTATGGACCGTATCGCCATCGACGGAGACAAACCCGCATAGTTCAGCTGCAAAATGACGGTCGCTTCGGCACATTGGAATACAACATATGACAGGTCGGAGCTTTACTGCAGAGGAGACGAACAAGTTAACCGACTACATTCGTGTAAGAATCTACAACCACTTCCACAAAGTAGAGGATTGAGATGATGTCGTTATGGTGGAGAAAATTAAAAACGACTTTTAAGTCTGGAATACCGCCACGAAACACAAATGAAAGATTCCGAGCAGATCAACAGTTATTTCGACAAGTTAGCATAAGCCGGAATACGTACAAAATCGACTCAGCAAAAGTACCTGACCGTTTATAACCTCTTGAAACGGGTTCTCAAGACGCGAGATTATGAGAGCAACATTGTATGGAAAGAGACAACCCCGTGCATTTATTAATAAATTCGACTGTATAACCTCTCTGATGACAACATCCGCACGTATTTCGACGACCATGAGTGAATATCATATCTCCCATCAAAAAAAATAGTCTTGCCGAGGTGCAGTTCGATATTCCCACAATAATTTAAAAATACAAAGGGATAGGTGAAGGCAGTAAGATATTCCACGTATCCAAGCACCGAATGGTTCTCTAAACCATCAAAAATGATTATGAAATTCGCGGCATAAATAAGGATGTTACATGGCACCAGGCGCGGCACACGATGTTACAATTGCCTGCCAGCCGAACAACGTACTGATTAAAATGTGCTGCTCAATTTTTAGGATACAAGCACATCTGCACGATGCAGACTTATGCCGAGATCTCGAAAGAGAATGACAAAAAAGACAAGACTGAATTCGTCACACAATTGAAATCCATCATAGCATTTGCATGAGTAGCAATTTAATCGACACAATATTAATTTCAAATAAGGATGATATGAAAATAAACACAAGAAAGATAGAAGGATAAGCAATCTGCAAAATAGGCTACGAAGTATGGGAGACGCTGCCATAACTCGTCAAATTATTCAGCACGACAGCCAAAACGATCTATGCAGAAATTAAGACCACCCTTAAAAACGTCTTGAACGACTACGACAACTGCAAATATATCTGCCTGGATAGCAATAGCAGCAACTGTGCGGCCGCATATAACATCTTGGTCGTCATAACTCTCGCATTCTGACTAAACACCTGGCTTAAGTCGGTTTTTCATAAAGTAGCCGGTAAAGACCGCCCCCAACACGAGACACTTCCGATTGTCCATTCTGGATAAGAACAAGTCTCTAAATTGATCCAAACGAACAAGGAAACTGACAAACACATAGGCTCAGTTTTATTTTCGACCAATTGCATTGCGGTAGTTTTCCGCAATTATCTTCTCAATGTCCATTTCACAAGGAAAAGCTCCTATACCTTTGATATGTTGGATGTAATAGTTAATTTTGTAAGAACTATAAGTGCTGTATAATTTTATGATTGGTTTCAACTTGGATTTCGATGCGTTTGTTCGTTCGTTTGTTCAGAATCGAGATACTTCTTTTGCATTTTTGTTAGGAGCTGGAGCGTCGATTACTTCGGGAATACCATCCGCCGATGATTGTATCTGGGATTGGAAGAGAATGATTTATTGTTCTTCCCAGTCATCCATTCCTCCATTCATCGATCCCAAATCCGATCTTTGTAAAAATATCATCCAGAAATGGATTGATAATCAAGGAGGGTTCCCGTCTATTGGAGATCCTAATGAATATACCTTCTATGCAGAAAAAGCTTTACCTATTGAGGGTGATAGAGTGAAATATTTTGAGCATTTAGCTCAAAGTAAGCAGCCATACATTGGATATAAGCTTTTATGTCTTCTGAACAAATACGGCATTGTCAAATCTGTGTGGTCAACCAACTTCGATGGCTTGGTCGAACGTGCTGCCCAACAAGCCAATATTACGCCTATTTGCATAAATCTAAATTGTGCTGAACGAATATATCGGACAGAAAGTACCAGTGAATTATTATACATTGCCTTACATGGAGATTATAAATATACGTCATTAAAAAATACTTCTAAAGAGTTGGATAGCCAACATCCGATTTTTGTGGCAGCATTAAAACGATATTTTAATGATAAGAATCTCATAGTAATCGGTTACAGTGGTCGTGATAAATCCCTAATGTCAGCATTAACTGAAGCTTTCTCTGAAAGAGGCTCTGGACGGATATACTGGTGTGGCTATGGTTCCCACATCTCCCCCGAGGTGGAATCTCTTTTGAGAACAGCAAGAGAAGCGAACAGGGATGCATATTACATTGATACTGATGGATTTGACAAGACAATGCTTTCTCTTGTCATCAATTGTTTTCAAGCTGATATAGAGAAGAAGAAAGAAATCATGTCTATATTGGAGAGTGTTCCCGAGGATAATAACACGTCTCCATTTTCAATTCATATAACGAAAACGGACAAATACTTGAAAAGTAATTTGTACCCCATAATTTTCCCAAAAGAATTATTTCAATTTGAGATTGAATATCATGACGGTGAAAAACCTTGGGACTTTTTAAGGGAGATTACTAAAGACCAAAATATTATAGCTGTTCCATACAAGAAAAAAGTATATGCTTTCTCCACAGGCTCAGCTATTAACAATGTATTTGGCTCCCGACTAAAAAGTGATATTGAGCGGATTCCCGTTTCAATGGACGATATAGAGCGAAAAAGCAGTTATAGAGAACTGTTTTTAAGAGCAACGCTCCAAAGTATTGCGATAATTCGAGGTCTCAATGTCGATATTAGGCACAATATACTTTGGCGTTCCGATATTTTTAGAAATGACAATGGCACCTTGGTACATGAAGCTATAGAATGTTCACTTGTTTTTGTGCCACAGCAAAAATATGCTCTGCTTGCTTTGCGACCTACAATATATGTAGAGAATTCTCATAGGGTATCAAAAGAGAAAAAGCAAGAATATACGCGAATTTATCTGGATAAAATGTGGAACAAAGCATATAGCAATAAACTTGCCCAATGGGAAAATATTATATTCGGCGGAACTCGTTTATCTTTTGAGGTTCCTCAAAATTCCGGGAGTGGGTTTAAATTTCTAATAGGCCAGAACTGCGGATTCTCCGAAATACAATATCAAGACACTACCGAACACGGATATTCATCAAAATCGTACGATAACAAAAGAACCATCTATCGAGGACTTCAGATCAAAGAACCGAAATTAGAGTTTGTAAATACATTTGCAGACAGACCTTTTTTAGATTCAAACCCTATGAGAGGGCTGTCAAATCACAGACCTTATGATTCTTGGCAGAAAGACGTTCTACTACAGAATGTTAGAGTGGGTGTAATATGCCCCAATACACATTCCGATAGATTTCACTCTTTTTTACAACAGTTAAACACGACCATTCAAGCGAACGATGATTCGGATTACATTCAGCCATATACTGGATTTCATAGTATATATAAAACATTGTTGGAGATTCCCGATAACGGCACTGATAAATGGATAAATATAGAAGACACTCCAAAAGACACAATATCTCTTGCTCAATCAATATGTCATAAAGCTGGTTGTTTAGCTGATAAATATCCCGGAATTGTGGTTGTAATTTACATTCCCACAGCATGGAGTCAACACAAACAATTCAAGCATGATGGAGAATCGTTTGATTTACACAATTTTATAAAGGCCTATGCAGCTCAACGCAGCTTTACAACTCAGATCATAGAAGAAAAAACTTTGAATGACCCAATGGTATGCGAAATCTGCTGGTGGCTGTCATTAGCTCTATTTGTTAAGGCGATGCGTACCCCTTGGGCATTAGCTAATCTCGATTCAGATACGGCATATGCAGGTATAGGTTATAGTGTCAAAACAAATAGCAAAGGGAAAGTGGACATCGTTTTGGGTTGTAGCCATATATACAATGCGAAGGGGCAGGGGTTAAGATATAAATTATCAAAAGTAGAACAACCTCAATTCGACAGAAAAAAGAATCCACATTTAACCTATGAAGAAGCATTTAAGTTTGGAATAACCATACGTGAATTATTTGTTAAATCTATGGATAGGTTACCCCGTCGAGTTGTTATTCACAAACGAACTCCGTTTCAAAAAGACGAAATTGAAGGTATTACGCACGCATTAACGCAGGCTGGTATTAAGGATATCGATTTAATAACTATCAATTACGAATACAACGCCAAATTTATTGCTCAAAAGGTCTATAATGACAATATTTCAGACGATTCATATCCAGTATCGAGAGGTACCTGCATAAAATTGTCATCCAGGAATGCCTTACTATGGACACATGGCGTTGTGCCATCAATTAGAGAAAGAAGACGTTACTATCCCGGAGGAAGATGTATTCCTGCACCTTTGAAAATAACTAAATATTATGGGAAAGGAGATCTTCCTACTATTGCTGCAGAGATTATAGGATTTACAAAAATGAATTGGAATTCGTTTAACTTATATACAAAATTACCGGCAACGATTGATACATCTAATACGTTAGCTCAAGTCGGGAACTTATTGCATCAATATAATGGAGCGACTTATGATTATCGATATTTTATTTAACGATGATTATATCTGTACTCTTAAAGTTATTATTCACTTATTATCAAGTTAGGAACTTCATTAACTATGAGGGGGGGGGAGCGTTGCCACAGAATTATTCGTTTTTACTATCAGATGCAAACGCAAGTTCGACGGATTTTCTGCTCAACAATCCAACGTCGTGACCAACTAATGTTGAACGTTTTTCACAACCGACCTATACTCGGCACTACTCTAATTGTCTTTCTGTATCGGATGCGCTTCTGAGTTGAATTGGACTAACAAGGAAACGAGCAAGCTTCAGCACTAGTCCATTCTGTTTTCAAAAGATTGCCTTGCGGTAGTTATCCGTCAGAAGCTTTTCAATATCGAATCCCCAATAGAGGACTGCCATCGAACACAATATAAGGTATCTTGCTCTCAATACGATATTCCTATAAAATTCGTCGGCTTACTTTCAACAGTGAGACCATCTCTTTGTCTGTGAAACAAAAAGCAATGGATATGGAAATCTTCACGATGGGAAGTTCTGCCGATAAGGAATAAGAGGAGTGGCAGCATGTGGTTATGCTACAATAAAGTCAGTCCCGGCTGAGTTTCAATCGCCGTACGCTCTAACGTCTTCGGAATGGCACGCGTATTCGTATTACGATTTTCAAAATACAAGCCTCTATCATTTTTCAAAAAAGTCGGGTCCCGAAAATCGGAACCCGACTACCCTATCCACAGAGTGTGACGGCTACTTCTTCTTGCGATACCCGCACTTCGGACATACACCCTCCTCGTTGAATGCAACGCCGCACAGCGGGCAACGATCGATGTCGTTCTTGGTCACGAACTCCGCCGAGGCCGCATTCACACCACTCGTAAAGGTGATCTTGGCGATATTGAGCTTATCCTTCAGCAGATCGTAGACAATCTTGATCATTCCTTCGACCGTCAGCGTCTCTTTCGTGACTACCAGACGGCAATCGGGATAGGCCGTGGCCAGCTCCGTCTTGAAGGCCGGGCCCTTCATCTTGTTCTGTGGGTGTCCGTTGCGGATGCCCTGCTTCTCGTAGACGTCCAGCACGGCCGGCAGCAGCGGATCATCCTCGCGCAGAACCAGCGCGTGGTCGAAATTCCGGAGCACGTCCCACGCTACCTTCTGAATCTCGTTGCAGGGGTAAACCATGTTCACGCCCGCCTCGATGCTATCCTCCACCTCGATGGTCAACTTTCCCGTGTGACCGTGGAGATACTGAGCCTCACCTTGAAAACCGTAGAAACGGTGCGCATACTGCAGATCGAATGTTGTGATACTTCTCATAACAAATTGCGGTTTTAAGTTAGACATTCTTTTTCAGTGTTACCTGTACCTGTACTTTCCCGATCGCCTCCGTCGGGATGATAGGTAAACGACAAACAATTTGCCAATCAGAAAAATTGGCATCAATTTTCATAAACAAAGCGAGAATTCGAAATATTTTCCTAACTTTGGATTCAAGAGCAAATAGGCTTCACGATGGCTTTCAAGGTTTTCACGCTGCTGATAAACGGACTGGTCCCTGTTATTCCGGCTTGGTTCATCATGAACTCGCACCCGGAAACAGCGGTTATCAAACCGTGGCCAATCGTTTGGACATTGCTCGGGGTCAACGTGCTTTTCATTCTGATCGCCTGGAAACACCTCGGATATACACGCCGGCAACGAGAAACGGAAGCCTTGATGTTAATCGTCAATGCATTCGTTCCTTTGGCAACGTACAACTGGCTGTTTCCTGCCGAAACGCAGTTTTCGTTTCCCATGCAAATTCTGCTGTACTGCTCCATGCAGGTTGTGTGGATTGTCTCGATTGAAATTGCACCGGATTGGGTCGGACGCATCCGACAACGCAAAGCCGAGGAGCGAGCCTTGTCGGGCAAACAGCACTTTGAATCCAGAGAGGAGGTTCTGAAAAAGCACCAAAACAAGGCTTAAAAAAAGATCTCGTTCTTCCCGGATGAATCCCCGGTTCGGAGCGGGAAATGAACCTCCAAAATTCGGACTCCGAACCCGAGTTTTACATTTTTCCGAGAATATCGGACACCTGAAATGAAGCGTCAAACAAGGTTTTGCCGCCTCTTTACAGTGTGTCTTTTTGTGGTATCGGTTAACGCCGTAACTAACAGAAAATTAATGAGTTACAACACTTTTTGTATCGGACTGTAACCCGGTCCGGCTTTTGGGAGATTCTTCATGGAATTTCCGGACAAAGCAAAATGAGGCGTCACTGTTTGTTCGCCGGACCGGGTTCCTTCCGCACGTCTTTTTAGCGTTTGAGCCGATAGTCGATTCCCGCTTTGCGGGCCTGCGAGTGCTGGTAACGGCGGTGGATGCGGTACATGCGCCCGTCTTTTACGAACCGCGCCCCGGTCTGGTGGAAGCAGAAGGAGATGTCTGCCGCCACGCACTGTTCACGCAGCCCGAGCACCCAGGCGTAGTCGCACGGCCGGGCCTCGTTGCCCGATTCGCCGCCCGCCGAGACCTCCTCGACGGCGGGCGAGAGATAGCGTGCGATGTCGAGCGGTCCCAGCAGCGGGGCGCAGACGATGAGCCGGTGGCGGACCGGCGTCGCGAGGAACAGCAGCAGCCGGTAATCGGCCATCGCCTGATTTTCGACCGTGCAGCCGATGACGACATTCTCATATCCGTCGCCCCAGTCGGGCGGCAGTACGGCGGCCAGCCGGTCAATGCGCTTGGTGAAGAAGAGGAACCGCAGGTCGTGGCGGATGCGCATCATCTCCCAGGCCTCGGCACGCCAGGCGTCGGCCTCCTCCAGCAGAAAATCCGATGTGAAGCAGGTGTAGACCATCTCGCCGGCGGGGACCTTGAACCGTCCGTCGCGGCTACGGCGCACCGGACGGTCGAACATCGCCGTCTGCCGCACTTCGCGGCTGTCTTTGTCGTGGCGGCTGTCCTGCCGGTAGACATAGCAGTTGCGGCAGCCTTCGCTGATTTTCCGGCATCCGTGCCAGGGGTTCCACGAAACGGACATGGTTACATGAACTCCATGCGCAGGCGCACCATGTGGCGGCACTCCACGCCGTTTTCGAAGATCGGCGTAGGGCTGTGCTTGCGGAAATAGTCTACGTCGATGCCGCAGCGGACGAATCCGCAGCGTTCGTAGAGGGCGATCTGCCCGAATCCCGAATTGCCCGTGCCGATTTCGAGCAGGCGGAACCCCGCCCGGCGGGCCGTGTCGACGGCGTGGGCCAAAAGGGCCGTGGCGATGCCCTGCCGCTGACGGTCGGGCACGACGGCGATATTCACGACCTCGGCCGTGAAGGGCCGCGTGTGGATCAGCACGTACTGTCCGACGATCCGGCCGTCGTCGCAGGCGGCGTAGCACGTTCCGCGGCCGATGTAGTCGGCCACCGAGGCTTCGACCTCGTCGGCCAGCAGCAACAGTTCCCGCGAAGGGGTTTCGGTTTTGCGAATTTCCATATCAGAAAAGGGATAGGGCGCCCCGGAAGGTCGCCAGTACGACAATGTAACGCAGGGTCTTGCCCGCGAGCATCGCGCCGCCGGTCAGCCACACGTTGCTGCGCATCAGTCCCAGCACGATGGCGATGGCCTCGCCGATGGTGGGCAGGAAGGCGAAGAAGGCCATCAGCGCCCCGCGTCCCGAGAGGAATTTCCGCGCCCGGGCCAGTTGGCGCGTCGAGACACCCAGCCGGGTGATCCATTCGGTCTTGCCCAGCGTCCCGATCCAGTAGCAGGTCATGCCGCCGAGCGTGTTGCCCAGCGCGGCCGCGACGACGCATCCCACGGGATCAAGCCCCATGCCTGCGAGCACCACCATCACCGCCTCGGAGCTGAAAGGCAGGACGCTTCCGGCGATCAGCGCCGAGAGGAAGAGGCCCCAGTAGCCCCAGTCGATGAGAAATTCGGTGATTGTTTCCATATCTATCCGCACGGGTCTTTCGGCGGCCCGTGCAGACAAAGATAGCGATTTTTTCGGTTCCTACGCCTCCCCGGCCCAGCCGCGGATCACACGGCTGCGGACGTCGACGCCCATTTCGCGGGCGCGGGCGAGAATGCGGCGCGCCAGGGCGGCTTTCCTGTCGTCGGGTGCGTAACGGAAATAGGCTTCCGCCGCGCGGATGTGCGCTGCGTCGACGAGCGGGAATTCGCGCGTTTCGGGGATTCCGAACGCCGATGCGGGAAGTTCGCGGCGTTCTTCGACGGTGAGCCGGTCGGGAGTTTTGGTTTTCGGAGCCATGACGGTGTGGTTTTTCTTTCCGGGCGGCAAAATCCGGGCCAGCGGAGCGGCGTTTGTCTGCGAGGTGGCGTGCCGACGGCGTGCGAATGGCTTTCAGGGGGCCGGGGTCAGAGCCGCCGGGCGATCCGGCTGTCGGCGGCATACCGCCCGGGACCGGCGATCCAGAGCAGCGCGAAGGCCGCGAGGCAGAGCATGTTTGATGCCTTCGTTTGGTTCTCCCAAATTGATGGATTATCTTTACGGCCGTGAATTTCAACCGCTACATAACGGAGGCCGAATTTTCGGAACTCGCCGCCTTTATCCGCCGCGAGGGCGTCGTACGGCGTTTCGCCCGCGGCGAACGCCTCTCCGGGCAGGGACTCCGCAGCCACCGCTGCGGACTGGTCGTGCAGGGCGCTTTCCGTTACGTGTACGCCGACGCCGCGGGAGAGGAGCATGTCGTGGGTTACGCCTTTGCCGGAGAGTTCGTCGGCGACTATATCTCGATGTGCGTCGATGCGCCGTCGCAGGTGACGATCGGGGCGATGTGCGGCGCCGAGGCCCTGCTTGTTCCCGGCGAACGGCTCGAAACCTTCTACCGCACCGATGCCGCCTGCGAGCGGCTGGGCCGCAGGCTGGCCGAACACATGCTGGCCGAGGTTTACGAACGCCTGCTGGACCGCTATGCCGCCTCGCCGCAGCAACGCTACGAGGCCCTGACGGAGCGTTGTCCCGACGTGTTGCAGCTCGTTCCCCTGCGGGAACTGGCCTCCTATCTGGGCGTGCGTCCCGAGACGTTGAGCCGCATCCGCCGCCGTGTCCGCTGATTTCTTGATCTGCGTCAACGTTTTTTTGGGGCGCACCCGTTAACTTTGTTTCCATGAAACGAGCGATTGTCATCGGGGCCACTTCCGGCATTGGCCGGGCGTTGGCCGAACGCCTTGCGGCCGAAGGATACCGGGTCGGCGTGACCGGGCGGCGCGAGGCGTTGCTGGAGGAGCTGGCGGCCAGCCGTCCGGGCAGCTTTTGTTACGCCGCGGCCGACATCATGGACCCTGCCGCCGCCTGTGCGGCGCTGGAACGCCTCGCCGGAGAGCTGGGCGGCATGGATTTGTGCGTGGTCAGCGCCGGAACCGGCGACCTGAATCCCGGACTGGACTATGCGCTGGAAGAGCCGGCCATCCGCACCAACGTCGTGGGCTGGACCGCGGCGGTCGACTGGGCCTACGGTCGTTTCGAGGAGCGGGGCGGCGGCCATCTGGTCGTCATCACGTCGGTCGGGGGCCTGCGCGGCGGCGGTGCGGCTCCGGCTTACAACGCCTCGAAAGCCTATCAGATCAACTATGCCGAGGGCCTGCGGCAGCGGGCTGCGAAGTCCGGACTGCCCCTCCCGGTGACCGACATCCGTCCGGGATTCGTCGCGACGGAGATGGCCAAGGGCGAGGGGCTGTTCTGGGTGATGCCCGTCGACCGGGTCGTGGAGGGGATCGTGCGGGCCATCCGCCGCCGCCGTAGCGTGGCGGTCGTCACACGCCGCTGGCGGCTGCCTGCGTGGCTGATCCGGCACATGCCGGAGTGTATTTACCGTAAAATGGGATGATGATGAACGGATGGTTTCTGGCGGCCGGAGCGTTGCTCGCCGCCGCATTCTTCGTACACGTGTTTTCGGGCAACCGCTTCTACTCGGCGGCGCGCCCCGATGCGGCAACGGCCCCTTCCGGAGCTTACGAGGCGTGGCTGATGGGCCGCTGCGGCGTTCAGATGATTTCAGTGGACCTGTTCCTCTGCGCGGCTTTTCTTTTGCTGCTGGGGACGAGCGTCCTGCCGCGCAATTTCGCGCTCGAACTCCTGCTGCTGCTGGTGTTCGGCGGCTGGTGCGTCTTCTGGCTGGTGTCGCTGCTGTGTGAAAAAGCCGGAGGGCGTCATTACCTCCGGCTGTGCCACTGGGCGTTGTTCCTCGTGCTGTTCGGTTTGGTGCTGGGCGGCATGCTCGGGTAGTCCTACTCCTCCTCTTCGTAATAGACTTTGTAGAACTTGCCCTTCTCGTCCTCGCCCTGCTCCAGCAGGTTGCGGTTGCCGTGGACGTAGATGTGGAAATTGCGGTCGAGCTTGATGACGCTCTTGTACGACCGCGCCTGCTTCTTGACGGCTGAATCCGAGATGCCGAATTCGTCCTCGATGCGGATGTCGCGGTCCTGTTCGTACTCCTGGCGGAAGCGCGTGAAGCTCTCCACGACCTCCGGCTGGCGGATCACCTTCTCCGAAAAATCGTCCATCGAAAAGCTCTCCTGCTCCTGGAAATACTTCATCGTCTCGTTGAGCAGCTCGGCCTGGTCGGCCTTCGACACCTCGAACTCCTTCGAGAGGTGTTTCGTGACGTATTTCTTGCACATCGCCAGCGTGTTGTGCGTATTGTGGTAGTTGTCCTGCCGCTGGCGCACGCGCAGGAAGTCGTCGATCCAGTAGCGTGCTTCGGTGCGGTTGGTGTTGTCGACGACGAAGACCGCAAACCCCTCCTCGCGTTCCGTGTTGAAAATGACGGCTCCCTTGTCCAGCCGTTTGATGTCGATGCCTTCGCGGGCCGCGATGTGCACCCCTCCGGCCTGCTGTTCGACGTCGAGGAACGTGTCGCGCGTCTCGGACTTGAACAGCCCCAGCGCGTCGCAGCGTTCGCCGCCGAAATTGCAGTCCGAAAAGTAGGCCGTGTAAAATTCGCCGCCCTTGATCTGCGGGTGCATGCCGCTCTCGTAGAGGTGCTTGGCCAGACTCACCGAATGTTCGAGGAGCGCCTCCGGATCGTCGAAGATCCTGCATGCGAAGTTCCAGACCTCGTTGCACCCGAGGTCGGTCTCGTGGTGGAGGTTGTAGCACTCCTCGCTCTTGAAGCCGCCGAGGAAATAGGCCGTGAGCGTGCGCATCAGCCCTTCGTCGGCGACCTGTGCCGAGAGTTCGGGCGAGACCGTCAGGGGTTCGTCCTTCGATTTGTTGCCGACGACGTGTACGGCCAGCGCTTCGATGCGCGTATCTTCGGTGTATAACATGTTCGGGATCGTTTAACGGACGACAAAGATGCGCATTTTTTGTCTCCCCGGCAAGTCCTGCGGCCGATAAAAAGGCCGGAATCCGCGGGGGACTCCGGCCTTCGGGCGTGTGGCGCGGCTTATAGGCGGGTCGCAGGCGCGATCTTCAGGCGGAACGTGTAGTCGGCGTAGGGAATCCGGTATTCGGGCAGCGGCAGCGCGCCCCACGAGTTGACGCACGCCAGTCCGTACTGCACCTTGTCGAGGCATACCGAAACGTTCTTCTGCTTTTCGACCTCGGGCGAGTGTCCCTGCCGTTTTGCGGGGCCTTCGTCGAGCGACTCCTGCGGGTAGTGAAGCGCCGAGGCGGAGAACGGAGCGTCGGAGGTCACCGTAAGACCCCGTCCGCCGATGTCCGCGAGGTGCCACCAGCGCAGGTCGCTCTTCGTGCCGGTCTCCTGCGGGCGGATGTAGGGGTGGAACTGCTCGTCGACGCTCTGGCGGTAAAGTCCCACGAAGGCCGACGATTTGCGGTCGGCGTAGTTCTCGCCCGGTCCGCGGCCGTAGTATTGCAGGCGGTCGAACGCCTCGGGCATCTCGAAGCGCATGCCGAAGCGGAACATGTCGGGAACCTCGGCCCCCGGCGTGGCGTGCAGTGACTGTGCGATCGTGACGGCGCCCGTGTTGTCGACGGCGTATTCGATCTCCAGTGTGGCCTGCACCCCGGGCATTTCATAGCCGGCCTTCACCGTGACGATGCCGTCGGCCTCGGCATGGGTCAGCGTCTTGAGTTTCATCTCCGGCTGTTTCCAGACGGCCATTTTGTGTTGCAGTCCGGCGCCGAAGTCGTTGTCGGTCGGCGCGCGCCAGAAGTTGGGGCGCAGCGTGGAGCCGTCGGCCAGGAAGTCGAGCCCGCGGACTTCGTAACGGGTGATGAAGCCCGTCTTGCGGCTGAAGTCGAGCCGCAGGCCGTTGCCCGCGACGATTAGGAAGTCTTTGTGGTTGTCCGCAACGAAGAGCGATTCACCTTCGGCTGCGGATTTCGCCGCGGGAGCCGTGAAGACGTATTCGCGGATCGGCAGCTGGGCGCGCGCCGCGGTGTGGCCCGCGGGCAGGATGCCTTCGGCCGTCTTGAGTTTGTAGGCCACGTCGAGCAGCAGTTCGCCCGCCGCGGGCAGCGTGGCCGGATCGTAGGGGAGCGTGATGCGCACGCGCTGCTGCGGCGCGGCTTTCAGTCCGTCGACGACGCCCCGGCGGAGGGGCGTCCCGTCGCAGAGCACCTCCCAATGGAGGTCGTAGTTTTCGAGGCCGCGGAAGAAATTTTCGTTGAGGACCTCCACCGTATTCCCCGCATCGCCGGCCCACGAGGTCCAGACCGACTGGTAGTAGTAGCGCACCTCCTCCATGTGTGGGTTCGGAATGCGGTCGGGACCGATCAGGCCGTTGTCGCAGAAGTTCTGGTCCGAGGGGTCGTAGGGGTTCCAGTCGCCTCCGTAGCCGTAGACCGTCACGCCGTTGCGCCCCTTTTTGTGCAGCGACTGGTCCACGAAATCCCAGATGAATCCGCCCTGATATTTCGGTTCGCGGCGGATCAGCTCCCAGTACTCCCTGAATCCGCCCATCGAGTTGCCCATGGCGTGGGCGTATTCGCACTGGATCAGCGGTTTGGCGGGATTCTCGGCGAGGTATTTCTCACACCGCTCGTAGTCCCAGTACATCGGGCAGATAATGTCCGTGTTGCGGCTGCCGGGCGAATAGACGGCCCGTTCGTGGTGAATCGGCCGCGAGGGGTCGTAAGCCTTGATCCAGTCGTAGCAGGCGTCGAAGTTCGGCCCGTCGCCCGCTTCGTTGCCCAGCGACCAGATGATGACCGACGGATGGTTGATGCTGCGCTGCACGTTGCGTTCGTTGCGCTCCAGATGCGCTTTGGCGTAGAGCGGATTCTTGGCCAGCGTCTTTTCGCCGTAACCCATGCCGTGCGACTCGATATTGGCCTCGGCCACGACGTAGAGTCCGTATTGGTCGCAGAGCGAGTACCAGCGGGCGTCGTCGGGGTAGTGGCACGTGCGCACGGCGTTGATGTTGTTCTCCTTCATGATGCGGATGTCCTCCAGCATGCGCCCCTCGGAGACGTAATAGCCGTAGTCGGGGTCCATCTCATGCCGGTTGGCGCCCTTGATCAGCACCGGCCGGCCGTTGACGAGCAGCTGCCCGCCCTCGATCTTCACGTCGCGGAATCCGATCCGGAGCGGAATGACCTCGATCACTTCGCCCGCCGGCGCGCGGAGCGTCGCCGTCAGTCCGTACAGCACGGGCGTCTCGGCGCTCCACAGGGCGACTTTCCCGGCGTCGAGCGTGCAGCGCTCCTCGTCCTTCGTGACGCGCAGCTGCTGCGACGCGACGCTGCGCCCTTGGGCGTCGGTGAGCGCCAGTTCGACGCTGCATCCCCGCGCCTGCCTGGGGAAGAAGGCTTTGACGGCTACCGTTCCCGCGGTGTAGTTGGCCGAAGGCGCGGCGTCGACCTGAATGTCCGTAATTTGCCGTTTGTCGCGCGCGTAGAGGTAGCAGTCGCGGCCCACGCCCGAAAGGCGGAAGAAGTCCTGATCTTCGAGGTATGTGCCGTCGCACCAGCGGAAGACCTGGAACGCGATGAGATTCCGGCCGGGTTTCACGTAGGGCGTCAGGTCGAACTCGGCCTCCAGCTTGCTGTCCTCGCTGTAACCCACATAGCGGCCGTTGACCCAGAGGTAGATGTTCGACGTCACCGAGCCGAAATGCGCGACGATCTGCCTGCCGGCCCATGCCGCGGGGATGTCGACCGTACGGCGGTAGGAACCCACGTGGTTCTGCTCGATGGGAACGTGCGGCGGATCGTTTTTGAACCAGCCCCGCCAGGCGTAACCGACGTTGAGGTAGACCGGATCGCCGTATCCGTTCAGCTCCCAGAGTCCCGGCACGGGCATGTCGTTCCAGCCTTTGTCGTTGTAGCCGACGCGGAAAAAGTCCGTCGGTCGCTGGTCGGCGTTGCGCACCCAGTTGAATTTCCAGTTTCCGTTCAGCGTGACGAACCGCTCCGAGAGGGTCTTGTCGCCCGCCTGTGCGGCTTCCGGCGACTCGTACGCGAACCAGGAGCCATGCATCGGCATCCGGTTCACGGCATTCACGCCGGCGTCCTGCCATTCGTTGCTCTGCGCGCCGGCCGTCAGCGCCGTCGCCGCGGCCAGCCAGCATAAGAGGATTTTCTTCATCGGTTATCTCTGTTTTTAAGGTTTAGGCATAGTCTGCCGAAGCGGTTTCCGCTGTGCCGGATGTCCGGCGCGGTCCGATCGGTTAAATTTCGGAAAAATGTCGGGAAACTCCAAATATGGCGGCTGAAAAAGACGACAGCCGTATTGTTCCGGTGCATTTTTGCCGGGTGACGGTTATTTCCAGTCATGTACCTGGTCCGTTCTCACGCCGCCGCCCGCAGGGCAGTCCTCCTATAAAAAAGCAAGGACGCAGGTACAACCCCTACAGTCGGCCCGTTACAGCCTTATGATGGTAGTTGCCCTTACGCCCAAGCCTGTCCCCCACCCGAACGGGCAGGGACAAGGCTCAAGTTTCAGACAAATATTACACCATCATAAAAACTGCCGTATTTCTACAACAGGTAACGGTTTACTGTAGGTATAAAGGTTTGTCTTAACCTTTGTTTCTATTTTCTATTGCGAAGATAGTCAAATAATCCGACTAACCAAAAAATCCGGCCCCCTTTCGGAGGCCGGACCCACTATAAATAACTATGACAAAAACTTTCGTTTATGCGTTGGCGGTCGCCAGCGGCGAAGCCTGCGTGTAGGTGCGGGCGGCCAGCTCCTTGTCGAGCATGTACAGCCCGAACTTGTTGCCTTCGACGGCCTCGCAGGCGGTGATCATCTCGCGTGCCGACTCCTCCTCCTCGACCTGCTCGTCGACGAACCAGACGAGCATGTTCGACGAAGCGTAATCCTTGTCCTCGGCGGCGATGGCGGCCAGATTGTTGATCATGGCCGTAACCTCCTTCTCATGGGCCAGCGTGTCCTGGAACATCTCCAGCGGCGAAGTCCAAGCAGTGCGCACCTCCTCGATCGGGAGCAGCTTCACCTCGGCGTCGCGCGAGAGAATGTAGTTCATAAAGATCCGCGCATGGTCCTGCTCCTCCTGAAACTGTACGTAGAACCAGTTGGCGACACCCTTCAGCCCCTTGGCCTCGGCGTCCATCGACATCGAAAGATAGAGATAGGCCGACCAAAGCTCGGCATTGATCTGCGCGTTCATCGCTTCGTGTAATTTCTTGCTTAACATAACTGTATTGTTTTAAGTTTGCGGTTTATCATCGTTCGTGATACAAATATACAATAGTTTTTCGTGATTTGTATCAAAATAGTCATCAAATTATTTTATATCGAAATGGCGAGACATTATAAAACAAAATAGACGGCGTCCGAATACGTATTCGGGCGCCGTCGGATGGTTTTCAGCGGAATGCGGATCAGTCGTCGATCTCGATCAGGCGGAAGTGAAGGTCGAATTTCAGGTCGAGACCGTTGTCGAGCTTCACCTCCCAGTCGCGCTTGTCGCGGTCGATCGAGACGATCTTGCGGCCTGCGAAGTTCTTGGCGACATAGTCGCGGATCTGCTGCGGAACGATGGCTGCGGGAACCTCGCCGTACTTGCAGTCGACCTCCTTCCACGCTCCGTCCTTGGCGAACTCGACCTTCGAGCCGTTGACGAAGACCACCTTGTAATCCTTGTCGAACAGTTCCTCGTCGACTTTGGCGTAGGAGACCTCGACAGCCTTGAAGTGGGTCTGGACGAACTGTTGCGCAACGGCGGGAAGTTCGCCGACGGTGATGATCCGGTCTTTACCGGCGAAAGCGGGAACCGAAGAGGCCATGACGGCCAGCGAAGCGAGAAGAATCGTGAACTTTTTCATAATCGTAGTGTTTTAATTGAATTTCGTACTGCAAAGTTGCGGCCCGAAACTGAAACGAATCTGAAAAAAGCGGATTTCCTGCATTTTTTTTCACGCCGGGAAATCGACCGCGAAGCAATGCCGCCCCTCCTTATAAGAATAGGACACCTTCAACCCGTAGAGACGGCAGACTGCGTCGACCACGGCAAGGCCCAGCCCCGTAGAACCCTCCTTCTTCGTTCCCTGATAGAACCGGTCGAAGATACGCCCGGCGTCGAGCGGACCGCCCGCACCGCTGTTGCAGACCGTGAAGCGACGCGGAGCGACGCACACCGTCACCTCGCCGCCCTCGTCGCCGTGAACGAATGCGTTTTTCAGCAGGTTGGCGACCACGCTCCCGGCCAGCGACGGATTCATCCGCGCCGTGAGCGGCCCCTCGTCCACGAGCGCAAAGCGCATGCTGCGGTAGGCGTAAATCTCCTCCATGTCCTCGGCCGTGCGGCGCACCAGTGCGTTCACGTCGACCTCTTCGGCCTCGGGGAACTGGCCGTTGTCGATCTTCGACAGCAGCAGCAGCGAACGGTTGAGCCGCACGAGGTAGTCCAGCGTCCGCTGCACCTTGGCGATCTCGCCCAACTGCTCCCCGGTGAGCGCATGCGCATCGTCGACCAGCATTTCCAACCGGTTGCGGCAGACCGCCAGCGGAGTCTGCATCTCGTGCGAGGCGTTGCCGATAAACTGTTTCTGCCGCTCGAACGACGACTCGGCCCGCTCGGCATAGCGGCGCGCGGCATCGTTGAGTTTCCGGAACTCCGTGACGGAGGTCTCGACGGCCAGCGGCGCATTCCGCGCCCCCACGGTGTAACCGTCGAGCCACCGCAGCAGGGCGTAGAGCGGCCGCATCGTGCGGTAGAGCACGATGACCGAGACCAGCAGGATCATCAGCAGCAGGAAGAGGTAGAGGCAGACCATCCACCGGAGGATCGACTCCCGGAGGTCGTCCTTCTCGATGGTCGGAGTCATCACCGTCAGTTCGCGCCATTGCCCCGCGCCGTCGCGGAACACCTTGCGCAGCACGCGGGCCGGCTCCTTGTCGTCGCGTTCGGGAATGAAAATCTCCTCGTCGGAATAGCGTTCGTGGTGCTGTGCGGCGGCATATTGGGGCGACACTTCGTGCAGGAAATAGCCGTTGTTGCCCTCGTCCGCCGGAACGGGAAGCTCCCGTCCGGCCAGAACCCGCTTGACGATCACTTCGGCACGAGCTTCGAGCGCGTCGTCCACCTCGTCGTTGATCTCGTCGATCAGCGTGAAGTAAAACAACACGGCCCATGCCGCCAGAAGCAGCGACAGCGCCCACGAAAGGTGCAGCAGGATGCGGTAAACCAGTTTCACGGCTGTACGAGTTTATAGCCGAAGCCGTAGACGGCGCGGATCTCGATGTCGGCGCCCGCATCGTGGAGCTTGCGGCGCAGGTTCTTCATCTGCGCATAGACGAAATCGAAATTGTCGGCCTGGTCGATATGGTCGCCCCAGACCCCTTCGGCCAGCGCGGTCTTGTCGACCGTGTGGTTGGGGCGGGACATGAAGTAGTGGAGGATGTCGTACTCCTTGCGCAGCAGCTCCACCTCGCGGCCCGCCACCTCGACCCGGCGGCTGTCGGGCCACAGGCGCACGTTGCCCGCGTCGAGGCTCTCGTAACCGCCGCGCTGGTGACGGCGCAGGACGCTGCGGATGCGGGCGCTCAATTCCGCCAGGTGGAACGGCTTGGAAAGGTAGTCGTCGGCGCCGAGTTCCAACCCCTCGATCTTGTCGTCGAGGGAATCGCGGGCCGAAATGATGATCACCGCAGCCGGGCTGCGACGCCTCTTCAGCTCTTCGAGCAGCCGCAGGCCGCTGCCGCCGGGCAGCATGATGTCCAGCAGGATGCAGTCGTAGTCGTATGCGGCGATCTTGTCGAGCGCCGCGGCGTAATCGGCGGCCTGCTCGACGACGTACTGCTCCCGGGTCAGCGTCCGGACCATGATCTCCCGCAGGGAGGGTTCGTCTTCAACAATGAGTATCTTCATAATACACTCCTTTTTCTCGTTTCTCGGGACAGGGGGAGGGGCGAAAATCCGGTCTTGAAACCCGCGGCCCGCCACCGCCCTCCGAAACCCGTCTTTCAGACGGGCGAAATTACGGCCCGAATCCGAAAGGAAACTGAAATGCCGGGAATCAGCGCTGCCCGGTGCGCCGGAAATAATTCTGCAAGACCAGCAGTGAAATGATCTTTTCGCGCCGGCGGTCGCGGAACTGCGCGACGTATTCGTGCGCATGCGCGATGATCGCCTCGGCCTCGTCCGGATGCTCGATGTAGTAGCGCATCCGCTCTTCGAGGTCGGAATAGTCGGGCCGGATCTCGACGTAGTGGTAACCGGGGATGAGCGTGCCCTCCATGAACCACGTCTCGTAGGTCGGACGGGGCATCACGGCCAGCGAGTTCGACGACATGATCCACTTGAGGTTCGTCGCCACGTCGTAGCCCTCGATCGCCAGAATGAACTTGTAGTTCAGGTGGTCGTACATCGAAATATGGGGTTTGGTCCACTCCGGGGGATATTCGGGACGGGGCGTCGAGATGCCGGCATCGCAGCACTCCGAACCGAAATACATGCGCATGAAACGTTCGCGGTGGGGACGCCGCGTGATCGCCAGCCGGAAAATCGCCTTGTCCGACTTCTTCCGGAACGGAATGTCGTCCCGCAGGAAGATGAAATGGCGGACCTTGTCGAGGTTCAGCAGCACCGAATTGGCGTTGTCGCCGCAGATCGGCCTGCTCTTGACGATCGACGGCACGTCGGGAACCGTCGTCACGTCCCCGGGAACGGTATTCCACAGCAGGCGGTCGCTGAACCAGCGGGTGAACTCGTAGGTATCGAAGAAATAAGCCGTCTTGACGCCCCGGCGGAACTTGTGGTCGCCTAACGGACGCAGCCCTTCGCGGGGGGGGGTCGCAGGCGCAGGCGACAGTTTGTTGTAATAATCCGCCCGCCGGCAGATGTACTCCCAGTCGGGGCGGCGTTCCGCCTCGGCGAGTACCCGGTCCAGACGGGACTGCAACAACCGTTTCGGCGTAAGGTAACGCGCGAAACTCCGCAGGAACCAAAACAGTTTGATCTGTTTGTTGTGAAAAATACGGTTCAGACGGTTCATCGGCAATGGGTTTAGCTCAACAAAGATACGAAAAAGTCGAATGGGTTGCAAAACGGAATCGTACAAGATTCCGTCAAACCGCCTACTGATATAAAAGGGGCGTTACGGCTCCAAAGATAAAAAAATTCCGCGAAAACGAACAAAAAAAGGCGGAAACATCGGTTTCCGCCTTTTGCCGGGGATCGCCCCGCTTATGCCTTCAGGCCGTCGTAGGCCCACTTCACATAGGTCGCACCCCAGGTATATCCGCCGCCGAAAGCCGACAGAATGAGGTTGTCGCCCTTGCGCAACTGGCTCTCGTAGTCGCAAAGACACGAAGGAATCGTGGCGGCCGTGGTATTACCGTTGCGATCGATGTTGATCATGCACTTGTCCTGCGTGATGCCCATACGGCGCGCCGTGGCGTCGATGATGCGCAGGTTGGCCTGATGGGGAACCAGGAAACGGATATCCTCGCCCTTGAGGTTGTGACGCTCCATCATCTCCACCGAAACGTCGGACATCTTCGACACGGCAGCCTTGAACACGGCGTGGCCGTCCCACATGATCGTGTGCCAGTTGTTCTGCACGGTTTCGACCGAAGCCGGGTAGCGCGAACCGCCCGCCTTCATGTAGAGCTGCATCTCGCCCGAGCCGTCGGAATGCAGGATCGAATCCACGATTCCGAGACCTTCGGTATTGGCTTCCAGCAGCACGGCGGCGGCGGCGTCGCCGAAGAGCGGGCAGGTCGAACGGTCGGTATAGTCGACGATCGACGACATCTTGTCGGCGCCCACGACGATGACCTTCTTGCTCGTGCCGGCCTCGATGAACTTCGCGCCGGTGGTCAGGGCGAACAGGAAGCCGCTGCAAGCTGCCGAAACATCGAACGCAAAGGCGTTCTTGCAGCCAGCCTGGTCGGCGATCAGGTTACCCGTCGAGGGGAAGAACATGTCGGGGGTCACCGTGGCGCAGATCACCACGTCGATCTCCATGGGGTCCACCCCCGTCTTATCCAACAAATTGATGACCGCACGGGCGCCCATGTAGGAGCTGCCGATACCCTCGCCCTTGAGGATATGGCGCGTCTTGATACCCGTATGCGACATGATCCACTCATCGTTGGTGTCGACCATCCGGCTTAATTCGTCGTTGGTGAGGATATATTCCGGAAGGTACTGTCCCACACCCGTAATAGCTGCTGTTATCTTACCCATTAGCTTTGGCTTTTCGTGTTTTGGTTAATTTTGAAACGCACGTTGCAGTTTCGCTGTCAGATCGGCCTTGATGACCTGTTCGGTCGAAAGGATCATGCTCCGGATCGCCTGGGGCGAAGAGCATCCGTGACCGATGATAACGGGCGCGTTGACGCCCAGGACGGGTGTTCCGCCCACGTTTTCGTAATTCATGGCGTCCCAGAAGGCATTGCGGCAGCCCAAGGCCGTGTTGATGCGGTAGAGGCCCTCGGCCATTTTCAGCGCCGTGTTGCCGACGAATCCGTCGCAGACGATCACATCGGCGACCTTGCCCGAAAAGAGATAGGAACCCTCGACATTGCCCACGAAATTGATCCGGCTCTCCGCCTTCAGCAGTTCGTAGGTGGCTTTGGTCTGGGCGTTGCCCTTGGTCTCCTCCTCGCCGATGTTGAGCACCGCCACGCGCGGACGCTCGATGCCCAGCACCGCCTCGGCGTAAATCGAGCCGATCAGGCCGTACTGCGCCAACACCTCGGGCTTGCAGTCCACATTCAGGCCCACGTCCAGCAGCAGCGCAGGACGCCCTGCGATGGTGGGAACGATGGATGAAATCGTGGGACGCACGACACCCTCGATCGGTTTGACGGCATACATCGAACCGACCATCATGGCGCCGGTCGAACCTGCGCTCGCAAAACCGTCGACAGCTCCCTTGGCCAGGTAGCCGAACCCGACCGTGATGCTCGAATCCGCCTTGGACTGGAAGGCCTTGGCCGGATGGTCGCCCATCTCGATCACCTCGGTGGTCGCTACGATTCCGAACCGCTCGGCGGGACATCCCTCCGAAGCGAGCACGGACTTAATTTTCTCTTCGTCGCCGAACAGCACGATACGGCTGTCCGACCCGATCGCATCGAGCGCCATGACGGCTCCCTTGACAGCCGCTTCGGGTGCATAATCGCCGCCCATGGCATCTACGCCAATCTTTATCATACTCGTACGAGTGTTGGTTGATATCCTGTCCCGCTCCCGACCCGCCCCGGAAAACATACACGACCGGGGATTCAGGCGGCCGGAAGGGAACCTTCATAAATTAAAAAAGAGGCACTCCCCGCGGGGATGCACTCTTTTGAGCGCCGGAATTATTCGGCAGCTTTCTTCTCGATGGCGAGCTTTCCGCGATAGAAGCCGCACTCGGGGCATACACGGTGATAGAGCACCGCTGCGCCGCAGTTCGAGCAGGTAACCACCGTCGGAACGGTAGCCTTGTAGTTGGTTCTGCGCTTATCGCGTCGCGTCGACGAGACTTTGTGTTTAGGATGTGCCATTTTTAAATATAATTTATAAGTTTAAACGTATCTTTATCCGTGTTTATTTCGCGCCGCCGGGTTCCTCACCGCCTTCTCCGCCGTCCGCGCCTTCGGCCTCCATCCGCTCGCGCAGGGCGGCCAGCTTGGCCCATTCGCCCCCGCCGCGCTCCCCGGCGCCTTCGGCCGCAGCCTCGATCGACGCGAACTCCCGGTCGGAAACGATCCGGAAGCGTTCGAGCATCTCGGGGTTGCACTCCCCCTCGGGATGCACCCGCTGGTAGGGCAGCGACAGCACGATGCTTTCGTAGATGTACTGCGCAAGCTCCACGCGGTCCTCGCCCGGCAGCATCCACATCACCTCGCCGTCGTATTCGTGCACCTCGTCGGAGAATTTCACCACCAGCTGCCCCTCGAAATCAATGGGCACACGGCAGTCCTCCAGGCATCGGTCGCATTCGACGACGACATGGCCCGTGATCCCGACATCGAGCGTGAGCTGCTTCTCCGAGCGGTCCACACCGACCGAGACCTCACACCGTCCGTCCTTGATCTCCGTGCTTTCGAAGGCTTCGAACAACGCCTTGTCGACCTCGAAACGGAAGTCGTGACGACCGTTTTTCAGCCCTTTCCAGGCAATCGAATATCGTTGAGCTACCTCCATTTACGCACATTTAGTGCGCAAAGTTACGAAAAAATAAGACATTTGCAAAGAAAACCGCGAGTTTTAGCATTCCCGGCCCGGCGGGGCGCAAATAAATTTGGCGTTGCACGACAGTTGTATTATTTTTACGGAAAAATAGTCCGCGCACGGACCGCCGAACCGATCCGGCGCTGCATCCGGCCCGCGCGGCCCCGACAGAACATGGACGAAAAAGGATTTACAATCGAAGTCACGAGCCGCTACGAAGGGTGGTGGCGGTACAATGCGGCGCTGATGTGCGGCTGTTTCGACGCCGCCGGCCGGCGCATCGGATTCGCCTCGTCGGCATCGACCGTGGCCGACGTCGGCTCGAACCTCACCGAACGCCCCGCAGACATCGCCGCGGACCGCACGGCCGCGCTGCAAACCATGCCGTGCGACCACCTCGTGCTCTACCTATATATAATTCCCCACACGCTGCCCGCGGACAACGAAATCGACGCGACCAGGCCCTTCGGGATCGAGGTGAGGATCTCCTATGCCGGACGCCGCCTGCGCACCGAAAAGCGGGAGATCAACCAATGGTCGGGCGCCTCGGTCGAAATGCGGGTAGATTCGAAAAAATAAGCTCCCGGCCGACCCGGAAGCCGATATAAAGAAAAGAGGAAACCCTTTCGGGTGTGGGATTAAAGTGATGTAACGACCTGATTCATCGGGTCGTTACATTTTTGTATAAGATAGTAGGTAACGAAAAGGCAACGGTTTGTTTTCAGTC